>JAFMCG010000068.1 GCA_017857895.1 Burkholderiaceae bacterium | reverse complement strand
GGATTAAAAGTCCGCTGCTCTACCAACTGAGCTACCGACCCAAGCCCGCTATTATGACTTTACAGAATTTATCTGTCAAATCGCTCGGTTCTTGCTTCTAAAAGACACCAACATCACCCTATTTCCACCGATCAAGACAAAAACTTAATGCGAGCGCGCAATGCCTCTTGGTCAATTAAGACGTCTGTCAGCCCGCCATCAGCCGCAGCCGCACCCACGAGCAAGGCACTGCCTGCCACGGGCGCGAGGGTGTCGAGCTGAAACCGCCCTGGTTTTTGTGTGATGAAGCAGTCCTCATCAAAACACAAGCGATCACCACCAGTAGCAATTTCATCGAACTCAATGGCTTTGGCACCAAGCAACTGCTTGGCCTCATCATCGCCGTTTGTAAGGTCGATGGCACGGATTTCACTTTTTAGGGGGTCAATAAAATACGCTTTCATTGGCGGCTATATCCAGATAGGGTTGACTTAAGAACCACGCAGAGTCAGGTGCCTTAGCGACGACAACGTCAGCATGTTTAAACGACTGCTCTGTATCGATTGCCATCTCACGACACACAAGCCAATTATCTTACGCCATGGGGTAAGCTTTACGACAAATAACGCACAGATGGATAAGGAGATATCCCATGCAAAATGAAGGTCGATTGATCATTGCCAGTCTCAAGGACAAGGTCTCAGCCCAAGAGTGGCAAGCCCGTGTTGATTTGGCTGCTTGCTACCGCTTGGTTGATTTTTATGGCCTTTCTGACATGGCTGCCAACCACATCTCAGCACGGGTACCCGGTGAGCATGGCACGTATCTCATCAATCCCTACGGCATGATGTATGAAGAAATCACTGCGTCTAGCCTCTTAAAGGTCGATCACGACGGTAATATTTTGACGTCGCCTGACTTCGGTGACTTGAAATACGGCATCAACCGAGCCGGCGCGGTGATCCACAGCGCCATCCATGAAGCCCGCGATGATGTCGGTTGCGTCATTCACACCCACAGCTGGGCTTCCATGGCGGTGTCGTCACTTGAATGTGGGTTGCTGCCGCTCACTCAAACCGCCATGCGCTTTTTAAAGGTTCGCTATCACGACTATCAAGGCGTGGTGCTCGACGATAATGAGAAGGAATCGTTGGTGGCTGATTTGGGTACGTCAGAGGCGCTCATTTTGCGCAATCACGGCGCCCTAACGGTCGGGCGCACCATCGCGGAAGCGTTTAACTGGATGCATCGCATCGAGCTCGCCTGCCACTCCCAATTGGCTGCCATGGCTTGCAATACCCCTTTCTCCAAAGTGCCAGAGGACGTTCTTGAAGCCACCTGGGACAATTACCAGCCTGGCACACGCCGTCCATTTGGTGTGATGGAGTGGCCCGCCCTTCTCAGAAAACTGGATCGCATGGATCCAAGCTACAAAGAATAAAACTCAGTACTACTGGCCGTTAAATAATCACGACTGTCTCGACCAACTGATAACCTTCTTTACGAATGGCCTTAATAGCGGGCTTTAAGCAACCGACTTGGAGTAGTTTTTTTCTCAGGCGAGCCATGTGAACTTCAAGCGTGGCCTTGCCTTTGGCATCAACCTCTAGGTCTAAAAGCTCAATCAATCGATAGTATTCAATGCGTAAATTGGGTGCCAAACAAAGGCACTGCAGAATTATCGTTTCGGCTGAACCCAGCGACACGCGCTTGGTACCCACAAGCTCACGCGACTGCACATGAAATTGAATCTTCGGCTCAATCGCTTGGGCCGACGTCTTTCGGCGACGCCAGCTGTTGATGGCAGCCACCAACTCTTCGCCTGATGAAGGCTTGGTGATGTAAACATCGGCTCCGCTTTCGTAGCCTGCAATCCGATCAGCACTGGCGTTTCTCGCTGTCATCATGATGATGTACAACTGCGGATAAATACCCCTAAGCCGCTTGGCAATACTTAAGCCGTCTTCGTCGGGTAGATTTAAATCAAGCACCACCACATCAAAACTGTGACGCGCCATCTGCTCATCAAGGCCTGCCGCATCAGCGGCACCACGGACAAGGTGTCCGTGCTGTGATAGATGGCTCTTCAACATCTCTCTTAAATTGTCGTGGTCTTCGACAATCAGGATTTCGAGACTGGCATCCATAATTCAAACCTTATTTGATTATTGGTAGCTTGATAGCGCAATTCGCCGCCTATCTTAACGGCAAATGATTTCGCCACAAACAAGCCAAGCCCAGAACCAGTGATTTTTCTGGCTCGTGGCGCTCTGTAGTACTTGTCAAACATTTTGCTGGTATCTGGTGCGCCAGCAGGTCCCTCGGTATTGATGACCGTGAAGCTAATGCCTTCACGTCTATCAAGCGATTGGGCTCGCGCCAAAAGATCAATCGATGACAATGGTGGCGAATACTTCAACGCATTGTCAATCAAGTTAGTCAACACAATTTGAAAAAGAGACGGGTCAGTGGTTATCAACTCAAGCGCCACTGGCTCAATATCACGCTTGATCCTCTTTGGGTAAAACCCCTTGAGTGCGGCCTCGATCAAATCAATCACGGCGACTATTTCTAAGCGCAATGTCTCACGGCCTTGGTCAGCCCGATCGGCTTGAACACAACGTTCAATGATTTGATCAATTTCTTCGATCCCATGCTTCACGTGGCCGCTTAACTGACCGTCTGGCATCGGGGTTTGGGCGGCGAAGGCCATCACCGTTAATGGCGTGCGAATTTCATGCGTTAGCATCGCAAAAAACTCATCTTGCTCTTGACGCTTATTTTTTTCAAAACTCGCCGATTGTTCAGCGGCAGCTAACGCACGCTGACGACTCTGCTCTAACAAACGACCCCGTAAAAAAACGATCCCAGCCAACGCACCTAAGGACACCACACTTTGAACAATACTTCTTCCCAAGGACGTTGAGGTTGGCTCTATCAAACCAAATGCGGGCAAAGTGAGCAAAGCATAAACCCATGACAAGACAAGGTAATAAGCCAACAACCAGTATTTGGATATTAAAGGCGGTTGATCTTCGGTTGCCACGGGTTGTTTCACACCCACCAATAAAATAATACAGATCCAAATCAATCCCGCCACAGCCAGTAGCGCATTAAGGGCAAGCGCCAAGGTTGGAAAGCCACCAAAAAAAAGAACCAATCCAACCACGACGTAATACTGAGGCAAGAGTAAAAGCTGAAACATCCAACGCGGGGGCTTGTATTCAGATAGCAATTGGCGATGGAACAACATGTAGGCCGCAGGCATCACCATGACCAGAACAGAGTAGGCGTGATTGCTAAACCCCACCGGCAAGTCGTCAGCAAAAAAGATCCGGTAGTAACCCATGTAATTCGTCGCAAAAAAGAAAGACACGACCATCGCCACTAAAAAGGCGCCCACAACCCGGTCGGGACGCATAAAGAAAAGCAGTCCTCCCCAAAAAATGAAAAACAAAACCAACACCACGTCGATGCTGTTAATCATTTCTTGCCGGCGTTCAAGCCCTGCCGTTACGTCGTACGGATAAACATCCACGCCTACCAGCATGGTGCTACTGGACTGTAAACGTAACCAAATATCTCTAGGCTCGTTTCCCTTGGGAATCACAAACCCGTGATTAAACGATCTGAATTCATCCAGCAGCCAAGGGTGACTATCGCCCGCGAGGCGTTCAGGACGATTGGGCTCAAGTGGGTCATATAGGCGAATGTCGTCCAAATAAGTGGGCCGTACTCGCACCACCAGCTCCTCTGGCCTTTGCCTAAATTGCCCTATGGAAAAGCCACCACCTGGACTGGATGACCCCACAACCAGAGCCGGATCAATCCGAATCTTGAGCCAAAACGCCCCACTGGTATAACCCTTGGCCAAAATGCCGGTGTAGGGCGTGAAGGTTTTGTTTTGAACCTGCGCGAACGTCAGTTCGCCAGTGGGGTCAACGTAGTAGGCTTGTGATTGAATCAGATTGGTTGGCGCAGCAGCCATGGCCGAGCGGGCCGGCCCCGAACCCAATAAAACAAGAAACAGGCCAACAATGAAAATGCCTAGCGTATTCGGGGTCCGAGAAGCGAGATGTCGCAGGCGACCCAGACTCATGGTACTGATGTTGTCTTAACGTGCTCGGGAGATACGCACTTCGGCTCCCCTGCGTTTGACTTCTAAACCTTCTGACGGCAAGATTTTTAAACCTTCTAGGCCCTTGATATAACTGGATCCCTGCATTTGCATGACACGGATTTTATTGCGCATGACCACTGGGTTATGCACGGGCATACCGAACATCCAAACTTCATCGAGAATTCGGGCTGAGTTGAATTCACTGGTATTGGGCGCGATCGGCCCCAAACAGAGCATGTGGCCTTCGCGCCCAAAGACAGGCAAGCTATCGAAGCCAACATCCATTTCAAGCACTGCGCCGCCTTCATAACGCCAACCGGTACTTAAATCCCACCACGCATCACCGGCCGGCAGATACACTTGCGTCAGTCGACCGGGTTTGGTCAACGGCGCCACCAATAAGGCGGGTCCCAGCATGTATTGTGAGTCCCACCGATGGGCCTCTTGATCATTGGCAAAGCACATGGCCATCGAGCGTTGCACCGGCAAACCGGTACGCCCAGCGTCTTCGACTGCCCCCAGAATGTAGGGCACCAATCGATAGCGCCACTGCATCCACTGTGCAAAATACTCGCGTGAAGTGTCGTTCCATTGGGGTGATTCGAGCTCAGCCAAGTTTTCAAATTGCAGATTGCCAGAAAAAACCGCCATGGCTAGCCAGCGCAGGTACAACTCGGTGTCAAGGTTTTGAGGGTCACCCGCTTCGCTGCCAACCGCATGCATCTGAAGCGGCACACCGCTTGCTCCCACTGACAGTGCTGCCGCAATCGTCTGGCGCAAGCCGTCCCATGTTGGCTCAACCGGCACGGGTGCCTGCCATGGATAGCGCTGCGCAGCCGCTGTTAAATCGTTTGTGAGCACAACGCCTTCTGGGGGCACTTTGTGGCCGGCGCAGGCTTCATAGAGCGACTGGCGAACCAGCATGGGATACAGGGCCTGCAAGCGCGATCCCATCTCACCACCACGCGAAGTCACATCTGCTGGGATTTCAAACGGCACATCGCAACGAACCGCACTGATGCCATCTTCAGCCAACTGTCGGTGTCTTTCCACCCACTGCTGATAAATGTCTTTATAAGTCAAGTCGAGCAACCCAAAGTCTTTACCATTGGTTACTTCGTTGCCTTTGAACACACAAGCCTGGCCGCTTTCATGCGCCAACAACCAGCCCCGATCCTCAAGCTCTTCAAACGTGTTGGTGCCCGTTTCGATGGCCGGTAAAGTTGTTAAACAGACCTGAATCGACCGTTTGGCGAACAGTTCTAACACTTGTTTGGGATCCGGAAAGCGACTGCTGTCCCACTCGATGGACAACTTTGCGTCTTGGAATCGCCACGCCATTGGCGCTCGAAGCATAACGGTATCTAAACACACGCCGCGGGTACGAACTTGCTCAACCTTCTCGAGCAGTTCGGTCAGCGTGCAATTGGGGGGCTGCTTAAGCCACGCACCGAACGCCCAAAGCGAGGGTTGGCCCGCACGACCGGTCAGGGCGGTGTACTGATTAAGCATCTCACTGGGATCACCTGCCAATAAAAACAGGTCCAACACTTGCGCTTGAGCATGTATCTCATAGGTGGATGGATCTGAGTGCGCCACGTCGTGGTCAACACGCCCCATGGTGTTGATGTAAATACCCCACCCGGATGGGCTCCAAGCGAAAGGCAAAGCTCGGTGCTCGGGATCGTCAGAAACGACGTATTCGCCCCGACGGTTCAAATCGGTCAGTGTCTGACCCAAGCCATAAATGGATTCATGGGCTTTCAATGGAAAACCAAATGACCAGTGTTCCTCTTCGTTGCTGATACCGTCTTCTGTCAGCGCAAGTAACACTTGCTCACCGCGCATAACCGATATGCCAAATGGGGCTTGACCGATAACTAAGGCCGTATCGGCTTGCGCCAAACGCCAACCCGTGTGGTTTGGTAACGCCTCGGTCTCCATCTCAAAAATAGCTTCTGGTCGCGCCACTAAGAGATCCGCATGTAACTTAGCGCGTGCACTCGTGGGGGAGTCCGTCGCCACGCTCGCCTCGGCACCGAATCGGATGCGATACATGCCAGGCGCATGCGGCTCAATCACGAGCCTCGTGCCTGAGCCAGCATCAAAAATCACTTTTGAGGGAGAGCTCTGAAGGAGTTTTAATGATTCAAGATTCATGTAGGTTGCGCAAAGTTGACCAGCCAAACCTCTATTTTGACGGATTTAATCGTTTTTATAAACTCCGAAGGCAAATTAAATCGGATTTAAACCCTTAGCGAGCGTTAAATTCCTAGAAAATAGGCGCTAAATGCCCGGTAATAGGTGATTTAAGAGCGATCTTTGCAATGCCAAGGGCGCGCCCTCCAGGGCGTCAGCAACCAGCTCTGCCCCCAAAACAGACCACGTTAAGCCCCTTGATGCACCCGCTGTTTGCATCCAAAGGCCTTCGCAGCCCGCACTTGCCAGCGGTCCGAGTGCGGGCAAACGACCTGGCAAAACCGCCCGAAACCCAGCCCAGCCGGGTAGATCGTCAGTTTGCAAGCGATCAACCAACAACGGCATATTCAGTAACGCTGCGGCCCTCTGGATGTTGGTCTGACGGCCCTCTGGGGTGCACTGCGTTTGACTGAGCTCACGCACATAAGTCCCACCAGAAACGCACCAACCATCCACGGCCGGTAAAACGTAACCATCGCCGCCAACAATACAAGCCGGTCCACCCCCAAGCACTTGAGCTGGTAAACAAGTCACCTCCCCAGCCAATTGATGCAAACCTGTCAACCGAAACTTAGTACCGACGTCGTCAATCGGCCAAAATGTTGATCGCTGCAACAATGCGGTGGTGTCGGCAGCATTGGCCATGATCACCAACGGGGCTTGTGCCAAAACCTGTGCCGAGCTATCGATGACTTGCCAAATACCGGCCTGGCGACGCAAGCGATTGGCGTGGCCTGCGATCACATTGACGCCAGGCATTTGCGCCAAAACTTCAAGCAATCGCGCCACTTGTATGAGCCAGCCACCGGGCATCCAAAGTCCACCGCGCGCAAGCGCCATACCCGCGGCGTCACTGGCGTCTTGGGCATCGACCCAGCAAGCCCACTGTGGCATGGCAAACGCCTCGCTGACAGCCTCTAAATCAACCCAACGCTTTAGCGTTTGCGGCCGTTGCAACTGCAGCGCACCGCATCGATGACCAATGACAGTCGGTAGCGCCGCCCAAAACCGGTCGGCCGCAAGTGCACCAGCCCGTGACAACTGCGATCGCTCGTTGTCATCACCAGAGACCACCGGTGTGAGCGCTGCAGCCAAATGCGACGCATGACGACTGTTTGTGCCGGGTGGATGCGGGTCTAAAACCTCGACTTTCCAACCTCGCGCCCCCAAAACAGCTGCCATCGTTAAACCACTGATGCCAGCACCAATCACCACCGCGCGACGGTTTGATGCTGTCACTTGATCGCCTGCTTTTTGTTGCGCTTGCGTCCATGCCAGCAAAGGGTCTACGGCTGGTTTTGTTGTTCGGTTTGCTGTTTGTTCAACAGCACCAACCGAAATCGGCTTGACAACATCATCAGACACCGACAGCCAATGGGTTAGAGGATGTACCAAATGAGACAAGTGAGCCAACGAAGCGCTGGCCTGTTTTGTGTCAACCATGAGCCAGTCAGCGCTGAGCATCAATTCATTAATCAGTTGACCGGGGTCGCTCAGACCGATGGTAAGGCTCACGGATCTCAAACCTTGCTTAGACCAACAGCGATGAATACCCGGCAAAGGCGGTGGCCAGTGCGCGCTCGGAAACCTTAAATCGCTTTGAATGGTTTCGGGGCGTTGATTGGGCCATTCCTCTGGCCATTGTTCGGGCGCCCCCACCCAAACCCAATGCAGTGCGGCCAGGCCCGGCGTCTTGACCCACTCGGCCAAGACTTGAGTCATACGCGTGAGGCTAGTCCTCGCGTCGGCCGCGAGGTCCAGACATACCATGGGTCTGTTGGCCTGAGCGTGCGCCACAAGCCATCCTTGCGCCAAGTCATCCTGTAACCACAAACCAAACTGCGAGCCTGAACCGCTTTGCATGAGACTTTCCTGTCTTTTGTGTTTTTTTTCCGACTCTTTGTTACTTTATGGTGATCTGGGTTGTTTTCTTTAACAAGCCTGTCATCACTCGCGGGCAAGCTATACGAATTGACACTTTGATGACGCTTCAATAAAACCGTCACCCGCATTTTTTTGGCCAAACTTAAAAGCGACTATGTTTCCATTATCCGACTATCTTGATGCAGCGGTGCGTGCGGCTCACGCCGGCGCTGCTATTTTGCAGCAACACCGCACCTCGCCCAATGACTTGGTGATTGATCACAAGGGTCGCAACGACTTGGTATCACAGGCTGACCGAGAGTCAGAAGATGTGGTGATCGACATGCTGCGTCAAGCCACACCACACATCGGCATCATTGGTGAAGAATCCGGCGGCGCTCGAGGTGCTGAACTGACGTGGTACATCGACCCGCTTGATGGCACAACCAATTACTTACATGGCGTTGAGCACTACGCTGTATCTATTGGTTTGGTGGCGCATGCCGGGGCGTCTGACGCCATGGGCAATCCTTTGGCGGTCGACACACCGATTCTGGGTGTTATTTACGACCCCAACCGCGAAGAAATGTTTACTGGCATGCACGGCGTGGGTGCCTGGTGCAACGGCCACCGCATTCAAGCGGCTCGGATCGAAAGCCTGGCTGAGGCTTTGATCGCCATTGGCATCCCAATGCGCGACTTCTCCTACATAGACCCTTATTTTGTGGCTTTAAAAGAAGTGCTCTTGCACAGTCGTGGTGTGCGACGACAAGGATCGGCCGCACTCGATCTCGCTTGGGTGGCCTGCGGTCGCGTGAACGCCTACTGGGAACAAGGCATCCAGTCTTGGGATGTGGCCGCAGGCACCGTCATCGCCCGTGAGGCTGGCGCTTGGGTTAACGACCCCTACGATCCTAAAGCCAGCTGGCCAGAAAGTGGTCGGGTTTTGGCGATCCCACCAGCACTCAAAGACGAGTTTCTGGGCTTGATACAGCCGGCCATGATGCCCGTGTTTAACCGCTGATTTTTTAGCGGTACGGTTCGCCACAGCCCTCAAACACCTGACTTCGTCGGCGCAATGAGCAAGCGCCTCAGCGTTTTACCAACGGTATTTTTTGGCAGGCTGTCAACAAAGACCACTGTTTTTGGGCACTTGTAGCCTGTCAGTTGCCCACGCCCCCATTCTTTCAAGCCTTGTTCGGTCAAGCCATCAACCACCGTTTGATCCGCCACCACAAAAAGCCGTATCGCATGCCCTGTTACGTCATCAGCCACGCCCACAGCAGCACAATCCAGTACCGCAGGATGAGCCGCAAACACTTGGTCGATTTCAGCGGGATAGACATTAAACCCAGACACCACGATCATGTCCTTTTTGCGGTCTACGATCTTGATAAAGCCTTGCGCATCGCGAAACCCCAAATCGCCGGTTAACAAAAAACCGTCTTGCGTGATAGCGGCGGCGGTCGCAGCTGGTGCTCGCCAATAACCTTGCATGACTTGCGGCCCTTTGACCGCAATTTCACCGACCTCACCATCGGGCAATGGTTGCTGCGCATCATCAACAATCAAAACCGTGGTTTGCGGTAACGGCAAGCCCACCGTCGCTGAAAAAACAGTGCAATCAGTGGGATTGGCACAAATCACAGGCGATGTCTCTGACATGCCATAGCCCTCAACGATGGTTTTACCGGTCAGTTCCTGCCATTTTTGCGCCACCGTGGGATGGACTGCCATGCCACCACCCAACGCAATTCGCAAACGTGAAAAATCAACTTGCTCAAAGGCGCTTTGCCGCAGCAACGCGGCATACAACGTATTAACCGCTGGAAAAACGTGCGGTGACTCTTTTTTCCAGAGATCAATGAGTGCGGGCAAGTCACGGGGATTAATCACCAAGACAACCCTCATGCCGGCGTGCAAGGCGTAAAACGCACACACTGTCATGGCAAAGACGTGGTAGAGCGGCAAAGCCGTCAACATGGTGAGGGGATTGGGCAGCACATCACGCAAAACAGGATCAGCGATATCTTCAACTTGCAAAATATTGGCCACCACATTTCGATGCGTCAACATCGCGCCACGTGGATCACCCGTCGTGCCACCGGTGTATTGCAAAATAGCCACATCTTCGGGTAACAGCGCAGGGGGCTCAAACGTCGCTCGATGGCCCTCAGACAAAACCCTTTCGAATGAGACCGCGTTTGGTAGGCGCCAAGCAGGCACGCGTTTTTTGACGTGCTTGGCAACAACGTTAATCAACCATCGCTTGGGTAGCGGTTGCAGCGATCCAGGCGAGACCACCACAACTGTTTTGGGTTGGTAAGCCTGATCCACTTTGTCTAGCACGTGCGCAAAAGACTCAAACACCACGATCACATCCGCTTCGCAGTCTTTGAGCTGCCCCCCGAGTTCACGTGGCGTGTAGAGGGGATTGACGTTGACCACCAAGTGGCCAGCGCGTAAGGTGCCCACCAAGCAAACCAGGCTCGCCGCGACGTTCGGCAGCATGATGGCCACGCGCGATTTGGGTGGCAGTCCAAGCGATTGCAACCACGCGGCCCAATCTCGAGAGAGCTGATTGAGCTCGCGGTACGTCATCTCGCGACCCATACTCACGCACGCCACACGGTCTGCGTGCGAGGTTAGGGCTTGATCTAGCAAATCCACCAGTGATGAATAGCTGTCGATTGATCTCACCTTATCCTCCTCTTTTTGTGTTGCTGTTTGGTCTTTGGACTGCTTTTACAACGATAATAAGGGTCATTTGCTGATCGGCGGAAAATTCCATGAAACTACTAGAACCATTTCTTGACTGGCAAGATGACATCAGAGCGTGGCGTCGTGACATTCACGCGCACCCTGAGCTCTCTTACGAAGAAATCCGAACCGCTAACCGGGTCGCAGAACGGCTCACCGAATGGGGTATCCCCATGCATCGCGGTTTGGGCGGCACGGGCGTGGTGGGCATCATTGAAGGCAGCCGACCCAGCACCCGTGCGATCGGGCTGCGAGCCGACATGGACGCCCTACCAATGCAGGAGCAAAATACCTTTGCCCATGCGAGCCAACACCCCGGGAAAATGCACGGCTGCGGCCATGACGGCCACACGGCCATGTTACTCAATGCAGCGCACTATCTGTCGCAGCATCGCAATTTTGCGGGCACTGTCTATTTGATTTTTCAGCCTGCTGAAGAGGGTGCAGCAGGCGCCAAACGCATGATTGAAGAAGGACTGTTTGAAAAGTTCCCCATGCAAGCTGTGTTCGGCATGCACAATTGGCCTGGCCTGCCCTTCGGTCATTTTGGTGTCACACCGGGTCCTGTCATGGCATCAAGCAACGAATTCGTGATCGAGATCGAAGGCAAAGGTGCGCACGCCGGCATGCCACACTTGGGGCATGACCCGATCATGGCGGCAGTAAACACCGCCCAAGCGTTGCAAACCATCATCAGCCGTAACCGTCACCCGCTCGAAGGTGGGGTGGTCAGCGTGACGCAAATTCACGCTGGCAGCGCCATGAACGTGATTCCAGGACTTGCCACATTGAAAGGTACTGTTCGCACGTTTACCAATGAAACACTCGACATGATCGAGCAGCGCATGGCCAGTATCGTGAAGCATACCGCTCAGGCCATGGGTTGTGAGGGTCGGCTGGCGTTCAAACGAAACTATCCCGCCACGATTAACAGCGAAAAAGAGACCGCATTTTGTGTCGAGGTGATGACTGGCATTGTGGGTCAAGCCCAAGTGGATGCCAAAGTGGTGCCAACCATGGGCGCCGAGGATTTTGCCTTTATGCTTGAAAAATTACCCGGCTGCTATGTCTGGATCGGCAATGGTATGGGCGAGCATCGCGACGCCGGTCACGGCTTAGGACCTTGCATGCTGCACAACGGTTCTTACGACTTTAACGATGATTTGTTGCCATTGGGTGCGACCTACTGGGTTCGCATCGTCGAGCAATGGTTTGCCAAAAATAGCTAAGGTATCGGACCGACGACCAAACAACGGGCACTTGGCCAAAGCACTCACTGACATCAGCGGATTTTTTTATGGCAGAAGCTTCTAGTATCAACCCCAGTGCCAATTCAAAAACCTTTCGTCGTTTAGACCCGGAAGACGCTCAGCTGGCACTGGCTCGCGTGCAAGAGCAACTACGCCGACATGCTTTGGTCGAGCATATTGTCAGTCGACAACAAGAAGGCGATGACCGCGCACCACTGGTTGAAGGGTTGTTGCACCGTCAGCATGAAAATGAACTGCGGGCACTCGTTAATGAACTGCATCCTGCCGACATCGCCTTTATCTTGGAGTCGCTACCCAAAACGGACCGTCAACTCATTTGGCAGTTGGTGCGGGCCGAGTTTGATGCGGAAGTGCTGCTCGAAGTGGCCGACTGGGTACGCCAATCGCTGATTGAAACGATGGACCGCGAGGACTTACTCGCCGCCACTGAAAACATGGAAGCCGACGAGATCGCCGATTTGGTGGCAAACTTGCCCCCAGATGTGGTCGCCGAGGT
>JAFMCG010000067.1 GCA_017857895.1 Burkholderiaceae bacterium | reverse complement strand
CGCCACTCGCAGCGTCTGACCTTGAAGAACCCTTTGCTGGACTTCAGCTGGCGAGATCGCTTGGGCGCTTTCGCCAGAATAAAAACGAGCCGAAAAAGGCAGTGTGTAGAGGTAATAGAGTTCAGCATTCCCATTGACCTGTGTTTGAAAGAACTGCACCAGCCCTTTTTCAGTTTTCAACAACAGCGGATTGAGGTGACCAGCCACCACAGCGGCCCCAATCACGATGGGGGCTATTAAGACCAATCCCATCACAGGCCCAAGGCGCTGCTCACCGCCAAGCCACGACCAGCCAAAAAACGGCGTCGCCCGTGCCAGTAGCACGCTGAAAGCAGGCAATGCGGGCAACAGATAAGTCCAAAGAATATTGCCAGAGAATGTAAAAAACGCAGGGGTCAACGTGGCCCAAATAAAGAAATACGCCACATAAGCATCTCGGGCCGCCAAGCCAATCGCTTGCCGACCCGTGCGTTTGAAAGCCGCTACAACCAACAGGATCAATGCCAGCACACCCCAAGGCAAAGCGGCCTGAACCCAAAACAACCAAATCATGCCGTAAGTTTCACGGTGAGCCGATCCATAAAGATCGCCCCCCCAACCCGGCTGGATAAACCGCTTGAAATGTTCACCCACAATAAAGTAATCAATAAAGCCTGGCGTCTTGAGTTCAGCCAAGATGAACCATGGCAAGCTTAAAATCGCTGTAAGAATAATGCCAGTAACCCAGGGCAAGCTTTTCACCAAAGATCGCGATGCTGGGTAAAGCAGATATAAAAGTGGAAAAACACCCACAACCAAGACAAAGACCAGCGGCCCCTTGGCCAGAAGGCCAATCGCTAAACCAATAAAGAAACTGTATCGCCACCACCAAGCCGCACCACGACTTGCCATGATTGGCCCAACCATACAAAGCGTGGTGCCGAGCGCAAAAAACGGATCGGTCAAAACAGCACCGCCCATCATAAAAACCAAGGCGCAAGAGGCATAAATCAAAGTGGCACGCTCAGCCACTATCCGACCATAAAGTGTGTGGGTCACCTTATAGACCAAAAAGAGGCATGCCACCGTTGCCAGCCACGATGGTAGACGCACAGCGAACTCAGTGATCCCGAATAAGTCGAAAGACAGCGCTTGCGCCCAAAATGACAGTGGCGGCTTGCCCCAAAAAGGTACCCCGGGTGAGAACCAAGGGGTTATCCAATCGCCCGTCTCAGACATCAAACGCGCGATCGCGGCATAGCGCGGTTCGGACGTATCTGTCAGCGGGAAAAAAGCCATCGCAAGCAACTGCGTGACAAGAACAATACCCAAAAGCAGAACGAAACTTAGACTTCTTTGCATAAAGCGGCACTCAAGCAATCACTGACACGACACCGATTACAACAGAAAACGCCATAACCCAAACCAAAATCGAGCAGTCACGATAACGAAAATATCCAGCCCATGCCCTCAAAACGAGTTTTTACTAAGTTAGACGCAATGAACAGCGTGCCAACTGTTAATCCACAGGTCGAAGGTCGCTGGTTCGTATTCAGTTTTGGGAGCACAATTAACAAATGACTTCGCAAAAATCCACTGTTGATTTTTTTCTTTTCTGCAGACCTTCGTGCCAACAACCATTGAGCAATTTATTTGGCCCGTGCGATTCGTATATTGGCTGGCAAAACGGAAAACGAATCAAGATATCGCTTGGATCACTTAGTCCCTTAGAATACAAACAAAGCCTCGGACTTAAAGCGTAAACCAGTCCAAGTTTTTAGCCCCACCTCCGATTGAGCAAAGCAATGAGTTGGAATACAGAACTAGAAGAATTAGCGCTTAGAAAAAAACTGTCACTCAAGATGGGTGGCGAAGACAAGGTTAAGCGACAGCACGATAACGGCAAGTTAACGGTGCGCGAACGCATTGAACAACTGGTAGATCCCCAGACCTTTCGTGAAGTGGGCGGGTTGGCTGGTACCGCCACCTACGACGCCGAAGGAAAATTAGTCACCATGATGCCTTCAAACGTCATCATCGGGCGGGCGCAAATCAATCAGCGCCCCATTGTGTTGGTGGGCGATGACTTCACGGTGCGCGGCGGTGCCAATGACGGGGCGGTCGGTGACAAAATGATTTTTGCCGAACAAATGGCCTACGACTTGCGTTTGCCACTGGTGCGTCTAGTCGATGGCACGGGGGGCGGTGGGTCGGTCAAAAATATCGAAAAAATAGGGCATTCTTTATTGCCCAAAATGAAAATCTGGACATCTATCACGCGTAGCTTGTCTCAAGTACCAGTGGTGTCGTTGGCCCTGGGGTCAGTGGCTGGGCAAGGCTCAGCCCGTGTGTCGGCCAGTCACTATTCTGTGATGGTGAAAGACACCTCGCAGTTGTTTGTGGCAGGCCCGCCGGTGGTTGCACGGATTGGTCAGCACTATACAAAGAACGCGTTGGGCGGCAGCCAGATTCACGCGCGCAATGGCGTAGTCGATGATGAGGTTGCCTCTGAGGCTGAGGCGTTTGTCGCGGCGCGCCGTTTCTTGTCTTACCTTCCTTCGTCGGTGCACGAACTGCCAGCACGCGGTCCTGTGCCCATAGAAACGCTTGACCAAAGCTGGTTGCGCAACGCCATTCCGAAAGATTCCCGCAAGGTTTATAAAATCCGACCAATCATTGAAGCCTTGGTTGACCCAGGTTCGTTCTTAGAAATGGGTAAGCAATGGGGGCGCGCAATTGTCGGCGGTTTAGCGCGCGTGGATGGGTGGCCCGTGGTGTTCGCGGCAAGCAACCCATATCACTACGGTGGTGCTTGGGATCGTCAAACGTCAGACAAGTTTGTTCGTATGATTGATTTGGCTGAAACCTTTCATTTGCCGTTGATCAATATGGTGGATGTGGCTGGTTTTCAAATTGGTATTGAGGCCGAGCAAGACGGTGTGATGCGGGCTGGCGTGCGTGCGCTGACGGCGGTTTCACAATCGACCGTACCTTGGTGTTCGATCATTATGCGCCGCGCCTTTGGCGTGGCGGCTGCTGGCCACCAAGCCCCTGGGCGTTTTAATTTTCGGTATGCCTGGCCTTCGGCGCAATGGGGTTCGCTGCCCATCGAGGGTGGCCTTGAGGTTGCCTATCGCGCTGAGATCGAAGCCGCGGCAGATCCTAAAGCTAAGCACGCCGAGATCGAAGAACGTGTCCGGGGTTTGACTTCACCGATGCGCAGTGCCGAAGCCTTCGTGATTGAAGACATCATCGATCCAGCTCAAACGCGTGCTGCCTTGGTTGAGTTCGCCACACTCGCAGCGCCCTTGCGTCAGGCGGGTGTTCGAACAGTCACTTACCGTCCTTAGATTAATCTCACCTAAAACGTTTACGGGTTGAGGCCGATGTTGAGCCTAGCGCCGGATGCAAAACCATACAAAAATCACCACAAATACTTTACTCAGTAGACCATCATGTTTAAGCGATATTTAAACAACCGACTTTTCTGTTAAACCAAAGACAACCCAAGTCGGCGCTGAACAACCCGAGAGGCCAGCACCAGGATTGAAACCATGAAAAGGTAGACGACTGCCGCAAACATGTACGCCTTAAAAAACTGGAAGTTTGATGAGGCAAGCTCTTGCACACGCGCAAAAAACTCGGTGTATTGAATGAGAAACACGACCGAACTGTCTTTTAAATTCGAAATCATTTGGTTGGTCAGTGCTGGAATAGACGTCCGTAAAACCTGCGGCAAGGTGATCAAGCGAAACACCTGCCACTCGGAAAAGCCCTGCGCTCGCGCAGCATCGAGCTCAACGGGGTCAAGGCCGTTATAGGCCGTGGTGAGGTAGGCAGCGTTATAAGCCGCCACATTCAAAGTGAATCCAAATACCGCCACTGAAAACGGCGTGAGTTTTAGGCCAAACTGTGGTGCGCCGTAGTACATCAGAAACAACAAGACAATCAGCGGCATGCCAATAAAAAAAGAGATGTAGCTTTTGGTGATGTAGCGCACCACAACGCGACGACTGATGCTCAGATAAAGCACGACGCAACCCAACAGTAACCCCGTGACACTGACCGTTGAGGCCAACAACACCGTATTGAATAGCCCCTGGGCAATCAGCGGCATTTGCTCCACGAGATCGCGCCAAAAAGTCATCCAATGGGTCATGCGCAACCCCTACCGATGACCAAAAAAATGCTGTAGTACAGGGTCCTCAACGCGTTGAGCCAACGATGCCACGGAACCCACCGCATGAATACGGCCACTGTGAACAAAAGTGACGTCCTGCAAAAGGCTTTCAGCGAGACTTAAGTCATGAGTCACACAGATAATCGTGACCCCCTGCTGATTCAAGCCACTGAGCAGCTGAGCCACTTCTCGGGATTTAACAGGGTCAAGCGCTGACGTGGGTTCGTCCATCAGCAATACTTGAGGATCCATTGCCAAGGCGCGGGCAATGGCCACGCGCTGCTTCTGCCCGCCAGATAGTTCAGCGGGAAATTTATCGGCAAACTCGGCCATGCCGAACTTGCTTAGTTCTGTCAGAGCCCTAGTACTGGTCTCTAACCGATTAAAACCGCGAAGTTTACGCAAGGCTAGGCTGACATTCTCAAGCACGGTCAAGTGACGGAAAAGCGCAAACTGCTGAAAAACAAAACCAATTTGCTGGCGTAGCCAGGACACGTCGGTACTCGCTTGCATAATGTCCTGACCGTTGAACTCAATGACACCGCTAGTGGGTTCAATCAGCCGATTGATACACCGCAGCAGAGTCGACTTACCACAGCCCGAGGGTCCCATGATGACTTTGAACTCACCATGCGCAAGCTCAAGGCTCACGTCCTCTAGCACGGGTGTGCCGTCAAATTGCTTGGTTAAGTCGCGAATACTTAAAAGAGAGGTCATGACGCTTTATCGCTATCGGTGGATCGCTAAAGTGATGTGAATACCTGAATTAGAGTGCGGTGACACCTGGAATACGAAATCGTCGCTCAACGACGCGAGCGAACACCAGTAAAAAACGGTAAATCAAAAAGTAGAGGATCCCCGCGGCCAGATAAATATCGACCCCTTGAAGGGTTTCACCAGCCAAGACCGTGGCTTGCTTGGTTATTTCTGGGATCCCCACGGTGTAAGCGAAGGGAGAGTATTTGAGAATCGAGGTGAACTCATTGAGCACGCCTGGCGCACAAAACCGCAACATCTGTGGCACCTGAACGCATCGAAAAACCTGTGGGCGCTTAAGCCCGAGCGCCAGCGCCGCCTGCACCTCTTGAGGGTCAACCGAATCGAGCGCACCACGAAACACCTCAGTCACATAGGCGCCAGCGATCAGACCCAAACTCAATGCCATGGCAGCCAAAGGTGGTACTTTGAAACCAACCAGCGGCAAACCGAAATACACCAAAAACAGCAATACCAAGACAGGCACGCCACGCAAAGAGTAAACAGCGGCATCAACCGCCCACTTCGCGCCTCGACCACCCAACGTACGGATGGTGATCATTAACAAGCCAAACCCCAGCGCCGTGACACTACACACCAGCGTGACCAATAAGGTGTAGCCAATACCATTGGCCAACACCCTGAGAATTTCAAAAAAATTCATCGGTTTTTATTTTGAGGCGTTGGTGATGATCTCTTGTAGCTTAACGGGACCGAGCTCAACCAAAAACTTATCAAAATCATCACGCCGATCTGATCCCTTGGCAAAAGCAAAGCCCAAGACATCTCTGCCAGTAAACGCATACACACTTTCAAGCGGCAACTTCAAACGATTGATATAGTCCTCTAAGACAGGCTTTTCAATAAAGGCCAAATCCAAATTACCATTTTGCAGGTCAGTCACAACCTCAGTGTACGTGGGATACAACTGCACCTGAGACAGTGAGTAATAGCCCTTGGGCTCAAGCTCATTTTTAATCAAATCGGCATATGCCATGCCACGGGGAAACCCAATGCGTAACGGTTTGAGGGTTGCCAAATCGGTAATGGGCTTGGCATTTTTGGTCAGCGCCACGAGATACCAAGTATTGTCGTAATAGGGCGTAGAAAAGTCCATGGCCTGCTTGCGACTGTCAGTAATTGATATCCCAGAAAACGCCACATCGGCCTGCCCGCTCGAAACCGCCCCAAGCATGCCCTGCCAATCATAGGCCTTGATATTCATGGTGCAACCACGGCTCTGGCAATAGGCATTGAAAATATCGTAATCCACGCCTTTGATTTTGCCATCCTGCTCATAAAGCATGGGTGGCGAGGCCGGCGACACGGCGACTTTGACGGCATTGGTAACTTTGTCATCAGAACAACCCACCAAAAGGCTGCTAGCCGTGACCAAGAGCCCGAGAATAATTTTGCGCGACATGTGTTGACCCTTTGTGTTGAGATTTTTTTATAGCCGTTGATCTGAATCATTGCACAGTTTATGCCTTAAGACAGTTTAGTCCCAACCGCAGGGTCATTTGATTAAATTTCAAAAAGATTTTAGAGACCCCTAGAGAATCAACCCAAAAGGTTCTGAATATTTCACTTTCCAGACCCTCACACTTTTTGAATGATTGATCTTCGTGTGGTCCATTAAGCCTTACTTCGATGCTTCGGCGATGATTTCAGCAATCTTAGTCGGGCCAAGCCCCGCCAAAAATTGATTAAAGTCGTCCCTCAATGGTGAGCCCTTGGCAAAAGCAAAACCAAAAGACACGCCAACATTGATGGCGTAAACCCCTTTGATAGGCAATTGCAGACGATTCGTCAAATATTGGAGGACAGGCTGCTCGATGAAAGCCAAATCAATGTTGCCGTTTTGTAGATCAGTGACCACCTCGATATAAGAGGGATAGAGCCGCGCTTGTGAAACAGAATAGTAGCCCTTGGGCTCAAACGCTTCTTTGATTAGATCGTCAAACGCCATGCCACGGGGGTAACCAATACGACGTGATTTGAGAGTGGTCAAATCGGTGATTGGCTCAGCATTTTTCCCGAGGGCCACCAAGTGAACGACGACCGGTGCGTATGGATCAGAAAAATCCATGGCTTGCTGACGGCGCTCAGTGATGCCAATCCCCGAAAAGGCAACCTCTGCTTGACCACTTGAAACCGCACCCAACATGCCTTGCCAATCATAGGCTGTGATGTTCATTGTGCAACCACGGCTTTCGCAATACGCGCTGAAAATATCAAAATCTGACCCTTTTATTTTGCCGTCTTGCTCGTACAAAGTAGGGGGAGAAGCCGGTGAAACAGCAACGTCAATCACCCTTGCTGTTGTTATCGCACTGGCTTCGTTAGACGCCTGTGCAGCCACTTTTTCGTCTGAACAACCCGCGATAAACGCACTGGTTAAAATCAGTAACCCGGACATAAAGTGACGCATCTGAAGACCTATTGACCAGAGAATTGGAAAATTTGAAGCGGTATTGCGATCCCTCAACGATTCACGCCACCGGTGATGGCTCAGGGCTATAAACCGTTTTAAGTTGCCCGACCAACGCGTGATGAGCCGACTTGGCATGCTGTTCAGATAATCGTGCTGCCAAATCGCCATCACCTTCGTTAATAGCTTGGGCAATCGCTTGATGTTCATCCCAAATACCCTGTCGTCCAGCGCTTTGCTGTAACACAGCCCCCATCAACAAGCGAAAGTGCACCCAATGCAACAGCGCGTTGTCAACAATCAACGGATTACCAGAGGCCTCGTATATCGCCCGATGAAAGGCCATATCCGCTTCGATCATGTCACCGATGTTGGTCGTGGCGGTGGCTTGGCGGCCACGATCAATCAGCGTCATGGGAATCTTTTGGCATCTTTCAGCGGCCAATTTCGCAGCCAAGCCATCTAAAGCACCCCGGATTTGATAAAGATGCCCGATACGCTCGGGATCAAGTCGTGTGACGATCAGGCCGCGCCCGGGTGCCTCTTCTAATAAACCATCCTTCTTCAACAGGCGCAGCGCCTGCAAGACGGGTGAACGCGAAACATTGAGCCTTGCCGCCAAGTCCTCTTGGGTGATGCGTTCACCTGCCGGCAAGGTGCCATCACTGATGGCATCACGCAAGCTGGTGTAGACCAAATCAACGTAGTCGGTTCGATTGGGGATCTTAATAAGGCTCAAGGCAATTCCAAATTAACAGACTCTAATCACATTAAGTAAACATGTCCGGTTGGGTTTTAACCAAGTGGTCATAGATGGGTTGGAAGTGTAACCAACCAATGTAATCAGAACCCACGTGCTCTCGGCTATAACGGGCGCGGTCGGGTGGCACCAACTTTGGTTTTTGACCGGTTGCTTCCACCAAAAGCTGTTGCTGGCAGCAACGCTCTAAAGCCATAAACCAGAACGCCGCTGATTCGATGCTGTGACGGCTTGAGGTAAACAGACCATGGTTTTGATGGATAGCCGCTTTCACGCCAGTAAACCAATCACAAACCGCGAGCCCAGCCTTCTCTTCAACCGCCACTTGACCCGCTTCGGCAGTAATAACCACGTGGTCTTCAAAAAATGCAGCCGCGTCTTGAGAAATGGGCTCAAGCGCTTTACCCAAGGCAGCAAAGGCAGTCCCATAAAGCGTGTGCGCGTGACACATCGCCAAGATATCTGGATTGGCCTCGTGCACAGCTGCGTGCAGGACAAAACCCGCTCGGTTGATAGCGTAATCACCTTCAACCACGTGACCCTTGTGATCAGCCAAAATCAGATTTGAAATTTTGACTTGCGCAAAATGCACGCACATCGGATTGGTCCAGTACAAATCAGGGTGCTCGGGGTCTCGAATCGTCAGGTGACCCGCAAATCCGTAGTCCAGTTTTTCTAGCGCGAAGGCTCGACAAGCGGCAACCAAACGCTTCTTGCGATGTAATCGCTCAGTTTCAACGTTCTCGAAGGTAGGAATCTCAGGGAAAATACGATCCGCTTGCGTCGGCTGATATAGCGACACGTTTTGACGCGGCACCGTTTCTGTTTTGACTGAATCCAACATGGCTTATTCCTTGGTAGAAAGTTATAGATCAAGCGATAGCGATGCACCCTTGGCTCGGGATACGCAAGCGGTTAGACAAATTTGTTTTTCATCATCACTCAGAATGTAATCGCGGTGATCGACATCGCCCGCGACATAAGTCACTTTACAAGTGCCACACAAACCCGACATGCAAGACGTGGGCACTCGACCACCGCTGAGTTCAATGGCACGAACAATCGTTTGATCTGATTCGACCGTGATGGTCTGACCGCTACGCACCAAGTGCAAAGTGAAGGCGCCATCACCAGTCAAGGCCTCGGGTTCTTGTGCTGGCGCTTTGAAGTACTCACGGTGAACAGCGTCACGGGGCCAGTGGGCACTGGCAGCTTCGCAGGCGCCCATGAAGCCGCTCGGCCCGCAAAAATAAACGTGTGTGCCCGGCTCGGGATTGGATAACAATGCAGAAATATCAAGCCCCTTGGTTGGATCGCCTTGATCAAAATGCCAGTGCAATTGACCCTCGGGCACGATTGCCTGCAACTCATCATCAAAGGCCAGGTTGGCTGGAGTGCGTGCACAATAATGCACCTCAAAACCCGCCCCCGCTTCACACAAAGCATGAGCCATGGCCTTGATTGGCGTCACGCCAATACCGCCCGCCAACAAAATCGAGTGCTTAGCCTCAGGTGCCAATGGGAAGGCATTGCGCGGCGCATCAACACGCAAGCTACCCCCCACCCGCACGCGCTCATGCATGGCGCGTGAACCACCACTGCCGTTGGCTTCACGCAGCACACCCAACAACCAGCGACTGCGATCGTGTGGATTGCCCGCCAATGAATAGGAACGCACCAAGCCACCTGGCAGGTGAACATCGACGTGTGCACCGGCCGCTACTTTAGGCAAGGCTTCGCCCTTGGGATGCACCAACTCAAAGGACAAAATGTTTGTGGCCTCAAGTCGTATGGTTCGCACCAACAGATCGATTGGATTTTTTACAGGTATGTCCATACCAATTTACGAATGCCGCTTTTGCAGCACATCTTGCTGCAAGGCTTCCATCTGTTCTTTAACAAACACCTCTCGCGCCCGTCCTTTCATACCCTCGGCCTGTGTCAAAATCTTGACCACTTCGCGTGCCAAGTGTCGGCGCGATGTCACCTCTTCTTCGGTGGTGCGACCCACTGGTAAGTCAAACACATTGCCAGAGCAGTAACTGTTGGGTTGTCCCGCGTTGTCACGCAACCACTGGGCAAACTGCTCTGGACCAGATTGCGGATTCTTGCCACGCACAGCGTCACGCAACAATTTTCTGAACATAAAGACCCCTGCATCAAATTTGGTGGGGTTCTCTAGCGCATGGATGGCAATGGGTCGTTGACTGATGATGGCCTCGTAGTCTCCGGGTGCATACTGACAGTCTTTGTAGTTTGCACGCGCACGGTGGTCAGTAACCAGTGGTGGTGTGTCCTCAAGTTTGTACTTGCCAAAGCGCTCAGGACGGCGCATGGAAACTTGCCCTTCGAGAAAGTCGATGGTCTCATAGCCCACCAAACTTTTATCGCCCACTCCACGTGTATCAATCCCAGGGCCCATCACCCGCCACCCAATCATCTTGGCGTTTTGATCATCAACCGGTACTGTCCAGCGAATCATGTGAAACCGGCTAAATAGCTTTTTTTTCTTACCGTCTTCTGAGGTGTAGGCGTGCAGACTTAAGTTAGGCAGCACTTGATGCTGGACCCGAATGAACATGTGGCCATCATCGGCACGGCGCGCGCCAGCGCAGGCCAAACTGCGCCCACCTTGTACGGGTAAAAAGTGCATGTCAGGGGCGACTTCCATTGAGGCAGCACCGACCTCATCAAATGTGGTGCCTTGATAGTGCTCACCAGTGACTTGGCGCTTGGCGTGCAAAGCCATGGTGTGATAGTTGTCAGCCGAGTTGTCTTGCACTTGAAGCCAGTTGCAATGTTGGAAGTTGCTATAAGGCACCAGTTCGTCGCCTTCAGCCACCGTAAAGTCGCCCTCCCATTCGGGAAATGGTGGCTCTTGCTCTGGCGGGCCCATGTAGGCAAAAACCAAACCATTGCGCTCAAATGCTTTGTAGGCCCCTTGCTGAATCGAGCAGCGATAGCGCTCGCCCTCTTCTTCCTCACCTTGCGGAAAAGGCACCCGCAGACAAGTACCGTCCACATCAAACACCATGCCGTGATAGCAGCAAGAAATGCCACGTTCTTGGATCTTGCCATACTCAAGCGAAGCGCCGCGATGCACACAATGCGCATGCAACAAACCAATTCGATTCGACCCATCGCGAAACGCCACCAACTCTTCGCCCAGAATCATCAAGTATCGCGGCGTATCGGTTAATTCCATCGACATGCAAACAGGGTGCCAAAACCGTCGCATGTACTCTCCAAGCGGCGTGCCAGGACCACACTCAGTGAGCTCAGGATCGTGACCCGGCACCCGATTGACGTAGTAACCACCAAAAGGCACCAACTTTTTTTCTTCGGTGTTGTTGTCAATAAAAGAAGGATCACGGGTATTCATGATTTAGCACCTCGAATGATGGGGATGTTCGCATTCAGCTCTGTACTCTGTATACAGACTTTACCGGCAAAGTAACCAATCCCACACCCCGTGAATACCCTTGCATCACGCAAACCGATCAATGGGCCATGGCTTGCTGTTCACAGGACCGAGCAGTACTCTAAACACAGGGGATCCAAAGATTTTTATGAACCTATCTAGGAGATTCGTATGCGTATCGCTCAACACACACTGGTACTGATTGTCGACGGACAACGCGCCACTTTTTTGCGCAATTCGGCCAAGGGAGAGTCCGTTTTGTTAGCCGAACTGCACAGCATGGCCTTCTTTAACGAAGCCAATCGCGACCTCAACCCCGATCGACCGGGACACACCAAAGTGGGCATGACTGAGCGGGGCACATCCTACGAACAGACCGATGTGCACCAAGCCAACGAAGTGTCTTTTTTGGGTGGTGTGGTCGCTAACACTGAGGCCATCATGACCGAGCATGCACTGACTGACATCGTTCTCATTGCTGAACCCCATGCGCTTGGGGTTTTACGCCAACACATGCCAGCCGCCCTACTGAATAAGGTCATTTCGCAGCTAGACAAGGACTACACCAAGACGCCACTACCCGCCCTTCAGGCCATCCTCAAAAAACACGAGCAGTAGAAACAAAAGGCGCCGTGACCTTGTGGTCTTGGCGCACTTTGGAAGCGCTGCTACCGTGTGAATTACGGCGCTACTTTCTCGATTTTGGTGACCACGTACTGGCTGTTTTCTTCGATGGCGGTAAAGCGGATTTTGTCACCCACCTGGACACCCTTGAGAATGGATGCGGGCTTGGCCACGAAAACCATACTCATAGGCGGCATGTCAAGGTTTTTGATTTCACCATGGCGGATGGTGACTTTGTTGTTAGCGGCATCAATGCGTCGTACTTCACCCTCAGCCATTTGCGCCAGTGCCGCGGTCGGTAGAGTGAGCGCAGCCGCCGTTAGTAAGAGCAACGTGAGCAGGCTTTTCTTTAAAAACACTGTTGGGTTTGTGACTGTCATGCTGTTGATATTCATCAGTTACTCCTTAACCGTGATCTTGCCCTTCATGCCTGCCTGGTAGTGGCCAGGCAACAAACAAGCAAACTCGAATTCGCCAGGCCGGTTAAAGTTCCACACCACTACCCCCTGCTTGCCGGGGTCGACATGTGCCATGTAAGGCTCGTCATGGACCATGTTGGGAAACTTTTCCATCATGACCGCGTGCTTTTGCAACTCGACCGGTGTGCCAATGACGATTTCATGCAAGAGCACGCCATTGTTGTTAACCACAAACCGAAGGGTCTCGTTGGCTTTAACCGTGATGTCGGCGGGCGTAAATCGCATGTCGTCAGTCATCGAGATCACAACCTCGCGATCGACTTTCTTGGCGTCACCCATCATGC
>JAFMCG010000066.1 GCA_017857895.1 Burkholderiaceae bacterium | reverse complement strand
TATTTAAAGGCACTCTTTTGAAAATTTGGGTTGACGCCGATGCTTGTCCTGCTGTGATCAAAGATATTTTGTATCGGGTGGCCAATCGAACGCAGATCATGGTGACCTTGGTGGCCAATCAGATGTTGCACGTGCCGCCGTCGCCATGGATTCAAGCTCGGCAGGTTTGTGCGGGAGCTGATGTGGCCGATCAACGGATTGTCGACCAAGTCAATGCCCAAGACGTGGTTGTGACCGCTGACATACCGTTAGCGGCCTTGGTTGTTGCCAAAAAAGCTTGGGTAATTGACCCCCGTGGTGATTTGATCGATGAACACAGTATTGCCGCTCGCTTAACCATGCGTAATTTCATGCAGGACTTGAGAGACAACGGGGTCCAAACAGGCGGGCCATCAGCCTTTAATGAACGTGACAGCCGCGCCTTTGCAAACCAGCTTGATCGACTGATTACTCGAATACAACGTCAAGCGGCACAATAGGTGATAACAGCGCCGTCAATTCAGTAATTGATGCGCCAAATCGCGAATATCAGTGGCGACGATGTCCCACGACTCTTCAGCCTTAAAGTCTTTTGTTTGGGCAGAGCCATACTCCGTGGGCCGCGGCCAAAACGCGGTTTTGAGGCCTTGAGCACGAGCCGCTTTGAGATCGTCGTTGTGTGCGGCGCACAGCATCACTTCACTGGGCTTGACGTTCATGGCTTGCGCCACGCCAAGGTAGGCGGCTGGCATCGGTTTATAGGCTTTAAACCACTCCGTAGAAAAGCTCAGGTCCCACGGCAGCCCGGCATGCTTGGCCATATTAGCCAGAAGCGCGATGTTGCCGTTGGACAGTGGGCCGATGACGTATTTGGACTTCAAGCGCGTGAGCCCTGCGATAGCGTCTGGCCATGCATCCAAACGATGCCAGACGCGATTGATGTGATCCAAATCGTCTGGCGCGAGCGTGGTCAATCCAAATTTAGGCAATAACTCTTCTAACGACTCACGGTGTAGGTCATCGAGAAGCGTCCACGGGCGTTGACCGCTACGCACCTGCTGCATTTTGGGTTGATAAAGACTTCGCCAAGCCAGTGCCAAGCCTCCCCAGTCGGCTTGGATATGATTGGTTTTGCCCCATGCGGATAGGTCGCGTTCGATCGAGCCACGCCAATCCACCACTGAACCAAAGACATCAAACACCAAAACTTTGACTGCGGATAAATCAGCGCTCATGCGGCTTACTCCTAAAAAAGTAGTTCTGTTAACTGGTATTTGACGTTAGCTTCGATCATATACTCGAGGCATTCCATTGTGTCGTCATCTGCGATGGGTTATTTGAGTGGGATAAAGGAAAACGAATGCAACCCTGGTCCGCCTGCCAAGTCGGTGATCACTTTGACACCGTTGACACACCGAGCCTCATCCTCATGCTTGACGCTTTCGAGCGTAACCTCGATCGCCTGATGCAGGCCAGTCAGGGCTTGCGCGTGCGACCTCACGCCAAAAGTCACAAATGCCCTGACGTGGCCAAACATCAAATCGCCAAAGGGGCCGTGGGCATCTGTTGCCAAAAACTCAGCGAAGCGGCCTGTTTTGCGCAAGCGGGTATTCAAGACATTCTCATCACCAATCAGATCGTTGGTCCCAAAAAACTCAAACACCTGCGAGCTTTGGCCGAGCAGGTCAATCTAGGAGTCTTGGTTGATCATCCTGCACAGATAGTAGCGTTGGCCAGTCTCATGTCAGGCGCCAAACAGGCACTCAATGTCTACATTGAAGTCGAGGTCGGCGGCATGCGTTGCGGGGTAGGCGTTGAAGCGGTTGTGCCAATGGCCATGGCCATTGTGGCGGCGACTGATCAAGGGTTGCGATTTGCCGGTTTGCATTGTTATCACGGGCGTGCCCAACACTTCAGACAAGCCAAGGAACGGTCAGAAGCCATTGGGCATGCCACTGGCGTGGTTCGCCAAGCCATTGAACAGTTAAACCACGCTGGCATCAACGTGCCCTGTGTCACTGGCGCAGGAACTGGAACGTTCTGGCATGAACGTGATTCAGGCCTCTACAACGAAATACAAGCTGGCAGCTACGCCTTCATGGATCGCGATTATGGCGACAATATTGCCGACGCCAGCGATGTTATTTTTGAAAACGCGCTGTTTATTAAAACCAGTGTCATGAGCACACCGCGTGACGGGGTCGCCATTGTCGATGCCGGCCTCAAAGCATCGAGCGTGGACGCAGGGATGCCGGCGACCTTCAACCAACCCGGCTGGCGCTACTTAAAAGCCTCTGATGAGCATGGCGTGATCGAATTAACACCAGGAACAGAAGCGGCTTTGGGTCAATCAATCCTACTGGTCCCTGGGCATTGCGACCCAACGATGAATTTGTACGACGAGATCATTTGCTTCAGAGACGATCACGTTCATGCCATCTGGCCCATCTCGGCACGCGGCGCATTGCTTTGATCGGTCTTAAAAGTCCCAATGGCGATTTGGCCTAAGCAAATGTCACCGGCCACGTGATAAAGTCACCGGCGTTTGTTTCAATCGACTCAATGGGAAGTTTCTGCATGAACAAAAAGCTTGTTTCTGTCTTCACTTTAGGGGTCATTCTGGCTGTCGGCTGGGTCGGCGCCAGTGCTTATGTTGGATTTAAAGCGCAACAAGAATTAACGGTTTTAACCCATCCGCCACTGGGCACCACACCGCTTCGGTTTTCTGATGCCACTCATGATCAAGGCCTGTTGACATCTAAAGGTTCAATGATCGTGCACTACCCCGATCCTGATGCGGACCAACAATCACCGGCTGATTTGTTTCAGGTAAAAATCAATTACACCATTGATCACCGTGTCATGTTGACCCACCTTAGCACTTACGCGCTGACGGCCAACTTGATAGGCGACGGTGCGCAAGCGGTGACTGCGTTGTTTGGTCAAAACCCAAGCCTAACAGGGCAGGGACGTTGGGGGTGGGATGGTCAGGTGCTAAGTCGCTATGGTCTACCGGCTTTAAAGTCAGAACAGGCCGACTTCACCTTTGAAATGTCGCCAATCAACGGCCAATTTAGCATCAAGCAAGCCGAGCTTGATTTCGAAATGAGCTTGCCTTCGCTGCTTGTGGCTGACGCTGATGGGGTTACTCGAATCAGTGATGTTCAGGCGACACTGATGACCAAGGATCGTTACACAGGTGAGGGGCGTAGTGTTTTTACAATCGGGCAAGTTCAATTCCCTGATGGCCAAGCACAGGCAATCAAGTTTGTTGGCGAAAGTGTTTATGTGGGGGATCGTCTCAATGTTTCGATTGGGAAAGCCATTGGTGGGTTGACTGTCGCTGGTACGACCGTCTCCAACTTAAAACTAGACATCCTGCTTGAGGGCCTCTACGCCAAGAGCATGGCCTCGTTGTCTGCAGTCATGAACGTTGCAGGCAATCTGGATGATTTAACGCCTGCGCAGCAGCGGGTCGTCAAAGATGCCATGCGTGATTTGATAACGCACGGTTTTTCTGTGGGCATCACAGACATGCAGGCCGCAACAAAAGATGGTGTGGCTAAGGCAAGTGCCATGTTGCAAGTCAAACCCACGGCACAGGCGTCATCAACCCTTGCGTTTGATGCTGCCAAACAACTGGTCTTTAACGCCAATTTAGATCTAGAGGGCAGTGCTATCTCACCATCGCTAACCGCAATTGGTACGATGATGGGCGTGATTGTTGAACGTCAAAACGGTTTTAAAGGTTCAATGACGCTTGATCAAGGTCAGCTTGTGGTCAATGGCACCAACGTGCCTTTTGAAGCAGAGGCGGCTCAGATTTCAGCCATTATCACCGAATTTTTAAAGACGCCCTAAATACAAATGGGTGAAATCACAGCAGTGATTTCACCCATTGTTAAGACATAGCCCGTTTTTAAAATCTAGACTGGCTTAAACATCGGTACTGGTGGCGTGTCCTCACCCTCAGTGGGTTTAAACACAACCGTGACGTCTTGACCTATTCGGACATCATCTAAGTCGCAGTCGACAATCTGAGTCATCATCGTTGGGCCTTCCTCAAGCGTCACGTAAGCGATGCAATAAGGATTGGGGTTGCCGCGCGCCATGACACTGTAGCTGTAGATCTTGCCCTTGCCGCTGGCTGGCTTCCATTCGGTTTCACCGAAACAGAAAGGGCACAGCGTGCGTGGGTAAAAATGCACTTTGCCACAGGATTTACAAGATTTGACAGTCAGTTGACCGGCTTTGGCTTGTTCCCAGTAGTACTCAGTGCCCGCCTCAATGGTAGGCGCCACAATGGGGTTTGGTTGAAAGGGTTTGCTCATGCTTATACTCGCTCAAGAATCAATGTCGCACTACCGTGCCGTGAGCCTAAAAGGCCGCCTGTGCCATGGGCCAGGGCCAAATCGCAATTGGGGACCTGCACGGCCGGATGAGCCTCGCCGCGTAATTGGCGAACAGCCTCAATCACTTTGGTGATGCCACCGCGATTGGCAGGGTGGTTGTTACACAAACCACCACCATCGGTGTTGAACGGTAACTTGCCAACGCCAGAAATCAGATTGCCATCAGACACAAACTTGCCACCTTCGCCTTTTTTACAAAAGCCCAAGTCTTCTAGCTGCATCAACACAGTGATGGTGAAACTGTCATAAATGGAAGCGTACTTGATGTCCTGTGGTGTGACACCAGCTTGTGCAAAAGCCATGGGGCCAGAGGTGCGAGCTGCTGAGTAAGTCAAATCGACTTCACCACCGAGCTGACCTTTGACGGCTTCGCCGGCGCCACGAATGCCCACCAACGGACGCTTCAATTGACGTGCAATCTCAGGGCGCGCCAAAATCAATGCGCCACCACCGTCGCTCACCACACAGCAATCCAAACGCTTGAGCGGTGAGGCCACCATCGGCGAATTAATCACATCTTCAACGGTCACCACATCTTTAAGCATCGCATGCGGATTGTGTTGTGCGTGGTGTGATGCGGCAACCTTAATCCAAGCCAATTGCTCAGCAGTCGTGCCATATTCGTACATGTGGCGTTGCGCCACGAGCGCGTAACTGTTCACCGTTACCGACCCGAAGGGCGACTCAAACGGCGCGTCAGGCACGTCAGCCCCCCAGCTGCGCGGCTGAAGGCCAGAGGAGCCTGCCGAGCGAGGGCGACCGGCCAAGGTGATCAGCGCGATATCGCAACGTCCCATGGCAATGGCTTGCGCGGCGTGAGAAACATGAATCAGGTAGGACGAGCCACCTGTCTCAGTGGAGTCGATGTGACGAAGATTTCTCAAACCCATGTAGTCAACCATGCTGAGCATGCCCAGGCCTGGCGCGTCACCGGCGCAAAAATACCCATCGATGTCGCTGTGCGACAAACCAGCATCTTCGAGTGCGCCTTTGGCACTTTCTGCATGCAACTGAGCCACCGACTTGTCTGGTGCCTTGCGAGTCGGGTGCTCATAGGCACCCACGATATAGGCTTTATCTCTAAGTTCCATTGATTATTTTCACCAAAAGTTAAAAAATGCGTCTCAACATTAAACGCCCTTGTTTAATTTTTAGCACTTTGGCGACCTTCAGGCTATCGGGTTTTGTTAGGTGGGGCTTTATTGACAAAATCCAATCATCGATCGAGCCGGCACAATACCCCGCTTTGACGGCATAATCAGGAAATGTCGTCTATTTTTTGATTCAACCATACTTTACCTATTGACTATGCCCATGAAAAAAGCCCTAGAACACCTCCGCGTCCTTGATTTATCGCGAATTTTCGCAGGGCCGTGGTCAACACAAAACCTGGCCGATTTGGGTGCCGAGGTCATCAAAGTTGAACGTCCAGGGCGTGGTGACGATACCCGCGCTTGGGGCCCACCGTTTCTGAACGATGCCAATGGTCAGCCCACCACTGACTCGTCATACTTCATGGCCGTCAATCGCGGCAAACAGTCCATCACCGTTGACATCTCAACGCCAGAAGGCCAAGCAATTATCAAAGACTTGGCTAAAAATGTTGATATCGTGGTCGAAAACTACAAGGTCGGTACGCTTAAGCGTTACGGTCTTGACTACGACAGCTTGAGCCTGATCAATCCACGGCTGGTGTATTGCTCAATCACGGGCTTTGGCCAAACGGGTCCGTATGCTGAGTTGCCTGGTTATGACTTTGTGTTCCAAGGCATGAGTGGCTTGATGAGCCTAACGGGCAAACCCGATACAGAACCGGGTGGCGGGCCATTGAAATTTGGCGTGGCCATTAGCGACTTCACCACGGGCATGTACGCCACGATCGCCATTTTGGCGGCTATAGAGCATCGACATTTGAGCGGTCAAGGGCAATATATCGACATGTCACTGCTTGATTGCAGCGTTTCGCTGACGTCCTATATGTCAATAAACTACTTTTTGTCTGGCAAAGTGCCGCAACGCATGGGTAACGTGCACACCAATATCGTTCCTTATCAAGTGTTTCGCTGCAAAGCGGGCGATATCATCCTTGCGGTTGGCAACGACTCACAGTTTCGAGACCTATGCCAAGCGATTGAAATGCCTGAGTTAGCCACCGATGAACGATTTGCGCGTTCGTTTGATCGGGTTAAAAACCGTGAAGTCCTGATTTCAATACTGACTGAACCTCTGCAACGTCACACCATGATGGAGTGGGTGGAAATTTTTGAAAAAAATAATGTGCCATCTGGCCCGATCTACACACTCGATCAAGTCTTTGAAGATGTTCAAGTCAAAGAGCGCGACATGAAAATCCATTTGCAACACGATGCTGGCGTTGATGTGCCCAGTGTGGCCAGCCCGATCCGTATGTCCCAAACCCCTGTTCGACTTGAAAAATCAGCGCCTGTTCTGGGCAGCCACACGGTGGACATTCTGCAAAAAGAGTTGGGTCTAACGACAGAACAAATTGCAGGTTTGCGAGACAAGGGCATCATTTAAAGTCATCGCCCCACGCCCGACAAGATCAATCGGTGGTGGGGTGGCCAACCCAGGCCAGACCCAAGACCAACCAACTGGCGATTAACAACATGCCTCCTATCGGTGCGATGGCACCGAACGCCACAAGCCCAAGCAGGTACTTGGCATAGATCGCACCGCTGAATCCAATAATGCCTATCAGCATGAGCCAGCGCGCCACGATCACTCCCAACCCTGCAAACTGACACAGCACCAACAGTGCGATCGCGTGTAGGAGCTGGAAGGTTGAAGCGCGCTCAACGGCGCTGGCCGCCGCCGGGTCATTGAGTGCGTGGGCAGCCACGGCGCCCAAAACCACGCCACTGGCCCCAAGCAGACCAACAACAACGGTCCAAAGCGGTTTCGATGTAAAGTTCATGTTCAAAGCGTATCATGCAGCGCAAAGAAGAATTCGGATCACCGTGTAAGGAAATATAATGGCAAGGACGTCAACCCGGCTCACTTCGATCAAAGCCATGGTGCTGGGATCGGTATTGGTTATTGCGGGATGCGCGGGTGTCGTTGTCGGTAAAACACCTTCAACAACATTTGATGTGCCGATCAGCATTCAAAGAGCCTATGACCGCACGATCGCACAGGCCAAATATTGTTTGGTGACAGAGGATAATTTTCCGCTGACGGCGCAAATGACTGCCGACCAACAATCTGCGAGCGTTAACGTTCGAATGTCGATGACAGGCACCTTATTGGCTGATATTGAATTGAATTCGGTCAGTGCTGATAAGACTAACGTCACTGTCTCAATGTGGGGTGTCAGCGTCTGGGACCAAGCCGCCGTTAATGCCATGAAAGCCGCCATACAATTTGGTCTGCCCAGTTGTACCGATTACTTCCCCACGATATCGCCACCCAAGGGCACGCGACGATAACTCCCAGGGCTGCCTTGTTGCGCCCACGGCCTAAGCGCTCGAGCATCCCAGAGATTCGTCAATAGACCAGAAAAACAATTTTTTTAAACGCCACGACCTTAAGGTAATACTGCCATGATCATGTTAGCCACGGCTGAGCAAGTCAGCTATTTTGGGTTTCACATTCCTTATCTCGAGCACTTGGGTGTTGAACCGATCAGCTGTGAGAACGACCAAGCAGTCGTTCGGATGCCACTTCAGCCGCACCTGATCAATAGTCATGGTCATGTGCACGGCGGGGCATTGATGAGCGTCTTGGACTTTACATTATCAGCCGCAGGCCGCGCGCACGACCCTTTGAGTGTGGGCATGGCCACCATTGACATGTCCACCAGCTTTTTATCGCCAGGAAGCACTGATTTAACGATCACGGCCACTTGCCTGCGCCGAGGTTCAACGATTTGTTTTTGTGAGGGCGAGATTCGCGACACACAAAATCAGCTTGTTGCCAAAGCGACGGCTTCCTTTAAAATCGTCAGGGCAAAAAAATAATCATGTCATTGCAAATCAACATTTCAGAGGCGGTTAAAACCGCCATGCGTGCCAAAGACTCAGCGCGTTTAACAACCTTGCGTTTTTTACAGGCTGCCATCAAACAACGGGAAATCGATGACCGTAAAGCACTCAGTGACACGGAAGTCATGGCGATTATCGAAAAACAAATCAAGCAACGCCGTGAATCGATTGCGGCTTACGAGAAAGCAGGCCGAGCAGAGACCGCAGCGCAAGAAACCGCAGAGATCGTCGTTTTACAAGAATTCTTGCCCCAAGCCGCTAGTGAGCAAGAAGTGCTGGCCGTCATTGAGGCGGCCATTGAAGAAGCACGGGCCAGTGGTGCTCAGGGACCTGCCGTCATGGGTAAGGTCATGGCCACGGTCAAACAAGCGCTGGCTGGGCGTGCTGAGATGGCAGCTGTCTCGCAACAGGTTAAAGCCAAGCTGTCCTAAACACGACCATGCGCCATAGGCTGCCACACGGCTTTGATTTGCAGCTATGGTTCTAATATCACGCCAAGCCTTCTGGCTGGCGTGACCTCTCAGTACCACCCCCAGTCAGGCATCCCAGGCCCAAAACAAGTGCTAGGCTGCTCGTGAGCTCAGAAAAACAGACACTCGAATACTGTTCAAATAAACAGTATATGATTGGGGATGCCTAACAACATGGAATTGGTGGTTCGTCGTCCTGAGGGTTTGTATTGCCCACCGGGCGACTTCTACATTGACCCTTGGCGCGCAGTGCCTCGTGCGGTGATCACCCACGCGCATGCCGATCACGCGCGAGCGGGGCATGCGCATTATTTGGTGAGCGCACAAAGTGAAAACGTGCTGCGAGCGCGGTTTGGCAACTTGCCGATGCAAACCCTCGCTTATGGTGAGACCGTGACTCAAAATGGTGTTTGCATCAGTTTGCACCCGGCCGGTCACGTGCTCGGTTCAGCCCAAGTCAGGCTGGCCTACGGTGAACAGGTCTGGGTGGTTTCGGGCGACTACAAACTGGCCGCTGACCCGACATGCACTGCCTTTGAGCCGGTGGTTTGCGACACATTCATCACCGAATCAACCTTCGGGCTGCCCATCTACCGCTGGCCTGAAAGCCATGTCGTGATGACATCCATCAATCAATGGTGGGCAAACAATGCCTGCCAAGGGCGAAGTAGCCTTCTGTATGCCTACGCCTTTGGAAAGGGACAACGCTTACTGGCTGGTTTAGAGCACTCAATTGGGCCCATCATCACGCACGGTTCATTTGATGCACTCAATGCGGCCTACCGACAGTCGGGCGTTGCGTTGCCAGAAACCCAACGGGTAACTGATGTCAGTGCGATCGACAAAAAGCGCGCCTTGATTTTGGCCCCACCGTCAGCGGCTTCAAGCCCCTGGATGAAACGGTTTGGGGAGGTTTCCCACGCCATGGTCAGTGGCTGGATGCAAGTCCGCGGCGCTCGCCGAAGACGAGCAGTCGATCGGGGGTTCGTGTTGTCAGACCACGCTGACTGGCCAGCCCTCTTAACGGCGATTCAAGCCACAGGCGCTGAACGCATCATCGTGACCCATGGCAATACCGCCGCACTGATTCGATGGCTCAAGGAGTCCGGTCGAATCGCTCTGTCCTTTGAAACCGAATACGGTGAAATAGAAGAATGAGTCCCTGATGCGCGCCTTTGCTGATCTCTACCAAGCCTTAGACCGAACCACCTCAAGCCGCTTGAAGGTGGCGGCCATGGTTGAGTATTTCGGTCGCGTTAAAGCAGATGATGCCGCCTGGGCCGTGTATTTTTTAGCCGGCGGAAAATTAAAACGGCTGTTGCCAATAGCTCACCTGCGTGCTTACGCGCAACGCCAAACAGGACTGCCCATTTGGCTGTTTGAAGAGTGCTACCAAACGGTGGGCGATTTGGCTGAAACCATCGCTTTGTTGTTACCCGCACCTCAAACCGAGCGCGACACCGGTTTGAGCCAGTGGGTCACTGAATGCCTACTGCCGCTGCAGTCGCTTGACGATGTGCAACGTTCTAGCGCGCTTGATCAACTCTTAGACGGGTGGGACGCTGACACGCGGTTTATTTGTTTGAAACTCATTACTGGCGGGTTTCGAGTGGGCGTCTCGCGATTACTGGTGACCCGTGCTTTGGCCCAATTGACTGATTTACCCGCGACACAGATTGCGCAACGCATGATGGGCTATTTCAGCGCCCGTGAACACCCTAACGGGCATCGCTATCGAGCGCTCATTGCCGATGGTGATGTTGATTATCAAGCCATTGAGCCTGGCCAACCGTATCCATTTTTTTTGGCACAACCTTTGGCCCGAGACGACTCACAGTTGCAAGACATATTGAATGCGCCCGAGTCGTGGCAGATGGAATGGAAATGGGATGGCATTCGGGCGCAGCTGGTTTGCCGTCATGGCGCCATCTGGCTTTGGTCTCGTGGCGAAGAATTGATCAGCGAACAGTTTCCTGAATTGTGCGAAGCCGCCAAAACATTTGCTGACGGCACGGTCTTGGATGGTGAGATTTTGGTTTGGCATCACGAACGAGACGTGCCCGCATCATTTGCCGACCTACAAAAAAGGCTGGGACGCAAACGCCTATCAGACGCCATCAAGCGCGACTATCCGGTTGTTTTTATGGCCTATGACTTGCTAGAAGATAAGGGCATCGATTGTCGGTCGCAGATGCTTAGCCAGCGCAGATTGTCCCTTCACACCCTGATTTCAAGTCATGGTGTGCCGCCCGTTTTTAAATTGTCGCCTGTTGTCGATGTTCAAGACGGCGCTCAAGCACGGGCTCATCACGCCCAAGCACGAGAAAAACGCGCCGAGGGGTTGATGATCAAAGGCCGATCATCACAATATGGTGTGGGACGCACACGCCATGCGGGTCTTTGGTTTAAGTGGAAGCTTGACCCCATGAGCATCGATGCGGTTTTAATCTACGCACAACGTGGACACGGCCGACGCGCGAGCCTCTACACAGATTACACCTTTGCGGTTTGGGATGACTCAGCCTCGCCTGGTGAGCCGCTGTTGGTTCCAGTGGCTAAGGCATACTCCGGTTTGACTGATCAGGAAATCAAGCAAATAGATGCGATTTTGCGCCGATCAACCGTTGAGTCCTTTGGCCCGGTTCGCCGGGTTGAACCCACGCTGGTGTTTGAAATTGGCTTTGAAGGCATTTTGCCCAGTTCAAGGCACAAAAGCGGGGTGGCACTGCGGTTTCCGCGTATGCTGCGTTGGCGCATGGATAAGCCCGTCGACCAAGCCGATACGCTAGCCACATTGAAGGCTTTGTTATGAGCCCGTCAAACCCCAAAACCCATTCAAAAAAACCAGCCGTTTCCTTTACGAACGCCATCAACGCCTGGTTTGACTCGCAAGGCTGGGCGCCATTCCCTTTTCAAAAACAAGTCTGGCAAGCCATGGGCAAAGGGCAATGGGGTTTGCTGCACGCGGGCACTGGCCGCGGTAAAACCTTGGCCACTTGGTTTGGTGCGCTTAATCGCTTTGAAAAATTGTCGCCATCCCATCACAAAGCAGGGCTAAAGATTCTATGGATCACACCCATGCGGGCATTGGCTGCAGACACCACAACCACCTTACAAAATACCGCTCAAACGCTTTTGTCTGACTGGCGCGTTGAAATGCGTACCGGTGACACGAACGCTGCCCAACGCACCAAGCAAAGCAAAAGCCTGCCTGATGTCTTGGTGACCACACCGGAGAGCTTAAGCTTGTTGCTGACGCAAAAAGACGCTCAGACTCGCCTTGGCAACGTGCAAGTGGTGGTGGTTGATGAGTGGCATGAATTAATGGGTAGTAAGCGTGGCGTGCAATTGCAACTGGCTGTCGCCCGTCTGGCACGCTGGCAACCGAGTCTCATTTGTTGGGGCATGTCAGCCACGCTTGGTAACCTCGATCAAGCCCTTGAAACCCTGTGTTTGGCGCAAACGCCCAAAGAAAATGTTCGCTTGGTTAGCGACACCCGACAAAAGACGGTACAAATTGACACGCTTTTACCGCAAAACATAGACCGCTTCGCTTGGGCAGGTCACCTCGGGCTTTCGCTCGCGCCGGCCGTGGCGCGAGCCCTTCAGACATCGAGCAGCACGCTGGTGTTTGTCAATACTCGGTCTCAAGCCGAACGGTGGTATCAAGCATTGCTTGAAGCCGCACCTGACTTGGCTGGCGACTTGGCGCTTCATCACGGTTCACTCGATCCAGAGGTGCGCCGGTGGGTCGAACAAAGTCTTAAAGAGGGGAGCCTTAAAGCGGTGGTCTGTACCTCAAGCTTAGATTTGGGCGTGGATTTTTTACCGGTTGATCGAGTGCTGCAAATTGGCTCTGCCAAAGGCGTGGCGCGACTGCTTCAGCGCGCCGGAAGATCTGGACATGCGCCTGGTCGGGTATCGCACATCACCTTGGTGCCAACCAACAGTTTAGAAATCTTAGAAGCGGTTGCTGTGCAAGATGCCGTCAAAGCCCGAGAAGTCGAGTCACGTCATGGCCCACAGGCGCCGATCGACGTTTTGGTGCAACATTTGGTCACTATCGCCATCGGTGGTGGCTTTCTTGCCCCAGATTTATTTGAAGAGGTTCGTTCCACCCATGCCTATCGCGCCCTGACGCCTGAGGCATGGCAGTGGGCTTTGGATTTTGTGCGTCATGGCGGTACAGCGCTGGCTGCCTATCCCGACTATCAG
>JAFMCG010000065.1 GCA_017857895.1 Burkholderiaceae bacterium | reverse complement strand
GCTCAATGAGATCACAGGAAAAACGCACATCGTGCAGATGGATGCCCGCCAACTCAGCAATCCGAAATTAATCGATTTGCTGCAGCCGGCCAAAACGCACTAATTGGCAGAACTCAGGAGCTCTTTGCTAGTTTTTGCCATTGCTTACCGTTTAAGTTTATAGATCATGGTTACTTTGCAGTGATACTTCATTTGGCTCTTCGTCATTAAAAGGGGGCAAGGGTATTCATTAAATTTGTTTTTGCGAAGAAATATTTTTAATAGAGGTAATGCCAATGTCCCCAATTGAATCTATCCTAGGGATCCTCTGAATAAGTCGTTTATCAAAAACTCTCGGTCTTTAAAATCAATGCGTTAAGAACGGCATAAGTTTAAATAACTGGCTTTTTCAGAGGATCCCTATCTCGTTGTCATTAAACGTTTGTTTTTTTAGCGGCATATGTGTGTTGGGTTACTACGTTTTTGAACGGCTACAGCGTTGTGTAGCTTTACGTGTAACTTTAATGCCAACGCCCAACTAAATCAACAACTTAGTTGGGCGTGTGCCAGTTTTGTGTAACTTAAAAACCTGTATAAATCAATATCTTAAGATGAGATTTCTACTCCCACTCAATGGTCGCCGGTGGCTTGCTCGAGACATCGTAAACCACGCGATTAATGCCCTTGACCTCATTGATGATGCGCGAAGAAACCTTGGCAAGCAAAGGATAAGGCAGTGGTGCCCAGTCAGCGGTCATGAAGTCTGAGGTTTGCACCGCTCTGAGCGCCACCACGTATTCATAGGTGCGACCATCGCCCATCACCCCGACAGATTTCACCGGTAAAAACACCGCAAACGCCTGCGACGTCAGGTCATACCAACTCTTGCCGCTCTCAGCATCTACCGTGTTGCGCAGCTCTTCAATAAAGATCGCATCGGCTTGACGCAGCCAATCCGCAAACGGCTTATTGACTGCCCCAAGAATACGCACCCCTAGCCCTGGGCCAGGAAACGGATGCCGATAAACCATCTCAGGCGGCAAACCCAAGGCAATCCCCAGTTTGCGCACCTCGTCCTTGAAAAGCTCACGCAAAGGCTCAAGCAACTTCAAATTCAGCGTCTCAGGCAAACCACCCACATTGTGGTGCGACTTGATCGCCATGGCCTTACCCGTCTTGGCGCCAGCGGACTCGATCACATCGGGATAAATCGTGCCTTGGGCCAACCACTTGGCATTCTCAATCTTGCCAGCCTCGCGTTGAAACACCTCAACGAATTCCTTACCAATGATCTTGCGCTTGGCCTCAGGATCTGTCACCCCATCTAACTGACTCATGAAATCATGGGTCGCATCCACATGGATCACCTTGACCCCCATGTGCTCCCCAAAGGTACTCATGACCTGCTCGGCTTCATTCAAACGCAACAAACCATGATCGACAAATACACACGTCAACTGATCACCAATCGCCCGATGAATCAAAGCCGCCGCCACTGAAGAATCAACACCGCCAGACAACCCCAAAATCACCGCATCCGTACCGACCTGCTCACGAACCTTGGCAATCGCCTCATCCACATAACTCGGCATCGTCCAATCACCACGGCAACGACAAATCCCCAACACAAACCGATCAAGAATGGCCTGACCTTGCACCGTGTGCGTGACTTCTGGGTGAAACTGCACCCCATAAAAACCACGATCCTCATCGGCCATACCGGCAATAGGACAAGAAGGCGTTGAAGCCATCACCACAAAACGATCTGGGAGTTTGGTGACCTGGTCACCATGACTCATCCAAACCTTCAACATCCCATGACCTTGCTTGGTCACAAAATCTTCAATACCTGCCAACAACTTGGTGTGACCCTGGGCACGCACCTCGGCATAGCCAAACTCACGGTGAGCGGCAGCCGTCACCTTGCCCCCGAGCTGCTGCGCCATCGCCTGCATGCCATAACAAATACCCAACACCGGCAAACCCTGCTCAAACACCGCATGCGGCACTTTCGGCGCATCAGCGTCATACGCCGACAAATGACTGCCCGACAAAATGATGCCTTTTAAGCCCAACGATTTTTGTTGCTGCAAAAAGTCTTCCGTGATGTGACTCGGATCACCAGCGTGCAATTCGCAATAAACCCCCGCTTCGCGCACCCGGCGGGCAATCAACTGCGTCACCTGTGAACCGTAGTCCAAAATCAGAATTCGTTCATGCATGGTCTTTGCTCAAAAAGAAGGCGTAAAAAAATAAACAGACAAAAGGGTGAAGCACCCAAAAAACCCATTGGCCTTAATCGGCGCGATAGTTCGGTGCTTCTTTGGTGATTTGGACATCATGCACATGTGACTCACGGATACCGGCTGCCGTGATCTGCACAAACTGCGGCTTGGTGCGCATCTCTTCAATAGACGCGCAACCGCAATAGCCCATTGAGGCACGCAAACCACCCACCAACTGATAAATGATCGCCAGCACACTGCCCTTGTAAGGCACCCTGCCCTCAATACCTTCTGGCACGTACTTGTCCGTGTTGTTTGACGCATCTTGGAAATAACGATCGGCTGAGCCATCAGCCATCGCACCCAAACTACCCATGCCACGATAAGACTTATACGAGCGGCCTTGAAACAAAATCACCTCACCCGGTGACTCTTCAGTGCCGGCAAACATGCCGCCCATCATCACCGAAGACGCACCCGCGGCAATCGCCTTGGCCACATCGCCAGAGAATCGAACACCACCATCCGCAATCAGCGGGATACCCGTGCCTTCAAGCGCCTTAGAAACGTCTGAAATCGCCGTGATCTGCGGCACACCCACACCGGCCACAATCCGTGTCGTACAAATCGAACCCGGGCCAATACCGACCTTGACACCATCAGCACCCGCTTCAGCCAAAGCGCGCGCGGCTTGAGCCGTGGCAATGTTGCCACCAATCACTTGAACCTTCTCGTAGTTGTCTTTGATCCAGCGCACCCGCTCAATCACACCAGCCGAGTGACCGTGCGCCGTGTCAACAATGATCACATCCACACCAGCCTGAACCAGCTTTTCAACCCGCTCTTCGGTCCCTGGGCCAACACCGACCGCCGCGCCCACGCGCAACTGCCCGTGAACGTCTTTACACGCCATGGGGTGCTCAGTGTTCTTAACAATGTCTTTGACGGTGGCCAAGCCACACAACTCAAAGGCCTCATTCACAATCAGCACCCGCTCCAAACGGTGCTTGTGCATCAGCGACTGGGCTTGATCAAGCGTTGCCCCTTCAGGCATGGTGATCAATCTGTCTTGTGGCGTCATGATGGTGCGAAGCGGCTCATCTAAACGTTCTTCAAACCGCAGATCGCGGTTGGTGACAATTCCCACCACCTTGCCGCCTTCCACCACCGGTAATCCCGAGATGCCATGCTGCTTTTGCAGCATGATGGCATCTCGCACACGCATCGATGGCGTGACCGTCACCGGGTCAATCACAATACCGAATTCATGGCGTTTGACGCGGGCGACTTCACGCGCCTGCTCATCAGCCGTTAAATTCTTGTGAATAATGCCAATCCCACCCTCTTGCGCCATCGCAATCGCCAAATGGGCTTCGGTCACGGTATCCATCGCCGCTGAAACCAGCGGGATGTTCAACGCGATAGAACGGGTGAGTTGGGTCGTTAGAATCGTGTCGCGAGGCAACACTTGCGAGTAAGCGGGCACCAATAGAACGTCGTCAAAGGTGAGCGCAGTTTGGGATAAACGCATCAAAAGCTCCGGTCGCAAAGGCAAATTATACGGGATACGCGTTTACCCGTGGGCACATAGGGTCTGTTTGATATGGCCATTGTGGGATTGACAAGACGTTAAGAGGACAAGACAACAAGGCGCCAACGTTTAGAGGGCCACACGGCCGCGACCGCCCAATGACATCAACATGGCGTCAAATACCCATCAATACATTATTTAGGATTGCCATTGTAAGTTTGTCCGGACAATTTGATAAACTTATCAAATCGTTTTCAAACAGCTGTTTTTACTTTTGCTGTTGAAGCACCCATCCATTGAACAAGACACGCTCAAGGAACCTTCACATGGAAATCCTTACAGTTGGCTCAAAACGATACCGCACCAGCTACGGCAGGTATCTCGAGGACTTTGAGCTCGGTGCGACTTACGAACACAGACCCGGGCGCACCATCACCGAGGTCGACAACATCCACTTCTCGTTGCTGACCATGAACACGCACCCCATGCATTGCGACAGTCATTTCGCCAAGGACAGTGAGTTTGGTCAGCCTTTGGTCAACAGTGCGTTCACATTGGCTGTCGTGGTGGGAATGACCGTCAACGACGTGAGTGCCAAAGCCATTGCCAACCTGGGATGGAAAGAAATCAATCTAACCGCCCCTGTGCACCCGGGTGACACGCTTTATGCTGAGTCTGAAGTCCTCGAGGTCCGAGAATCAAAAAGCCGCCCGATGCAAGGCATCGTGACTGTTCGCACTCGCGGCTTTAATCAAGATGGCACAGAAGTCATCAACTTTGTGCGATCAGCCCTCGTACCCAAACGAGGGCATGGTGTCGGTGACATTCTCAGCGACATTGCTGACAACAAGTAACCCCACCAACTCAACAGACACACCCCATCGGAGTGAGACATGAAAAACGACCTGGATCAGTCACTGTTAACCAAGGCATCAATTTCTGAAGAGCTCGCCGCATTTGCTGCTCAGTTCAAACCCCAGTCCATCCCATCGTCCGTGCGGGAACGCGCTAGGCTGCTGATGCTAGACGCGTTGGGCATTGCTTTCGCATCACACGGCTATGACTTTGCTGACAAAGCCATGGCCGCCATCGGCGAACTTAACGAAGGCGGCCAATCCATTGTGATTGGATCCAAAGAGCGCCTAGACACGCGCAATGCCATTTTGATGAACGGGATTTTGGTGCACGGACTGGATTTTGATGACACGCACTCAATAGGCGTCATTCACGCCACAGCATCGGTCTTACCCACCGTTCTTGCCGTCGCGGCCAAACACAATCGCAGCGGCGAAGAACTCGTTTCTGCCTATGTTTTGGGTGTTGAAGTGGCCACCCGGCTCGGTGCTGTTGCAAAGGGTGGCTTTCACCAAGTGGGTTTTCATCCAACGGGACTGATCGGTGCGTTTGGTTGCGCTGTTGCCACAGGATACCTGCTGGGGTTAACCGAATCACAGTATGTAGACGCACTCGGCTTGACGCTCTCGATGGGCTCAGGCACGCTTGAATTCCTAAACGATGGCGCCTGGAACAAACGCATGCATCCCGGCTGGGCCGGTGTCAGTGGCGTGACGGCGGCCACACTGGCCAAACATGGCTATCTGGGCACCAAACTGACCTTCGAAGGCCGCTTTGGGCTCTATCGAAGCCACCTGCCACCGGGTCAAGAGTTTGACTTGAGCCTGGCCACGGCAGACTTGGGACACGTCTGGGAAGTCAGCCATGTTTCTGTCAAACCCCTGCCCGCCTGTCACTTCACGCACGCGGCGATTGATGCGGCGATTCGAATCCATCAAAAAGGCATCCCGCTCGAACAAATTGATCGCGTCGATGTCTTGGTGCCTGCAGAGGTCATCAAAACAGTTTGCGAGCCTGAAGCACAAAAACGAAAGCCACAGAACGCGTATGAGGCCCAATTCAGCATCCCATTCCTTGTTGGCACCGGGTTGCTCAAAGGACGATTAACCCTAGAAGACATCGAAGCGCCTGCTTTGCACGATTCGCAAGTCCTCGCCCTTGCCGCTCGTACCTTCTACCAAGCAGACCCAAACAGCACTTTTCCCAAGTACTTTGACGGCGAAGTGATTGTCACGCTTAAAAATGGCGACGTACTACGCGAGCGTGAAGCGGTAAACCGTGGCGCCGTCGATCGCCCGCTGACTGCCTACGATATCACCCAAAAATTTCGCGCCAATGCCGCCAGGCAACTCAGCGAAGATCGAGTGGCCGCCATCGAGCAAGCTGTGCTCACGATGGAGAGTGACTCAGCCCAGTCACTGGCCCTTGCGCTTGGCCAATAATTGGCATTGAAACATTGACCCCATAGACTCAAAGGACGAGAACCGTGCAGCAAGATGACAACCAAGAAAGCCTGATACTGGACAGCGTAGAACGATTTTTGGCTCAAGAAGTAAAACCACACGCCCAAAGACTGGAGCACGACGATATCTATCCGACAGAAATCGTTGAGAAGATGAAGGAAATGGGCTTGTTTGGATGCTTGATTGCACCGGAATATGGTGGCTTGGGGCTGTCCACCGTCACTTACGCAAAGATCATTGAGCGTATCTCAACCGTGTGGATGTCAGTCGCTGGCATTATCAATTCACATTTGATCATGGCCATGTGTCTGCAACGCAATGGGACTGATGATCAAAAGGCATTTTGGTTACCCAAATTTGCAACCGGTGAATTACGCGGCGGCATTGCCCTCACGGAGCCCGATTGCGGCACCGACCTGCAAGCCATTCGCACTGGTGCCAAACTCGCCGGTGACCATTATGTTGTGAACGGCACCAAAATGTGGATCAGTAACGGCATTGAAGGCAACTGCTTTGCCTTGCTGGTGAAGACCGACCCCACAACCAGCCCGAGGCACCTCGGCATGAGCTTACTGATCGCACAGAAAGGCGAGGGTTTCTCTGTCAGTCGCAAACTCGAAAAGCTCGGCTACAAAGGGATTGATTCAGCAGAATTGGTTTTTAACGATTACAAAGTCGCCAAAGACCGTCTCATCGGCGGTATTGAAGGCAAAGGCTTGCAAATGATCCTCAATGGCCTCGAGCTTGGCCGCATCAATGTGGCCGCGCGTGGCGTGGGGCTAGCGCAAGCCGCCTTAGATGAATCGGTTCGCTATTCACAAACCCGCAAAACCTTTGGCAAACCCATCTGCGAACACCAGGCGATTCAGCTCAAGTTAGGTGACATGGCCACTCGCACTGAAGCCGCCAGACTGTTGACCATCACGGCAGCGCAAGCTTATGACGGCGGACGGCGTTGTGACATGGAGGCGGGTATGGCAAAACTTTTTGCAACAGAAGCCGCCGTTGAAAACAGCCTAGAGGCCATGCGCATTCACGGTGGCTATGGTTACTCAAAGGAATACATTGTGGAGCGGCTTTACCGCGATGCCCCACTGCTGGTCATTGGCGAGGGCACCAACGAAATGCAGCGCATCATCATCGCCAAGCAGTTGATTGAAAGGCATCCCGCATGACGATGCCATTGGCGGGTTTGCGCATTATCGCCATTGAGCAATATGGTGCGGGCCCGTTTGGCACCCAGCACTTGGCTGACTTGGGTGCAGAAGTCATCAAAATAGAAAACCCACACGACGATGGTGATGTGGGTCGTCATGTGGGGCCTCATTTTTTTGGGCCACAAAACAGTCATTTTTATCAAGCCTTTAATCGCAATAAAAAAAGCATCCGTTTGGACCTAAAGCATCCCGATGGGCAGGCCACACTGCATGCCTTAACCAAAACCGCCGACGCGGTGTTTAACAATTTGCGCGGTGACCTACCGAGCAAGCTCGGCGTGACCTACGACAGGCTCAAACACATTCGTCCCGACATTGTTTGCGCCCATCTTTCGGCCTATGGCCGTGAAGGCCAACGCGCGAACTGGCCCGGTTATGACTACCTCATGCAGGCTGAAGCCGGCTACCTATCATTAACCGGAGAGCCCGACGGGCCCCCGGCACGATTCGGGCTATCGATGATTGACTTGATGACGGGAACAACCGCTGCACTGGCTTTGGTGTCAGCTGTGTTGGGCGCGCGTCAAAGCGGCCAAGGCCGAGACATTGATGTCAGCTTATTTGACGTGGCGATGCACAACCTCGCCTATCTCGCAACTTGGTATCTAAACGGTGAACACAAGACAGGTCGCGCAGCGAGGTCTGCGCACCCCTCTCTGGTTCCGAGTCAGCTTTACCAAACCGCTGATGGTTGGATCTTTGTCATGTGCAACAAAGAGAAATTCTGGCCCATCATGGCTCAAAAAATGGGGCACCCCGAGTGGGCTGATCGCGCTGAATTCAAAACGTTCAAAGACCGCCTTGCCAACAAGACGCAATTCAATCAGGAAATCGAGGCTGTGTTTGTCACAGACACCACCGGGAACTGGATGAAAAAATTTGAAGGATTCGTTCCCGCCTCGCCCGTCTATGACGTCGCGCAAGCACTCGAAAACCCCTTTGTCTATTCACGCAACGGCGTGGTCGATGCACAAATGCCCGATGGCACGGCAATCAAAGGGCTCGCCTCACCCATTCGATGTCCGGGTGAAACACCGCCATTGAACGCGGCACCGGCACTTGGGGAGCACACTGAGCGCCTGCTAAAACAGGCGGGGTTGACCGATGAGCAAATTCGAATTCTGCACGAGAGTCACGTTTTATGAGTGCTTCTTCGCTATCCGCCTCACTGAGACCCAAACCACGCTACGTGCAGTTGGCAACCACGCTGATACAAGAAATTGAGTCAGGTCGCTATCCCGTTGGGGTACTGTTGCCCACAGAGTTTGAGCTCTGTGATCAATTTGGCGTTTCTCGGTTCACGGTTCGCGAAGCCATCAAGCTACTTGTTCAACAAGGTATCATCACTCGCCAAGCCGGTGTCGGTAGCCGCGTACAAGCGGCCCCAGTGAGTATTCGCTATACGCAAACGATGTCCGGCCTAGAAGACTTGCAACAATACGCCGATCAGACGACCTTGGTCATCGATAGGCAAGAAATTCTTGGGCTCACCGAGAGCTTGGCTCAACGGCTACAGGTTTCAGCGCGCGAGACATGGCTGCAAATTGAAGGGCTGCGATTTGCCAGCAACGCCAATTTACCCATCTGCCACACCGCCGTGTATATCGCGCCAAGATTTCGCTCGGTCAGTGGCATTCAGATGCGCACCCAACGCCCCATTTACGCCATTCTTGAAGAAGCGTTCGGCTTCAAAATCAAACGGGTCGAGCAAGAAATCAGCGCCCTGACATTGAGCACAAAAATGGCTCAGCGACTCAAAACGAAGCCCCGTGCGCCTGGGCTTTGGGTTTGTCGGCGCTATTACGACGAGCGCGGTGATCTCATCGAGCAAGCGGAAAACACCCATCCTGCAGACAGATTCACTTACAAAGAAGTCTTTCAGCGCGACGTCACCTCCAGGTAACTGTCACTAACTATCGGTAACTGTCCCTACGAAAAACATTAACCCACGGCAACCCGAGCTTGCCTAAAAAACCGCATCCAAGGCGAGTCTGACCCACCACTGTCTTTCTCACCCCAAACGCTGGGATGCCAAGACAGCATCACATTACGCGTCACCCGCTCAGGGTGCGGCATCAAGGCCGTAAACCGCCCATCAGGGGTCGTCACCGCCGTCAAACCATCTGGGCTGCCATTGGGGTTAAACGGATAGGCTTCAGTGGCTTGGCCGTGATGATCGACAAAGCGCATGGCCCGCAACACATTGCTCGCATCACCTTGGCGCCTAAAATCCGCAAAACCCTCACCATGGGCCACCGCCACTGGCAAACGCGAACCCGCCATGCCCGACAAAAAGATCGACGGCGACGGCAACACCTCAACCAAAGACAAGCGCGCCTCATACTTTTCTGACTGATTGCGTGTAAACCGCGGCCAATGCTCGGCCCCTGGAATCATCGGTGCCAAGGCGGCCAGCATCTGGCAGCCATTGCACACACCCAAACCAAAGGTGTCGGGCCGCGCAAAATACGCCCCAAACATGTCTGATAAAGCCTTGTTAAAGAGAATGCTGCGCGCCCAGCCTTCGCCCGCACCCAACACATCGCCGTAACTGAAACCGCCAACAGCCACCAAGCCTTTGAAGTCCTCTAAACGGATCCGACCGGTTTGCAAATCCGACATGTGCACATCGTGCGCTTCAAACCCAGCCTTATCAAACGCCCATGCCATCTCGACCTGACTGTTACAACCCTGCTCGCGTAAAACCGCCACCTTGGGTCTGGCACCCTTGGCCACAAATGGCGCCGCAATGTCATCTTGCGGATCGAACGTCACCACCGCAGACAAACCCGGATCAGAAACGTCATCCCACGCATCCCATTCGGCCTGCGAACAAAGGGGATTGTCACGCCGACTGGCAATGCGCATACTGACTTCTGACCACGCTTTGCCAAGCGCGGCCCGAGGACGACCCCAGATGCGCTTGGCATCGCGAAACACTTCAATCTCATCGCGGGTGTTAACCATGCCAATCACATTGGCGTACTTTGACAATCCAGCACCCCTAAGCACCTGCATGACCGCATCACGCTCTGCCGTTGGCACCTGAATCACGCCACCGGCTTCTTCGCAGAAAAGCGCCTTGAGTGTTAATTCATCGCGTTGCACCGCAACCTGCGATGGTTTGATGTTGTAAGCACCCCAGTCTTCGGCGTGCGGATCAATGGTCAGCAGATCAACGTTGATCGACACGCCACAATGACCGGCAAAGGCCATTTCGCAGACCGTGGTGAACAAGCCCCCATCAGACCTGTCGTGATAAGCCAAGACAATGCCCGACTCAGTCAAAGCGCGCATCGTCACAAAAAAGGTGCGCAGCAATTCGCCATCGGCAACATCAGGCACCGTCTCACCGACTTGACCAGCCACTTGCGCCAGAATCGAACCACCCATGCGTTTGCGACCTTGACCCAGATCCACCAGAATCAAGGTGGTCGGCCCCACGTCTGTGCGCAAGGCTGGGGTCAGCGTCTTTTTAACGTCAGACACCGGCGCAAATGCCGTCACAATCAAAGACACCGGCGCAATCACTTCGCGGCTTGGCTCATCACTCTCGGTGGGCTGCCAGCGTGTGCGCATCGACAAAGAATCCTTGCCGACCGGAATCGACAACCCCACCGACTGACAAAACTCACTCACCGCACTCACCGTGTCGTACAGCACAGCATCTTGACCCAGCGAACCACAAGCGGCCATCCAATTGGCAGAGAGCTTAATATCCTCAATGCTGGCCACATCGGCAGCGACCAAATTGGTTAGCGCCTCAGTCACGGCCATGCGCGCCGAAGCCGGCCCGTCAAACATCGCCAAGGGCGTGCGTTCACCCATGGCCATCACCTCACCCACGTCACCATCATGATCTCTCAGCGTGACGGCACAATCGGCCACAGGCACTTGCCATGGCCCCACCATCTGATCACGGCTTGAAAGGCCACCGACCGTTCGATCACCGATGGTGATGAGGAATGTCTTGTTGGCCACGGTGGGGTGACGCAACACCCGGTCAACCGCCTCATCCAAAGACAAGACCGTCAGATCCATGGGCTCACTCACACCAGGCAAACGCGTGACGTCACGCGTCATGCGCGGTGGTTTACCAAGAATGACCGACATGGGCACATCAACCGGTGTGGGGCGATCCGCATCGATGACTTTGAGTTGACGGGCTTCGGTTGCCTCACCCACCACCGCAAACGGGCAGCGTTCGCGTTCAGCCAATGCTTTGAAGCGTGGCAAGTCAGCCGGCATGATCGCCAACACATAGCGCTCTTGGCTTTCATTGGTCCAGATTTCTGCCGGCGACAAGCCGGTTTCTTCCACGGGTACAAGCGTCAAATCAAATATCGCCCCGCGACTGGCATCGTTAACCAATTCTGGAAATGCATTCGATAAGCCACCGGCACCCACGTCGTGAATCGCCACAATGGGATTGTCTTTTGCCAACTGCCAGCACCGATCAATCACCTCTTGCGCACGGCGTTCCATCTCAGGGTTACCGCGTTGCACCGAATCAAAATCCAAATCCGCTTGATTGGTGCCCACGCCCATGCTCGAGGCCGCACTACCGCCCATGCCAATGCGCAAACCAGGCCCACCGAGTTGAATCAGAAGACATCCCGGTGGCAAGGGGTCTTTGTGCGTCAACCCATCATCAATCGTGCCCAATCCACCGGCAATCATGATGGGCTTGTGATAACCCCACCGCAGACCGCCCGCGCTTTGCTCAAAACTTCGAAAGTACCCCAACAAATTGGGCCGTCCAAACTCATTGTTAAACGCCGCCCCACCCAATGGCCCTTCAATCATGATTTGCAGTGGCGAAGCGATTCGATCGGGTGCGCCGTGGTGATCGGCTTCCCAAGGGGCCATGGCATCATCAAAGCGCAAATGTGACACCGTAAAACCTGTCAAACCCGCTTTGGGCTTAGACCCTCGGCCTGTTGCCCCTTCGTCGCGGATTTCACCCCCGGCGCCGGTCGAAGCCCCTTCGAACGGCGCAATCGCCGTGGGGTGGTTATGGGTCTCAACCTTCATCAGGGTATGGGCCACCACCTCGCGGCGACCATAAGTGAAAGCAGAAGTGATCGCAGAAGATGAGCGGTCAGCAGCAGCTGCTGCGATCGGTTCAAAACGCACCGCCGGTCCACCCTGCATGATGGCCGCGTTGTCTGAATAAGCCACCACCGTGCCCAGGGGTTGCTTGGCGTGGGTCTGGCGAATCATCCCAAAGAGGGTATTGGATTGTTCTTGGCCATCAATCACCCACTGCGCATTAAAAATCTTGTGCCGGCAATGCTCGCTATTGGCTTGCGCAAACATGATGAGCTCAACATCGGTCGGGTCGCGCTTTAAGCCTTCAAACGATTGCACCAAGTAGTCGATTTCATCGACTGACAGTGCCAAACCCCAGTCCTCATTGGCCCGCTCAAGCGCTGCGCGACCGTCGCTTAAAACCGCCACCGTCTGTAGCGGTTTGGCAGTGCGCGTGACAAACAATTGCTTGGCATCAAAGGACTCATCAACCACTGTCTCGGTCATGCGGTCATGCAAGAGACTCGCGGCTAGAGCCAACTGTGCCTCAGTCAAAACAAGGACTGACTCACCCGGTGCTGTTCCCCGCTCGGGGATCAGCACATAACGAATACCCCGCTCGATGCGACGAACCGCATCAAAGCCGCAATTGCGCGCAATATCGGTAGCCTTGCTCGCCCATGCCGAAACCGTTCCCAAACGCGGCAACACCCGCAACACCAAACCATCTTCAGCCGAAGATGGCGTCTCGGGCGCCAGCCCATAATCCAGTAGCGCGGCAAGACGCCCTGCCGCTTGTTCACTCAAGGACTGATCGAGCCACGCATAATGCTCAAAGCGCGCCTGCACGGCCGCAATGGGCAGC
>JAFMCG010000064.1 GCA_017857895.1 Burkholderiaceae bacterium | reverse complement strand
GCCGGCAACAGCAAACAACAACACCACAGAAATCAATTTTTTCATTGGTTCACATACTTAAACGAATGTGCATTCAATATCAGCCTCACACCATGATTGTGGACCCATTAAAGCGGTCTGGCTTGCGGTGTGCTCGGTGCTGTCACGGGCTCAACACGGGGTTGGCCCGGCGCCGGCGCATTGTCGCCCATGGTGCTGACGTTCGAGGTTGACTGCGGTGCACCAGTCGGGGTTGGATTGCTCTCTGGCAAACCATTGGCCGAGCGGGCAGCATTTTCACGCGCTTGTGCTTGTTCTGGCGTCATGATTTGGAACAAGGTGTAGACCTCTTTGACACCACCCACGCTTGCGGCAACTTCAGTGATTCGCTTGGCTTCAGCTTCGGTCACCAAACCTTGCAAGTAAACATTGTCGCGTTCAACAGTGACGGCAATGGCGCCATAGGGCACATCCTTGGCCGTAAAAAGCGTGGTTTTAACCTTAGAAGCTAGCCAAGTGTCTGATGTGACCTGACTAAATGAGGCCAACGGTCCCACAGCGAGGCGGTTGATAACAGACTTTACTTGTGTGGTGTTGGCGGCAATGCTGGCTGCCTCACCCCGAATTTTTTCACTGAAGGCGTCCCCGGTGAGCAATACCACCCCATCATAAGAGTTGGCGTTGATGCGTGCCGTTTCACCAAAAGCTGTGGTCATGTCAGCGGCCAGTTTCAAATCAATTTCTTTGTCGGAAACTTGTTGACCAACCGTTCGACGATCGGTGGCGACAAATGCTGTGGTGGCCACGGCGCTGCCAATAATCACCGGTGCGCAAGCGCTCAACAAACCAGAAACTGCAATCACGCTAGCCATCAGCACAGAGGTGGTTATACGGGTCATGCGCGCTCTCCTAAAATCAGCGTGTCAACGCCTTCGCAAATGAGGTGTAACAACAAAATATGCATCTCTTGAATCCGCATGGTACGCGGGTGAGGCACACAGAGGTGAACATCGTTAGGCGTCAGGTATTGACCGATCTGCCCACCGTCGCGTCCTGTGAGGGCGATAACCCTCATGTTCTGTTGGTGAGCGACTTCGATGGCTTTTAAAACGTTGGCTGAATTGCCACTGGTTGAAATGCCAAGTAACACATCACCGGGTTGGCCAAGCGCAGCCACTTGTCGCGAGAATACGTGGTCAAAGCCGTAGTCATTGCCCACAGCGGTCAAAATAGAAGTGTCCGTGCTTAGCGATACGGCCGCCAGTGGTTGGCGCTCTCGCTCAAACCGGCCCACCATTTCAGCCACAAAATGTTGTGCGTCAGCCGCTGAGCCGCCGTTGCCACAAGCCAATAGGCGTGACTTTTGCGTGACAGCTTGGTGGCAGCAATGGATCGCCTGCTCTAATGGCTCAAGCAAGGTTTGAAGCGTGCGCTCAGTCACGGCAAGGTGATCTTCAAAATGTTGCGTCAACAGTGTTTGCAAAGTCATGGCACTCAGTTCAATTGATGATGCTTGTATTATCTCACGGGCTAGCTCAGTATCACCGTTGTCGATCAGACAAAACGCGCACTACACTGGTTCCCTCTAACTTTTGCAGGCAGTCCATGCCCGAAATCACCGATTCCACCGAGCCCGTGGCCTCCAACGAACCGTCAATAGCCGCTTCGTGGCAGTCTCAACTCGAGCGCCTGCCTGGACAACACTGGCCCAAATCGACTTTATACGTGGTGGCCACACCGATTGGTAATTTGGCAGACTTGAGTCTGCGGGCTGTTTACGCCCTGAAGTTGGCCGACGTGATTGCCGCCGAAGACACGCGGGCCACCCGGGTATTGTTACAAGCTTGGGGTATACAGACCCCCATGCTTTCTTTACACCGCCACAACGAGCGCGACCAGCAGGCTGCGATCGTGCAACGTTTGGCTGAGGGTGCGCGTGTGGCCTTGGTCTCTGACGCTGGCGCCCCTGCCATCAGTGACCCTGGTGGGTTTACGGTGCAAGCGGTGCGAGCGGCGGGTTACGACGTGGTGGCTTTGCCTGGTGCCAGTGCCGTGACAACAGCTTTGATGAGTATCGGTTCGACCACTGATCAGCACCCAGCTTTTTGTTTTTTGGGTTTTTTGCCGCCAAAATCTGCCGCTCGACAAAAGCAATTGCGCATTTGGACAAGCTTTGACGGTACCTTGGTTTGGTTCGAGGCGCCTCATCGCATCAGCGCCATGCTCAAAGACTTACTGACTGTGTTTGGGCCAGCGCGGCAAGTCTCGTTGGCGCGTGAACTGACCAAACGCTTTGAGCAATGTGTGACCTTGCCCCTTGATCAAGTTGCGCAGTGGATTGCGGCTGATCGTTTTCGTGAGCAAGGTGAATATGTGGTTTTGTTGCATCCGCCCAATGATGCCCCTGCAGACACCGAAGACGAGGTGGCTTCACCGGTGGTAGAGGCGTGGATGGATGCACTGTTGGCTCACGCATCAACGCGCGATGCCGCCAAAATCATGGCTCAAGCGTTAGGGCAACCGAAAGATGTTTGCTATGCGCGCTTGTTGGCACGCTCAAAGCACAATTAAGGCACGATTAAGGTGTTGATAAGCTCGGGGAGACGCCAAGTGCTTGGCCAATGGGGTTAGCGGCGCGCTCTGCCGCTTCGCGGCTGTTAAAGGGCCCTACCCGAACGCGATAAACCTGATCGGGACCCGCATCTACTTCAACGGGGGCGTTTTCAGGTATGCGCCCAGCGGCTTGGGTCGCCAAACTTTGGGCATTGGCCTGATCGCGAAAAGCCCCAATCTGCACAAACATCGGACCATTGCTGTCGGCTGTGCTGGGAAGGCTCGCAGGTCTGGGTGCGGGGTTGCTGGCTACGGTAGCGCTGTCGCTACGCCAAGTACCCGCTCTGATTTGCTCAGGCATGATGCGCTCAACCACCACCTCAGCACTACCGGCTTGCACCATGCCGAGTCGATGGGCTGCGGCATAAGACAAATCAATCACCCGACTGTGCAAGAAAGGGCCGCGGTCATTGACGCGAACAATCACGCTCTGACCATTAGAAACCCGTGTCACCCGAACGTAGCTGGGAATCGGTAGCGTGGTATGAGCCGCTGTCATGGCAAACATGTCGTAGCGCTCGCCATTAGAGGTCGGATTGCCATGAAATTTACGCCCATACCAAGAGGCTATGCCACGCTTGCGGTAAGGCTGGCCACTGGTATCTGGCACGTAGCGCTTGCCCATGACGGTGTAGGGACGGTTTGGGCCACGCGCGAGTGGTTCGACGCGGGGTGTGGCATCAGCAATATTGTCTAAGTTTGACGGTGGGTCTCTCGGTGGGCCATCGTCTTTGTAGTAGCCCCCTTTGTTGCTGCCGCCGCAAGCCGTCAAAAAAAGCACTGTCAAGAAGACAGCAGCACGAATGGCAAAGGTCGGTAGTGGGTTGACATGCATACCTAGGTGCCCTTGGTTCGTTTGAGACCCGGTTGTTGGCGATGACGCACCAGTAAGTTCGGCATGTCGGCAAAGCGCTTAGCCAGTTCTTCAATCACATAAACCGAACGGTGCTGGCCGCCGGTGCAACCAACGGCCAGTGTCAGGTAACTGCGCGTATCTTGGGTGTAGCGGGGCAACCACTTGCGCGTAAAGGTCTCAATGTCATCAATCATTTGCTTGACCTCATCGAACCCAGAAAGCCAACGCGCCACGGGCTCATCATTGCCCGTTAACGGACGCAATTCAGGGTCATAGTGTGGGTTGGGCAAGCATCGAACATCAAACACCAGGTCGGCATCGCGCGCCGCACCCTGTCTAAACGCAAAGGACTCGAGTGTCAAAATGAGATTGGGCCTGTCGACCGCCACAAAATCACGCATCCAATCGCGCAGTTGACCCGGCGTGAGCCCAGAGGTGTCAATCACGTGCTCTTGGGTGCGCAGTCTGTCAAGCATGTCACGTTCAAGCGCAATGCAATCGCGCAAATTCGGCGTCTGGCCTGTTTTGGCGATGGCCTTAGCCAGTGGATGTTGGCGGCGAGTTTCTGAATAGCGCTGAATCAAGGTGATGTCATCGGCGTCTAGAAACACCACTCGAATCTGTGTACCCATGGCGCGTTGGGCTGTGATGATATCTGGCAATTGACTCAGGTCGCCTTGCGAACGGGCGTCGATGGCCACGGCTACTCGTGGGGCATCTGAGTCACGCGCGCCGGCGATGAAGTCTTGTAGTAATTGCACTGGTAAGTTGTCAACACAAGCATAGCCCGCGTCTTCTAGCCATTTAAGTGCCACTGACTTGCCTGACCCTGAAATGCCAGTGATGAGAACAACGCTTTGAAGCGCGTCATGCATGGTTGTTGTCACGGGCAATGGCCTCGGATTGTTTTTCCATGAACTCTTGCAATGTATCGATGCCGCGTAACTTCAAAATCGTGTTGCGCACAGCCGCCTCAACCAGCACGGCTAGGTTGCGCCCAGCAGCCACTTGCAACATCACCTTGAGAATAGGTTCACCCAAGATGTCTTGGGTCATGTCTTGAATGGGTAGGCGTTCAAACTTTTCTTGTGCAGAAGCCCGCACCAAGTGCACGATGAGTTTGAGTTTCATCTTACGGCGCACGGATGTTTCGCCAAATATGGTGCGGATATTCAACAAGCCAAGCCCACGTACTTCAAGCATGTTTTGTAGTAATTCAGGACAGTGCCCGTCAATCACATGGGGGGCCGTGCGAGACAGTTCAACGGCATCATCGGCGACCAATCCATGACCGCGCGAAATAAGCTCTAGGGCCAGTTCACTTTTACCCAAACCAGACTCGCCAGTAATCAAGACGCCCACACCCAAGACATCGAGCAACACGCCGTGTACGGTGATAGTGGGCGCAAATCTTTTGGCCAAATAAATGCGTAACACTTCGATCACCATCGCGGCTGGCACCGGTGTGCCTAGCAGTGGTAGGTTTTCTTGATTACAGAAGGCAACTAAGTCGGCTGGGGCATCCAAGCCATCAGACACCAAAATAGCGGGGACCCCACCAGAGGCGAGCTCTTCAATGTGATGGCGTCTTCGTTTGGCGTCAAAGCGGTTGTAGTACGCCATTTCCTCGCGTCCAAACACTTGGATGCGAGCCGGGTGGATGAGGTTCAGGTGACCGATCAGATCAGCCGCCGCACGACCATCGTCTGGGATGCGACGTTCAGCGCCGCCGTTACCTGCTAGCCATTCAAACGCCACATCTTCGGCGTTGTCTTGCACGAGGTTTTGTACCGACAGCATCGTCGCCTCCGACTATTCGCTAGCTAATGTATTCGTGACCGTTAAGATTTCGTAAATACGCATCGCATCAGTCTCGCGTCTCAACTGCTCGAGAATAGACGGTTCTGACAGGCGCTGTGCAACCTCCGCGAGTATATCCAGATGTTGTTGCGTTGCGGCTTCGGGGACGATAAGAACAAGAATCAGATCGACGGGCTGCCCATCAGGGGAGTCAAACGCCACGGGCTGAGCCAGTCGAGCAAAAGCCGCGCACGGGCTGTCAATATTTTTAACTCGCCCGTGAGGCACAGCAACGCCGTGCCCTAAGCCCGTTGAGCCCAAGCGCTCTCGAGCGAACAAGCTGTCAAAGACGCTGACTCGCTCGAGGCCTTGATGATTCTCGAACAATAATGACATCTGTTCGAGGGCCCTTTTTTTGCTGGTGACCGGAATGTCTAGAACAACGTTTTCCGGGGACAGAATTTGCGACAAGAGTTTCATGTCGTAAATTATAAGGGTTTATGCGGCAGTGCAATAATTAAATACATAAGACTTTTTTAGTATTCATTTGACTGCAGAAGGACCTAGATGGGCTCATTTTCGGCGACGATCTGCCGTTTAGCGGGCGTCTGAAAATGACTTTGGGTTTTTTTCTTGTGGTCGACCACTTTGCGGTCGACTTTATCGGTTAATAAATCGATCGCTGCATACAAATTTTCTTCCGCTGCTTCGCAATGAATGTCTTTGCCACGCATGTGCAGGGTGACTTCAGCCCGGTGCTTTAATGGCTCTAGAGAAAGAATGACTTTGGTGTCGATCACATGATCAAAATGTCGACTGACTCGCTCAAGCTTGGTGTTGATGTACTCACGAATAGCTGGGGTAACTTCCAGGTGATGACCAGTGATTTGCACATTCATATCGATCTCCTTTCGAGCAAGCGTTTCATGAACACAATGCTTAATGTTGCATTGTCATTTCAGTGTATCGGGTTGCTTCAGGAAATCAAGCCAGTGATCAAATAGTTACATTCTGAAATGTTCACCCAGATAGACCCGCCTGACCGCTGGATCATCGATGATTTGATCAGGGACGCCGCTTGTTAGGACGGCTCCATCGCTGATGATGTAAGCCCGATCACAAATACCCAATGTCTCACGCACGTTGTGGTCAGTAATCAACACCCCGATACCACGACTTTTTAGAAATCGCACGATGCGTTGAATCTCGATCACAGCAATTGGATCAACACCTGCAAACGGTTCATCCAACAGAATAAACCGTGGGCTCGTGGCCAATGCCCGTGCGATTTCAACACGACGGCGCTCGCCACCCGACAACGACAGGGCACTGTTTTTTCTAAGATGACTGATCTGTAACTCATCGAGCAGCATCTCAAGTCGGGTGTTGATTTCTGTCTTGCCGATGGCACGGCCTTGGGCATCGATTTGGAGTTCCAGCACCGCACGAATATTTTGCTCAACATTCAGGCGCCTGAAGACTGAAGCATCTTGTGGCAGGTATGAAAGGCCGCGGCGCGCGCGTTTGTGTATCGGTAAGCTGGTGATCGCAACACCATCGATTTCAATTCGCCCCGCTTCGGCTTGCACCAAACCCACAATCATATAAAAACTCGTGGTCTTGCCAGCACCATTGGGCCCAAGCAAACCCACCACTTCGCCGCTGTTGACGTTAAGTGACACGTCCTGTACGACCATGCGACCACCGTAAGACTTACGCAAACCCACTGCGTCGAGCCAGCCAGTTCTATTGATGGGTTCGGGGGTTGCGGTGATCTTGCTCATTAAGGCTTCTCCGGTGCGGGCACCCCAGCCGGCAACTGACCTTGGGCATGAAGAACGCGGCAGGCTTCGATCGCCGCATCTATCTTGGTGCGAGGCTGTGCCACCGAGCGAACCCGACCGTCAGCGGTGTCTGAGTTGGTGCCACCAAAGGCCCGGTAGGTGTCGGTCTTTTGGTTGTAGCGAACCCGCTCGCCACTGATGGTGTCAAAGGGGTTGCCACAAATGTAACGGGTCACTCGCGCCTTACCAATCAAGTCAAAAGTCTCAGCCTTACCGTCGTATTCGGCCCGCTCACCAATACCCTCGAGCACTCTGTATTCTTCAGGCTGCTCTTGACGAATGTAGACGCGTTTGCCCTCATCCATGGTAGCAATACCAAACTGAAAACCCTCGCTGTCTTCGCGCAAGTCTAGTGCATCAGCACGGAGCGTTAAAAGCCCGCGTGTCATGACCACGTCACCGGTAAAACGGCTGGTTTTTTTGGCATCGTCGTAGACCAAGGTGTCCGATAAAATTTGAGTCGCGGGCTCCGGGTCAGTGCTGTCGCCTTTTTGCGTTGATAGGATGTTGATCTGGGCCAGTGCCATGGACATGCCGACAAAAGGCGTAAGTAGCATCAAAAGCGCAATTGAAATGGACCTCATGGGGTCGTGTTCTCCAGTTTTTTGGGGCTGATCTCAACGTCAGTGGACTGTTTGACGCTTAGTTCACCTGTTTTATTGTCGTAGCGCATGCCAATGCCGGATAGCCGGGTTCGACCATCGCGTGCCACTGCGGGTAGGTTAGTGTAAGCAACATCCTCTTTGACGAGCATGGTCATTTCTTCGCTGCGCACATTAATCGGGTCGGTATCGTCTTTTTCTGGAAGACGAAACACGTAGGCGTCGCCCTTGAGCACGATGCGATTGCCCTCATCCAAAACCGTGGCCATTTTCGCGGTACCTTGTGTGACACGGCCTTCTTTGGGGACATTGGTGGCGACAGGATTGGTGATGTCATACGAACCATCATCGGGGAAGTGTTCCATGTATTCGCCCACCAGACGGCTAATCGGCAAGCCTTCTTCATTGGTTCGAACCACGGTGAAGTTTTTGGACCAACTGTCTGGCTCGTGTGTTTTCTTGGCGGCGGCTTCGATCACCACGGCCCGTTTGGTGTGTTCAGCAGCCACCCAGGTGCCAATCACCAGCGCCACCAAAATAACCACGGACATGATGGTGGGGAAACGATCTTTCATCGGGTGTGCCTCATTGAACTGCGCCGGGCAAACTCACCCCGGGCTGAAGAAATGAGCCAAGCTTGCCTTGAGCGGCAAGCATCACATCGCAACATTCGCGCACCGCACCCTGGCCGCCCTGTGCCGTGGTGACCCAATGCGCACCTTGGGCCACATAGGCTGGAGCGCTGGGTACTGATACGGCCAAGCCTGCGCGCTGCATGGCGGCGAGATCAATCAAATCATCGCCCATATAGCCCACAGCATCAGGTGCCACGCCCTCATCTGACGCCAGTTTGGTTAGGGTTGCGGCTTTGTCGCGCACACCCTGATAGACATGTGCCAAGCCAAGCTCAGCACCACGTCGTGCCAGTATGACACTGTCACGGGCAGTCATTAGGGCCACGATGATGCCACTCGCGGTGAGCATTTTGAGGCCATGACCATCAAGCACATGAAACCGTTTCAGCGACTCACCTTGCTCTCCGTACCAAAGACTGCCGTCCGTTAAAACGCCATCAACATCAAACACCATTAGCCGAATTTTTTGGGCGCGTGCCACCACATCGGCGGGAATGCGAGCCAACACCAAGGCTTCAGCGGGGTGGGTAAAAAGCGCTTTCATATCACTTTGGCCGTCATCAGGTCGTGCATGTGTAGCGCGCCGACCAGTAGGCCCGCCTCATCGGCCACCAGCAACTGGCTGATGCGTCGCTCATCCATGATGCTCGCTGCCTGCACGGCTAGAACATCGGGCGAGATGTGTTGTGGCGATGGTGACATGCCCGATTTGATGGGCACTTGGCGAATATCGCCTTGGGCTTCGATCAAGCGTCGCAAGTCACCGTCGGTGAAAATGCCCATGGCGCGCCCATGGTGGTCGACAACCGCGGTCATGCCCATGCCTTTTTTAGAAATCTCCATCAACGCTTGGGCCACTGAGGCATCTTCGGTGACCGTTGGCAGCGCTGTGCCATGGCGCATGACATCGCGTACTCGAGTAATCAAACGCCGACCCAAGGCGCCGCCAGGATGGGCGCGTGCAAAATCTTCTTGATTAAAGCCACGGGCCTGTAATGTGGCCACCGCCAGCGCATCTCCCAAGGCCAACGCCGCGGTCGTGCTGGTGGTTGGCGCCAAGTTCAGCGGGCAGGCTTCTTGTTTGACTCGCACGTGCAAGTGAATGTCAGCGAGTTTGGCCAGATCAGAGTCTGGGTGACCTGTCATGGCAATCACCGGCACCTTCAAACGCTGAGCGCTTGGTAGGATCATGAGCAACTCATGTCCGCTGCCCGAGTGCGACAGCGCCACCAAGACGTCATTGGCCGTTAGCATACCCAAGTCGCCATGTAGTGCTTCAGCCGCGTGCATAAACAGCGCCGGTGTGCCGGTAGAAGCCAGTGTTGCCGCGAGCTTACGGGCCACGTGACCAGTCTTGCCTAAGCCACAAACCACCACTCGCCCGTGGCAAGCCAAAATGACACGAACAGCATTCACGAACGCATCGTCGAGTTGTTCGCCAAGCGACTTCAGGGCTTGCGCCTCAAGGGCGAGGGTTTGTTGGCCAGCCAGCAAAATAGCGGCGTCGGAGTTGTGTGTGGCATTCATGTCTCTGATTTTAGCCTAGTCACTTCGCCATGGACATGATTAGACTTGGGCGCTGATGAAGGCCGTTATGCTAAAACAAGTCCCATCACAACGACTTTTGCTGGAGCTGGCATGGCCCACCTCAAACCTGACCCCCAAATCCTCGCCGCACCTCATTGGGGCACCCCTTTAACGCCAGTGGCCAAGCGGGTCATGTTGCTAGGCTCGGGTGAGCTGGGCAAAGAAGTGGTGATTGCCCTGCAGCGGCTCGGTGTCGAGGTGGTAGCGGTCGATCGCTACCCCAATGCCCCAGCGCACCAAGTGGCGCATCACGCCGAGGTGGTCGACATGACCGACAGAGAGGCCTTAGCAGCGGTGATTGATCGCTATCAACCGCACGTGATCGTGCCAGAAATCGAAGCCATCGCCACTGACTTATTGGTCGAGATCGAAGGGCGACTTCAAAATGGGAAAGCTTTGCAAGTGGTACCAACGGCGCGTGCGGCCCAACTGACCATGAATCGAGAGGGTATTCGTGAACTGGCGGCCCAAACCTTGGGTTTGCCAACGTCACCGTACCGCTTTGCAGATAATTTGACGCAATTGACCGAAGCCGCCCAGGCAGTCGGGTTTCCCTGCGTGATCAAGCCCATCATGTCATCATCAGGCAAGGGTCAAAGTGTGGTTCGCGGTGCAGGCGATTTGGCCGCAGCCTGGGACTTGGCCATGACGGCTGGCCGTGTCGAAGGGGTTCGAGTCATTGTTGAGGGGTGGGTCACTTTCGACTATGAGATCACCTTACTCACCGTGCGAGCCCGCGGCCTGGACGGCAGCGTTGAGACGCATTTTTGTCCGCCGATTGGTCATCTGCAGGTCAATGGTGATTATGTCGAGAGTTGGCAGCCACAAGCCATGCCGCCAGACACGCTAGTGCGGGCCTGTGAAATGGCGCAAGCCGTCACTGAGGCACTCGGTGGCTTGGGTCTATTCGGGGTGGAGTTGTTTGTCAAAGGCGAACAGGTTTGGTTTTCTGAGGTCAGCCCGAGACCACACGACACGGGCTTGGTGACACTGGTGACACAAACCCAAAGCGAGTTCGAGTTGCACGCGCGTGCGCTTTTGGGGCTTCCGGTATCGGTCAGTTTGCGCTCGCCGGGTGCGAGTCGCGTCATTTATGGTGGGGTTGATGCTCAAGCCGTGATGTTTGAGGGGCTGGCCAATGCATTGGCCGTGCCGGGCACAGATTTACGCCTTTTTGGCAAACCTGAGTCATTCGTCAAGCGCCGTTTGGGCGTTGGTTTGGCCGCCGCTGATACGGTCGATGTGGCGCGTGAGCGTGCCCGAGCCGTTGCTGCTGCTGTGACGGTCACCTCAGCAAACTGATGCCGCGGATTTATAAAAATAAGCGATAGGCTGGGTTTTCAGTTTCGTTCCAAGAAGGGTAACCAACGTCGTTTAAAAACGACTTAAAGCTACCCTTTTGGCCGGCTGGGATTTGAATACCCACCAAAATCTGACCATAGTCTGCGCCTTGGTTGCGATAGTGAAACAGGCTGATGTTCCACTCAGGGCGCATGTTGTTTAAGAACCGCATCAGTGCCCCGGGACGCTCTGGAAACTCAAAGCGATATAGCACCTCGTTATCAGCCAACGGTGAACGCCCACCAACCATGTGTCTTAGGTGGGTTTTGGCCATTTCATCCTGTGTTAGATCGATCGTGGCAAACCCGTACTGACGGAACTCTTTGGCCAAACGCGTGGGTTCTTGCGCTTGGTTAACTTGGATGCCCACAAAAACGTGTGCTTTTTTGGCGTCAGAAATTCGATAATTGAATTCAGTCACGTTACGCGGACCCACCAATTCGCACAGTTGCTTAAAGCTGCCGCGCTCTTCGGGCAACGTGATGGCAAACAGTGCCTCACGGGCTTCACCGACATCAGCGCGCTCGGCCACAAATCGCAATCGATCAAAGTTCATATTGGCCCCGCAGGCGATGGCCACCAATGTTTTGTCTTTCCAGCGATGTGATTGAGCGTATTGCTTGGCACCCGCCACGGCCAAGGCGCCAGCCGGTTCAAGCACGCTGCGGGTGTCTTGGAACACGTCTTTGATCGCTGCACAAATGGCGTCAGTATCCACCACCACAAAATCATCAACGTACTGCCGCGTCAAACGAAACGTTTCAATCCCAACTTGCTTGACGGCAGTGCCATCAGAGAATAAGCCCACCTCGGATAAACGAATCCGTTTACCCGCTTTGACACTGCGCACCATGGCATCAGAGTCTTCGGTTTGCACACCAATGATTTTTATCTCGGGTCTTAACGCTTTGACGTAAGTGGCTACACCGCTGATCAAGCCACCGCCGCCGATCGCCACAAATATCGCGTCAATTGGTCCAGGGTGTTGTCGCAAAATTTCCATCGCGATCGTGCCTTGGCCGGCAATCACGTCTGGGTCGTCAAAGGGGTGCACGAAGGTCAGTTGCTCGATGGCTTGCAATTCAGTGGCCTTGTCAAATGCATCTGAATAACTGTCACCGTGTAACACCACCTCGGCGCCTAGTCGACGCACCGCGTCAATCTTGACGGGCGGGGTGGTGGTGGGCATCACAATCACGGCCCGACAGCCCAGTTTGCGAGCAGACAGCGCCACGCCTTGCGCATGGTTGCCGGCCGACGAGGCGATCACCCCGCGTGCCAGCGCACTCGCGCTAAGATGAGCCATCTTGTTGTAAGCGCCACGCAGTTTGAAGCTAAAGACCGGTTGTGTGTCTTCGCGCTTAAGCCAAACGGTATTGTCTAGTCGCGCCGACAAGTTAGGGGCAACTTCAAGCGGTGTTTCAAGCGCAACATCGTAGACTTTGGACGTCAGAATGCGTTTTAGGTAATCCGTTGACATAAAACCATCATGAACTTGAAAATTGAATTGTCTCATGGACTCGATGCCGGCAGCTCTAAAAGCCAGCGGTTGGGGCCTCTCACATGATGACAGGCTTATTTGCGCTGTTTTCAGCCGGTTTGTTAGCCGCCACGCTTTTGCCGTTTGGCTCCGAGCCAGTGGTTGTGACCTATCTTCTTACCCAAGGGCCTTTTACAACGATGGACCGGGTCTTGGTGGTGATTGCCGTGGGCATGGGCAACACGGTTGGTGGTGCCATCACTTATGGCATGGGCCGTGGGGCGATTAACATTTGGCAGCGGTATCACGCGAGTTCACCAAAACCAACGAAACCAACAGAACAACAACAAAAGCGCAGCTTAAAACAAGCTCACGCATGGCTTGATCGCTGGGGCCCTGGTGCGCTTATCATGTCGTGGCTGCCGGTGGTGGGTGACCCACTTTGCTTGGTCGCCGGTGGCTTACGGCTGCCATTTGGCTGGTGTTTGTTTTGGATGGCGGTTGGAAAATTCGCGCGTTATGCGTTCTTGGTGTGGGCAGTGTTGGCCTTTTAATCGAGCCTCGGCTCCCGTCATATCGGGTGTCTGATGCGGGTTTGTGCGCGATTTTTGACAAGGTTAAGGTGTCTTTACCTTAAAATATCGCTTTAAGGGCCCACGACCAGAGAACCGACTCACCCATGAATG
>JAFMCG010000063.1 GCA_017857895.1 Burkholderiaceae bacterium | reverse complement strand
AAAAATTCGCGATCGACAAAGTGGTACGGCCCTCTAGGGTATGAAGGGTTAACAAAAGGCATTGAATAAGCATTGGCTTTTATATCTGCAATTTTCAAATCACTCTCCAGGCATGAAAGGGGGCTCGTGGCCCAAAGCATAAGCGTATTGGGCAGTATCAACAAGCGTGGTTTTGTGACAAAAACGATCAAGGTTGGGGATTGGGCTTGAGCCGTTGAGCTTAGCCTCAGTCTTTTGCAGTCTGGGTCGCGGTTTGAATCGCTGTGGACTCTCGAATGATGCCTTGCACGGCGCGTTGCATTTGTTTTAAGGGGTAGAGCCAGTCAGCGGGGGTGTTTTTGGCAAAGGTGGGGGCGGGCAAACCAGCCGCTTTTAAATCTCGATTGGCAAGGGCTTGATCAAGGACTTGCATAAAAGCAATGGCTTGAGCGGCTTGATTAGGCTGGGCCCTCAATTGCGACACGATGGTCAAGATTTCAGCAGCCAAGACGTGATTTTGTATCAGCAAATGATTGTATTCAGCCACATGGCGCTGTCGCGAATGCGGTTCACCCATCATCCGATAAAACGCTTCAGCAAAATTACTAAATGCGACCAGTGTGTTGCGTCTGGCCAATGGCCACGCATTGGGGCGAATGGCGGCTGTTTGTTCTTGGTCTTGGTTTACAAGCAATTGCAACGCCGTCTGTAAAAAGGTTTGATTGGCACGTACCGCTGCTTGCGCCAGGCTTGGCAGTGAACGTGACTCCCACCATGGCAGAAAATAACTGCACGCAAAGGCGACCAAAGAGCCAATCACGGTATCAATGGCCCTTTCGTTAATTAAGGCAAATGTGCTGGGGAATATGAAGTGCAGCGCCAGTAGGATAGCCAAGGTGTTGAACACCGAGGCAACGAGGTAGTTGACCAGTAAGAACGAAAAGCCAGCCACAAGACTGAGAAATAGGGCAACCAAAAGCCAGTGGCTGTCAGTTGTCAGTGAAAACAGCACATAGGCCAATCCGCAGCCGATTAAAGTGCCCGTCAAGCGTGCGTTGTTGCGCTGTTTGGTTAAAGAGAACGCGGGCTTCATGATGATGATGATTGTCAGCACTATCCAATAGCCATGCTCGGCCACATCAGGCAGCAGCAAACCCAAACCCAGCCCAATGGCTGTCGCCAATGCCACGCGTAAGGCAAAGCGGCACGGGGGCGAGTCTAGTCGTAAGTTGCTCGATAGTAAGCGTGGGTGAAAAGACTGGCGTGAAAGAAAATCGATCAAAGAGGCGTCGAGTTGAGCCGCGTTCAGTGGCTCGTTGTGTGTGGGAAAGCTGGTTTGATCCAACATCCGCTCAATCAGTCGATTGACATTTCTCAGGCGTCTGAGAATTTGGACGCAAATGGTGTAGGGTTCAGGCGCACTATCTGCAAAGCCATTGCGCCTCATTTGCTCTAACTCAAACTCGATTGCCCGAAGTTCCGCCTTGACGCTGTTACGCCGAGAGAGCGCCTTCTCGCGGGTCACGGCCAATGCGATACGCTCTAATTCAAGTGCCATTTTATCTAGCGCATCGCGACTGAAAATCATGATGTCGGCATCGTCTAAAGTTCGATGCAGTAAGGTGTAGTCGGTGTGGGTGCTAACTAACATGTCGAGCATGTTGACCATGTCGATAAAGACGTTCCAGACCACTGTTCGCCGAGGCGATCGTTCTAGCGCGGCTGGGCTGATGTTACGCAAAATCATGTCGCGGGCGGCTTGGTGTTGCTCAGTCATTTTTGATTGGCGGTCAATCAAGCGCCGGTAGCCGTCGTCAATGTCAGCCCGAGGCTCGTACATGTCGGCACGGGCAGCGACATAATCGGCCGTGGCAAAAAGTGCCACGGAGAGGGCTTGCTCCTCTTCGCGCACTTGCAAAGGGCGGCTACTCAGTAGGCTGACCAAAATGTAGATCACAGCCCCACTAACAGAGGTTAGTGTGTGCAAACTGGCCTGAACCGGTGTTAGGGAGGTGTGCATGGTGACAACGGCTAGCACAAGGCAGGCCAAACCGATAACACCGCCTTTTTTGCCGTAAACAGAAAACAACGAAAAGAAAAAACTCTGAGCCACCACCACAATCAGCAAGAGGATCGGGTTTTGAGAGGCCAAGCCCGTGATGCCGACAGCGCCGGCACCGAGCACCAAACCACCGAGCATTTCTCGAATACGCACCGAAACGGGGCCGGGTTGGTCGATTAATGCCACGCAAAGCGCCCCAAGGGCAGCGATCAAGCCAGCGCTGGGGTCGTCAAGCACAAGCGTGACCAGCGCAAATGCCACCACAACCCCCGACCCTCGGCGCAACCCACCCACAAAGTGGTGGCTGTAAACAAAGCGTTGTAGGCGGTTTAGGCGGGCTCCAAGCATAGTTGCTACTCTATATCATTTGCGCTGCACTGCAGAAAAAGCTACATTACTCGTCTTGTTTGTCAATAGTTAACTCTAGACGATCAAGAGTTGTGTCTGGTCGGGCGACACGCCGAGGCCAGTTTCGGCTAATCATAAATGTTGTCAACGCCGCCACAAGCGGACCGTTGACTCATCCGTTTCAATCCAGTGCACCAGTGGGTGCGTGCTTAGCGAATCAATAAGGCTGTGCAGGGGTTGCGATGTGATCAGGTGGCCAGCCTCCGTGAGGCTGAAAGCGCTGTTCATGTGGTGGATCTCTATGCGGAATTGGCAAACCCAAGAGTGGGCGAGCAATTGGTTTGGCGAAGCCGGTAACGAAAGGAAATATCATCATGGAAATGACAGGCGCCGACATCGTCGTGAACTGTCTGGCTGAAGAGGGCGTGGAACACGTCTTTGGTTATCCGGGCGGCGCAGTTCTCTATATTTACGACGCAATCTTTACCCAAAACAAATTCCAACACATCTTGGTTCGCCACGAACAAGCAGCGGTTCACGCTGCTGATGCATACGCTCGGTCTTCTGAAAAGGTCGGTGTGGCGCTGGTGACTAGCGGCCCAGGTGTGACTAACGCTGTGACTGGTATCGCCACCGCGTACATGGACTCAATCCCAATGGTTATCATCAGCGGTCAAGTGCCCACGCACGCGATTGGCGAAGATGCTTTCCAAGAGTGCGACACGGTCGGTATTACCCGACCGTGCGTGAAGCACAATTTCTTGGTTCGCGATGTCCGTGAACTGGCCGATACGATTCGTCGCGCTTTCTATATCGCGCGAACAGGTCGTCCTGGCCCTGTGCTCGTGGATATCCCCAAGGACATCACGATCGCCAAAACCAAGTTTGGCCCACCCAAGGGCGAAGTCGTCATGCGGTCATATTCGCCGGTGGTAAAAGGGCATCAGGGGCAAATCAAGAAAGCCGTGCAGATGTTGCTGCAAGCCGAACGCCCCATGATTTACAGTGGTGGTGGCGTGATTTTGGCGAATGCTTCAGAGCAGCTGCGCAACTTAGTCAAAATGTTGGGCGCACCTTGCACCAACACCCTCATGGGCCTTGGTGCATTTCCATCGACAGATCCACAGTTTGTCGGCATGCCCGGTATGCATGGTACCTACGAGGCCAACATGTCAATGCAGCATTGTGATGTGTTGGTGGCCGTTGGCGCGCGGTTTGATGATCGCGTGATTGGAAACCCCAAGCATTTTGCACAAGCACCACGCAAGATCATTCATTTGGATATCGATCCCTCTTCGATTTCTAAGCGCGTGAAAGTGGATGTGCCGATTGTGGGTAACGTCAAAGACGTTATCAATGAGCTGATTGCTCAATACGAGGCGGCCGCCATTGACACACCACCTAACAAAGTTGCACTGGGCAAATGGTGGGAACAAATCAATCAGTGGCGCGGCATCGATTGCTTGAAGTTCGCCACATCTGACGAATTTATCAAGCCGCAGTCGGTGGTGCAAAAGGTCTGGGAAGTCACCCAAGGTGATGCATTCATCACCTCAGACGTGGGTCAACACCAAATGTGGGCTGCTCAATACTATGGTTTTGACAAGCCAAGGCGCTGGATCAACTCGGGCGGATTGGGAACCATGGGTGTTGGTTTGCCCTATGCCATGGGTGTTCAGATGGCCAATCCAGACGCCACAGTTGCTTGCATCACGGGTGAAGGCTCGATCCAGATGAACATCCAAGAACTATCGACTTGCAAGCAGTACCACCTCACCCCTAAGGTCATTTGCTTGAATAATCGTTACTTGGGGATGGTGCGGCAATGGCAACAGATTGATTATGGTTCGCGTTATTCGGAGTCCTATATGGATGCCCTACCGGACTTTGTGGCTTTGGTAGAAGCCTATGGTCATGTTGGTATGCGTATCGACAAGCCAGGTGATGTGGACGGCGCCTTGAGGGAAGCTTTTGCGATGAAAGACCGACTGGTCTTCATGGATTTCATTACTGATCAGTCAGAGAATGTCTGGCCAATGGTGAAAGCCGGTAAAGGGTTGACCGAAATGTTGCTCGGTTCTGAAGATCTATAAGGGGCTGACATGCGACACATTATTTCAGTTCTGATGGAAAACGAACCTGGCGCACTCTCTCGGGTGGTCGGTCTGTTCTCAGCGCGTGGCTACAATATCGAAACGTTGACAGTGGCACCCACCGAAGACGCTACGTTGTCGCGCTTAACATTGACAACAGCCGGATCGGATGCCGTGATTGAGCAAGTCACCAAGCATCTCAATCGCCTCATCGATGTGGTCAAAATGGTTGATTTGACTGATGGCCCGCATATTGAACGCGAGTTGATGCTGATTAAAGTTAGGGCTGTTGGCAAAGAGCGCGAAGAAATCAAGCGCATGGCGGATATTTTTCGTGGGCACATTGTGGATGTCACCGACAAAACCTACACGGTTGAGTTGACTGGCGATCATGTAAAAATCCAAGCTTTTATTGAGGCACTTGATCCAACGGCGATTCTAGAAACCGTTCGCACGGGTGCTTGTGGTATCGGGCGCGGTGAGCGTGTTTTGCGCCTTTAAGTTTTAATTGACACAACACGACTAACAATACAAAACAATTATTTGGAGTTTTCAATGAAGGTTTTTTACGACAAAGATTGCGACCTGTCCCTGATTAAAGGCAAAACCGTCACCATCATTGGTTACGGTTCACAAGGTCACGCACACGCCCTGAACTTGCATGAGTCGGGTGTCAATGTGGTGGTGGGCCTGCGCAAAAACGGTGCGTCGTGGTCAAAAGCGGCAAACGCTGGCTTGAAAGTGGCTGAAGTCGCTGATGCGGTCAAGCAAGCGGATTTGGTCATGATGCTGTTGCCCGATGAAAACATCGGACAGGTCTATAGCGATGAAGTTCACGCCAACATCAAGCCTGGTGCTGCACTGGCCTTTGCTCACGGTTTTAACGTGCACTACGGTCAAGTCATCCCCCGTGCCGATATTGATGTCATCATGATTGCGCCTAAGGCTCCTGGGCACACCGTGCGCGGCACATACTCGCAAGGCGGTGGCGTGCCATCGTTGGTCGCCGTTCATCAAGACACCTCGGGCGCTGCCCGTGATGTCGCTTTGTCATATGCTTGTGCGATTGGTAGCGGCCGTGCCGGTATCATCGAGACGAACTTCCGTGAAGAAACAGAGACAGATTTGTTCGGTGAGCAGGCCGTTTTGTGCGGTGGCGCTGTTGAGTTGATTAAGGCTGGATTCGATACATTGGTTGAAGCTGGGTATGCTCCAGAAATGGCCTACTTTGAGTGCTTGCACGAATTGAAGCTCATTGTGGATCTGATCTATGAGGGCGGTATTGCCAACATGAACTACTCGATCTCTAACAATGCTGAGTATGGTGAATATGTCACCGGTCCTCGCATTGTGACTGAAGAGACTCGTAAAGCCATGCGCCAGGCCTTAAAAGACATCCAAACGGGCGAGTACGCCAAGAACTTCATTCTTGAGAGCAAGGCTGGCGGTCCGTCACTCATTTCACGTCGTCGCATCGATGCTGACTCGCAAATCGAGAAAGTGGGTAGCCAGTTGCGTGCCATGATGCCTTGGATCGCCGCCAATAAGCTGGTAGACAAGAGCAAAAACTAAGTTTGAGCGTTTGGTGCCCCTAAGCTACATAAGGGACATCGATTGCTAAAGTACCGCGCCCTGATCAGATCTGAAACCGATCACAGTCAGGGCGCTTTTTTTGGGTTAACCTTCGGTTGATATGAACACACCTTCTTACCCCCACCCCATCATTGCCCGAGAGGGTTGGCCTTTTATCGCTGGTTCAGTGGTGATTGCCCTGTTGGTCAGCTTTTGGTCTTTTGGCTGGTCCATCCCGCTTTGGATCGTGGTGATCTTTGTGGTGCAGTTTTTTAGAGATCCCCCTCGGCAAGGGTCGACCGCTGCCAATGCGGTATTGAGCCCAGCTGACGGACGTATTGTTGTGATCGCCGAAGTCGATGATCCTTATGCAGAGCGACGGGCATTGAAGATCAGCGTTTTTATGAACGTCTTCAACGTGCACAGTAATCGCTCGCCCGTTGATGGCACGGTTAAGAAAGTGACCTATTTTCCAGGAAAATTTTTCAATGCTGCGTTGGATAAAGCATCTCTTGAAAACGAGCGTAACGCGATGATCATTGAAACCACTCAGGGTCATACCGTCACAGCCGTGCAAGTGGCGGGTCTGGTGGCTAAACGAATTCTTTGTTACGCTAAAGTCGGCCAAACGCTAGGGCGTGGTGAGCGCTATGGTTTCATCCGATTTGGTTCTCGTGTTGACGTTTACTTGCCGCTTGGCGCCCGTCCCAGGGTGTCGATTGGCGATCGAGTGAGTGCAACAACGACGGTGTTGGCTGAATTGCCAGATGAACATGCCTGACCAACCAGAAAAGCAATCAGAGCCCCTCGCTGAGCAGCTGGATCGGGAAGGGCGCCGCCGCGCCATTTACTTGTTGCCCAATGCGTTTACGACGGCAGCACTGTTCGCCGGTTTTTTTGCGGTTGTTCAGGCCATGAATGGCAAGTTCGAGTTGGCAGCGATTGCTATTTTTGCGGCACTTGTTCTTGATGGCATGGACGGGCGCGTTGCTCGTTTAACCAATACGCAATCAGCATTCGGCGAGCAATACGACTCTCTTTCAGACATGACCTCATTTGGCGTGGCGCCAGCACTTGTGGCTTACGAGTTCGCGATGAATGACTTGGGTCGCTGGGGATGGCTGGCGGCCTTCGTTTACGTGGCGGGTGCGGCGCTGCGTTTGGCACGTTTCAACACGAACATCGGTACGACTGACAAACGTTTTTTCCAAGGACTACCCAGCCCAGCGGCGGCAGCGTTGGTGGCGGGGTTTGTTTGGCTGGTCCAAGACGCCCGGCTGATAATCGATCCAGCAATTTTGGCTTGGGTGATGTTTGGCCTGACGTTATACGCTGGCATGGCGATGGTAACCAACGCACCATTTTATAGCGGTAAGAATTTCACACTGGGCCGCAGTGTGCCGTTTTGGGCAATCCTGGCTTTGGTGGCGACCTTTGTGTTTGTTTCGAGTAATCCACCGCTGGTTTTGTTTGCCCTTTTTGTGATTTACGGCCTTTCAGGGTGGTTTGTTTGGGCTTGGCGCATTAGGCGCGCCAAGCAGCTTTCATTCAAATCATCGGATGATAGACAGTACTAGTCAATCGAACCTAAAGTCGCCGTATTCAAACATCGGGTCAGGTCCAGCAAAAAATTGGTTGACGGTGTTGGTGTCTTTGTCAAAAAAGACGTACATTAGTGAATACCAGACACCATTTTGGCGGTAACGGTAGGACCAGACGGTTCTGATCAAACCAGGCAGGCCAACAGCGCTGATGTTCTCTGGTGGTCCAAAGGTGCATCGCACCCGCTCTGGTGTCCAAACCCCACTTTCCAACTGATTGAAAGACTTGTCGCTCAATACCTGCTCGAACCCGCTGACGCGGGAGTCAGCGCCAATGGTTGTGGCAAACGCAAATTCCCCGAAAGGTTGCTGTGACCATACGGCTCTTTTGGTTCCATCGGCTGCTGGGCAAAGGGTCGTAGGCGTGCCGAATTGTTTTTCAACGACGGCCAGTTCAGTCCCTGGCTTGACCGAAGTGATCTGCGCACATCCCACCGTTGTGGCAATAACTGCCGCCAAGGCATGAAATCTGTACCACGACATGTTAAGGACCTGCTATCAACGGGTTGAGCTCAGGGTCCATACCCGTCGCGTATCCAGCGACACGGTTGGAGGCCTTGTTAATGTTGATGGAGAGCAACATGAATTGGCTGGAGCCGCCACCGATATAGTGATATTGCCAAACAAATTGGTTTGGATTGTTTGGATAAGTCGTGATTCTTGCGGGCGGGCCAAATTGGCAATTGACGCGTTCGGCTGTCCACGAGCCTTGATTAAGTACGGTGAATTGATCAGCAGTAAGGACTTGAGTGAATTCTGAAACGCCGCCACTTGCGTCAACGTTGGCAGCCCAAGCTTCTTCGCCTGCTGGCTCCTGAGTCCACACAACGCGTTTGGTACCGTTAGGGTTTTGACATTCAACCGAGGGTTGGCCGTATTGACTGACAACCGACTGTAGGGGTGTGCCAGGGGCGATTTTGCCCATCGAGCCGCATCCCACAAGGGTGATGAGACTGGCTAGGCTAAGGATTTTAAGGGAATGTTTGAATGGGTATGTCATGAAAAATCCTTTGTTTAACTGCTGTCTAACGTGTTGGCCTGACCCAACCTTCGCCATAAAGTACGGTATACTTTATGCTGTAAGCGACTGTTTTTCAAATAATATTTGTAAACATAGCGAGCATTACGATAGAACGTCTTTAAAGTCTGGTTGATTTGCTGTGTCTTTAAACGCAATGTTTTGTTTGCACCACCTTTGATTTTGAATGTGATTGGGGTCATTTGTTCCCCATCTTTGTTTAACTGTCACGCATGAACACCTCGGTTTATGCGCATGTTACTAGAGGATTACCATGTCTGTTGCTGATATTAAGAAGTCTGAAATTGTCTCCAATTTCCAACGTGCTCAAGGCGACACGGGCTCGCCCGAAGTCCAAGTGGCTTTGCTGACAGCTCGAATTAACGAGTTGACAGGCCACTTCAAAGAGCACAAGAAAGACCACCACTCGCGTCGTGGATTATTGCGCATGGTTAGCCGTCGCCGTAAGTTGCTTGACTACCTAAAGGGACGTAACCCTGACTCATACCGCGCGCTTATCGAAAAACTTGGTCTGCGTAAGTGATTTTTACGCAGGACGATCACCCATGATCTGACCGTAAAACGGGCAACATTGAGTTGCCTGTTTTACGGTCTTTTTGTTTTGTAAGGAACTCATTGCAATGTTCAATAAAGTGACTCAATCTTTTCAGTATGGCGAACACACAGTAACGCTCGAGACTGGCGAAATTGCTCGCCAAGCTTCAGGTGCTGTTGTTGTATCCATTGAAGACACCGTGGTGCTGGCAACAGTTGTTGGCGCTAAAAACGCCCGTGCCGGACAAGACTTCTTTCCATTGACGGTTGACTACGTCGAAAAAACTTATGCCGCTGGTCGTATCCCAGGCGGGTTCTTCAAGCGTGAAGGTCGTTTGTCAGAAAAAGAAACGCTGACATGCCGCTTGATCGATCGTCCCTTGCGTCCTTTGTTTCCAGAAGGCTTCTACAACGAAGTTCAAGTCATTGTTCAAGTGCTGTCAGTCAATCCTGAAATCGATCCTGACATTGCTGCCATGATTGGTGCTTCCGCTGCATTGGCCATTTCAGGCATCCCATTCAATGGCCCGATTGGTGCTGCGCGTGTGGGTTACGTTGATGGTCAATACATCTTGAACCCCACGGGCACACAGATGAGCCAGTCAAAAATGGATCTGGTTGTGGCTGGCACCCAGTCGGCTGTTTTGATGGTTGAGTCTGAAGCCAAAGAATTGTCCGAAGAAATCATGCTCGGCGGTGTGGTCTTTGGCCACGACAGCATGCAGGTCGCCATTAACGCCATTAACGAATTGGTTCGCCAAGCCGGTAAGCCCGAGTGGGACTGGCAGCCAGAGCCAAAGAATGAGGCATTGATTGCTGCTGTGACTGCGGCGGCGCAAGAAGGATTGGTTGCAGCCTATCAAATTCGTCAAAAGCAAGAGCGCACAACTTCTTTGCGCGACGTTTATGCCAATGTGAAAGCCACCTTGGCCGAACAAGCGGCAACCAGCGGTCAGGACAAGCCTGATAACGTCGCTATTGAAAACGTCTTGTTCGATTTAGAGTCACGTATTGTTCGCCAGCAAATCTTGTCTGGTGAGCCACGTATTGATGGTCGTGACACACGGACTGTTCGTCCTATCGAAATTCGCACGGGTGTATTGCCCCGCGCTCACGGCAGTGCTTTGTTCACGCGTGGTGAGACTCAAGCGCTGGTAGTGGCCACGTTGGGCACCAAGCAAGATGAACAGATTATTGATTCGATCACGGGCGATTATCGTGACCGCTTCCTACTGCATTACAACTTCCCTCCCTTTGCGACTGGTGAAGCAGGGCGTTTTGGTGCGCCTAAGCGTCGTGAGATCGGCCATGGCCGCCTGGCCAAGCGTGCACTGGTTGCGATGATGCCTGATCACGCTGACTTCCAGTACACGATCCGGTTGGTGTCAGAAATCACCGAATCGAACGGTTCTTCTTCCATGGCGTCGGTTTGCGGTGGCGCATTGGCCATGATGGATGCAGGCGTGCCTTTAAAGGATCACGTGGCTGGTGTGGCCATGGGTTTGATTTTGGATGACGGCAAATTTGCAGTGCTGACCGACATCTTGGGTGATGAAGATCACCTTGGCGACATGGACTTCAAAGTCGCTGGTACAAAGACTGGTGTGACTGCCTTGCAAATGGACATCAAAATCCAAGGTATCACCAAAGAAATTATGCAAGTCGCTTTGGCACAAGCCCGTGACGGTCGTATGCACATTTTGGGCAAAATGCGTGAAGTCATGGACGGTTCGCGTCAAGAACTGTCAGCTTTTGCACCACGCATGCTGTCCATGAAGATCAACCCTGAGAAAATTCGTGACGTGATCGGTAAGGGCGGCGCTACCATCCGTGGTTTGACCGAAGAGACCGGTGCACAGATCGACATTTCAGATGATGGCACCATTGTGATTTCTAGCGCTGATCTCGACAAAGCGCGTGAAGCACAGCGTCGCATCACAGAACTGACTGCCGACGTTGAAGTGGGTCAGGAATACGACGGCAGCGTGCTACGTTTGTTGGATTTCGGTGCCATTGTTCAGGTTCTGCCTGGTCGAGATGGTCTGTTGCATATCTCTGAAATCGCCAACTACCGAATTGCCAACATCAATGACGTGCTTAAAGTTGGTCAGGCTGTGCGCGTTAAAGTGTTGGAAGTTGATGACAAGGGTCGTCTGCGTTTGTCGGTTAAAGCCATCGGTGGCATTGAACTGCAAACACCGGGCGGCGCTGCAGCGTTAGCCGAAGCCACTGCTCAGGCTGCCGCGCCTGCAGAGGCCGAAGACAAGCCTGCGCAGTAATCAATCGGACGCTTGTTCATGTGGTGCGCTTTTTAGTGATTGAAGTGCACCAATAAAAACACCACGCTTTTGCGTGGTGTTTTTATTGGGTGATGTACTTTTTTAGTTGCTCAGACACCACTTTGCTGTATTTTTTGAATCTTCTGATGAAGCTCGGGAAGCTCGCGTTCAATGGTTTTCCATAAAATTTCAAAATCAACCTTGATGTAACCATGTGCCACTGCATTTCGCAGTTGGTAGGCAGAGCTCAAAGGTAACTCAAGGCGCGCAGCTGAAAACTTGGAAAGCGTTTTTCGATGTTGTTGCTGGACTCGCCTTTTACTTCAAGGTTTCGTATGACTGCATCTTGCACAAGCTTGTTGTTTAAGAAAGATATTTCATCCATATCTAATACGTATTCTTCTATGCTCTCGATGGCCTCAATTATGTGAGACAGGTAGTCGGTTAATCGTTGTACATCCCTAGTCATACAGGTGTTGCTTCTGCAATAATTTTTTGCACGAAAAGAGTCTGGTAGCGAATTTGGCGTCAGTACATCCACATTCACGCTTAACAATTGCAGTAACTCATGTCGGATCGCTCCGATATCAAACATGGTGGTCTCAGATGTTGGATCAATTAGGATATCCAGATCGCTTCCGACATGATCGGTTCCGTGAAGTACAGAGCCGAAAACTCGGGCATTACAGGCTCTGTGCTTATGAACAATTTCGCGAATTGTGATGCGATTTTTTTCAAAGCAAAGGATGGTTTCATGGGTACTCACGGACGTTAAATTTAAGCTGATGTTAGGTTTTGTGGCTCTAAAAAGCAACACCGTATGCAGCAACTTTAAGCACGTCAGTCTTCAATTTAAACAAGGCCCATCTTTATCCCAAGTGCTGTAATGAGCTCTGATGGCGCTTGCCCAGTCGGAACAAACGTTCGCGCTTTAAAAATGCTTCAAATGGTTCGGGCTGGCGGCGGCCACTCTCAATCAGCGACTCGATGACCTGTTTAAGATGGCGGGTTAAAGCATCGGGCTGTGTTGCCCACCACTGACTGAGCAATCGATCGGGATCGATAAGGTTCAGTCCGTGTTGTCGTAACTCACTGCGCCGAAAATCTTTGATGTTCCAGGTCACAACTGTGACATCTCTCTCAGGTTGATGCTGTTTGGCTTGAATGCCGGCCATGATGACATGCCAATCTTTTGGGTCACTGTGCCGTAGGGCCGGTTCGACGGTGGTGGCACTTAAGTGGTTATTGGGCCATGTTGAACTGTTGGCCAAGGGAAAGGCAACTTGCATGTCTTGCCAAGCCTGGTCCAGGATGTCTGATTGAATGGGCCAAAGGCGTGCGGCGTTGCGACGCCATTCAGAGCCAATGCGATCTGACCAAATGGGTTCAAACCAGTTTTCATGGGCGAGCGTCAGGAGCAGGGGCCTTAAAACCCCTGACATCAAAACGCAGGCATCAAGAACAAGACTGGGCGGCATCGACAATGTGTTGGGCGCTAACACCAAAAAACTCTCTCAAGGCAGTGCGTGTGTCACTGCGACCAAATCCATCGGTGCCAAGTGTGACAAATGATCGACCTGCTGGGATGTGTTGGCGAATGGCTTCTGGCACTGCTCGAACGTAGTCGCTGACGGCCACGATGGGACCTGCGTGATCATTCAAGAGTTGTGAGACGTAGCCGCTTTGATCGCGCGACAATTCGCTCCAGCTGGTTACGCTAAAAATACTGACATCGTGACCTTGCTCGCTCAATTGTTGCCCTGCTTTTATGGCTTCATTTAACAAAGCACCAGAACCCATTAAGCACACTGGCTTTGCTTTGGACGACTGACCACCCGCTGGTACGCCTTGCATTTGTTGGAAGAGGTAACCGCCTTTGAGGATTGCTGCCCTGAGGCTAGGGTCAACCGTGGGTTGTGGGTAGTTTTCATTCATGGTGGTGATGTAGTAGAACACATCCTTTTGCTCGACCATCATCTCTTGCATGCCTTGATCGATGATGACTGC
>JAFMCG010000207.1 GCA_017857895.1 Burkholderiaceae bacterium | reverse complement strand
ACCAACTCTTGGTTAGCGCTGTGTCGTGTGCCCGCCATCCGATCGGCAACCACCGCTGATAACAATGACTCAATCGCCCCGAGCATGGCAATGGCAAACGCTGGGCCAATCAGCAAGAGCATCTGAGAGAAGCTAATCGCAGGCACCGCGAACGACGGTAATCCTCGAGGAATACCCCCAAAAGCCGAGCCAATCGTGGCCACGCCATCGAACTTAAAAACCGCCTGTACACCCGTGGCAAAAATCAACACCAACAAGGTCGCCGGGACACGCCGAAGGCGCGTGACTTTGGGCATCCATAACAAAATGACCAGACTCGCCAGCCCAAACGCAAGCGTTGGCCAATGAGTCTGTGGTATTTGCCGAATGACGGCGAGGACCTTCTCATGGAAATGCCCCCCCACTTGGCGCTCAAGCCCCAGAAAGTCAGCCCATTGCCCCGTAAAAATGATGACACCGATCCCTGCGGTAAAACCAATGATGACCGGTGCTGGAATGAACCGCACCACCCCACCCATTCGCAGTAACCCCATCAACAGCAAAATCACGCCTGCCATAAAGGTCGCTACCTGAAGCCCGACAATGCCGTAGGTGGCGGTGATACCCGCCAATACGGCAATAAAAGCGCCTGTTGGCCCGGCAATCTGCAATCGACTACCACCGAACAAGGTGACAATCAAACCAGCCACAATTGCCGTATAAATACCTTGCTCGGGACGCGCACCCGAGGCAATGGCAAATGCCATCGACAGTGGCAAGGCAACCACACCCACCACAATACCTGCCACCAGATTATTGAGCCAGTGGCTCGACTTAAACAGCCCAGCACGCTTGGCCTCAAGCAACGCAATCATTGAGTGCCTTTATTTTTATACTTATCCGCAGTGTCATAATCATGCCACTAACTGACCGACTGAACAAACATAGCGGGCTTAAAGTGGTGCACCGACCCTGTCGAGCGCCAAACACAAAGCGCGCCGTAATGGCCAATACCAAGGAGTTGATCGCATCATGAGTAACCCCCTGATTGCTTTAAGTGCTGTCGAACTGCGCCGTCAAATCGGGCGCAAACAACTGTCACCAGTCGAAGTCCTAGACGCTTACATCGAGCAGATGCAAACCGTTAATCCCGGTGTCAATGCGCTGTGCGCCACTGATTTTGACCGAGCCCGAGAAGCCGCCAAAGCAGCTGAAGCGGCGGTGATGCGTGGCGACAATCTTGGGGCGCTACATGGTTTGCCCATCGGTGTTAAAGACTTGACCGAAACCGCGGGTTTGCTAACCACCTTTGGCAACACCGCCTTCACGCAGCATGTGCCTAACACTGACAACACCATGGTGGCTCGCTTGAAAGCCGCTGGCGCCATTGTCGCGACCAAAACCAATACGCCTGACATGGGTGCTGGCGCCAACACGCGCAACATGGTTTGGGGCGCAACGGGTAACCCGTTTAACCCTACACTAAACGCTGGCGGCTCGTCCGGCGGTTCAGCCGTGGCATTGGCGACCGACATGTTGCCGCTTTGCACTGGCACCGACGTGGGTGGTTCATTGCGCATTCCAGCGGCCATGTGCGGCGTGGTGGGTCTACGCGCATCGCCGGGCATGGTGCCTCAGCACTCTCGCAAATTGGGCTGGAACGTGCTCAACATTGCTGGTCCAATGGCCAGAAACATCGCTGACACTGCCTTGATGCTAAGCGCCAGCATGGGTCATGATCCGCTTGACCCACTGGCGTTTCCCAGTCAGCCAAATCGCGTTTGGCCGTTGGCCGAGATTGACTTGTCACAACTTCGTATCGGTTATACCGCCGACTTCGGTTGTTGTTTGGTCGATCCGATGATCCGTCGCGTCTTCGCAGATCGCATCAAAGCCATCAGCAGTCATGTGAAATCGTGCGAACCCGTCACACTGGATTTTGGTGATGCCGACCGCGCCTTTGATGTTTTGCGTGCTGAAGGCTTCTTGGCCCAGATGGGTGAGCAATACGCCAAAGACCCCGACGGCCTGAGCCCGAACGTGCGCGCCAACATGGAAATCGCGCAACAGCTGACCTTGGCTGACCGCGCTTGGGCTCATCTTGAGCAAACCCGTTTGATGCAAACGCTGGCCAAACAGTTTGCCAACTACGATTTGATCTTAAGCCCAGTCACACCAGTGACGCCCTTCCCTTGGCAAACCCTTTACGCCGATGCCATTGATGGCAAGGCCACCCGCAATTATTACCACTGGTTGGCACTGACCTACGTCATCACGCTAAGCACCCATCCCGCCTTATCACTGCCCTCGGGCGTTGACGATGCGGGCATGCCGTTTGGCCTACAACTCATTGGGGCACTGTTCCAAGATGGTCGCTTATTGGCCATGGCGCATGCCATGGAGCAGGCCTTGGCAACCAATCCTGCGCTCGCCCGTCCACTGCCTGACGTAAGCGAACTACAAACCGATCGTGCGCAATTGAAATCGATCGTGACCCATCCACCGATAAGCGCTGCAAATCAATAAAGACCTATTTA
>JAFMCG010000062.1 GCA_017857895.1 Burkholderiaceae bacterium | reverse complement strand
TACCAAGGTTAAACAAGCCATAACCACCGAGCGTTGTCTTGCCGTCCATCCGATTGCTGGTTAAGTACCAATCAGCATTGAAACCAAACGCATCCATCTGGTGGGTTGCACCCAAGCGTAAGACCTGCTGAGCGTTGAACGGCAAACGCTCATTGGTGGTGGTGTTGTAAGGACTCAGTAGGTCGAGCCCAGCGGTCACGGCAGTTTGGCGTCCAATATTTTGTGTGGCCGATAGCGAAATACCTTTGATGACGGCGGTGTCAACGTTTTGCGGGATGAAAGTTGGCGATTGGGAGACAATCAAATCGGTGATGCGGTTGTAAAACGCCGTCAGTTGAACCTCACCGTCATCGTGCAAGTAGCGCAAACCCGCCTCAATATTCTTCGAGCGTTCTGGACTCAGGTTTGGGTTGGCATAGCCAGGGTAGTACAGTTCATTGAAATTTGGCGCGCGAAATGCCGTATTGGCAGCCACGCTAGCGCGCCAATTTGCAGAGATGTCATAGGCATAGGCCAGACTACCGGTGGTGAAATTACCGTACTGTGAATTATTGTCATTACGCAAACTGCCTTGCACTTGATGACGCCCCCATTGCCCGACATAGGTTGCCATGAAGGCATTGGTGTAGACGCTGTCGTTGCTGAAGTCGACCGGCGCCCCGTAAGAAAACGCGTCAACTGACTGCTCAAGCCGTTCGTAGCCAACGGTCATGGTTTGGTTGTCGGTCAGTGTGATGGTATTAATCCATTGATACTGGTTTTGGCGAGACTTGAAGTATCCGGTGTCACCGTTAAGTGGTGCGTTTTCGGTTTCGTTTTTTTCAGTCAGAAAGCTTGCTGACAACTGGCTTTGCCAGCGCTCGCTCAGCTGGTTATTGCTGGTGATAATCGTGTTGTTAAGGGTTTGTATGACCCGATCGTCATTTAAAAAATCAAACGAGTCATAGCCGCTGTTCACCCGTGACTGTAGGGTCTGTACGTTAAGTGTTTGTCCTTCTCGCCAGGTATAGCCAAGCTGCCCACCAACGTTTGACCGATAGTAAGAGTCTTTGTCTGGGTTATTGGCAAACATGAATTGACCATTGGTGGCGTTAAAGCCTGAACTTTGGCCATAGCCTCCGTTCAGGCTGTATTGCCAGCCGTCTTTGCTACCAGAAAAACCAGTGGTGTACTCGCTGGTGGCGAAAGTACCAACGCCTGCAGTGGCGTATGCGTTAAATGGCGTGTCTGCTCCCTTACGGGTAATGATGTTGACCACGCCACCAATGGCATCAGCCCCGTAAAGACTACTGGCCGCACCACGCACGATTTCGATACGCTCGACAGCGTTCAACGGAATCGCATTCAAAACCGGTAAGCCGTTGGTGGGCGAATTCACCCGCATGCCATCAATCAGAACCAAGCTTTGCTTGCTGTTGGTGCCACGCATGTTGATCGTCGTGAGTGTTTGTGGACCGCCGTAATTAACGAAAGTAATACCGTGCTGGCGACCTAACACTTCTGCCACCGTGGCATCTGGGGTTAGGTCGAGCGTGGCCCGGTCAATCACCGAGTTATCGCCTAAAGTTTGGTCAAGCGGCGTGGGAATACGCGAGGCCGTGACGATGATCGGATCTAGCTGTGGGATGGTACTGGCAGGGGTGGTTTGGTCAGGAGTGGTTTGTGCGGATACAACAAACGTGAGCGCGGATGCGCCCATGGCGATCGCTAAACGCGAACGCAAGAAGGCCTTCGATTTCATCAGTTTCTCTGGTTAGACGTGCGTCCCCGCACGTCATTCACGACATCAGGCCATCGGCTGTTGCCAATGACCCACCTGCTTTGGCCGGTATCGGGCTGACATCAAACCGTTTGAAGGGTAGGACGTTGACCGTTGCGGGGGCAGCACAGGCGGGCGGGCGATTCTCCGCTTCCTGTTTCCCGTTTAACTTTCGCAGCGCACGACATCTCGAAAAAGAATCGCGTTTGTGCGCCGAAAGCACCAAAGCACAGTGACTGTAGCACGCAAGCGCAAGCTGACCATGAGCCTCACCCTACAGAGGGGTTTTGTCGTAAACAACGCTTAATTTGGTACCATGAGAGGTTATTTCTATACTGCACAGTCGCAATTTTTGACCGATCTAATATCGTGGACAAGATGCCATACCCAACCCTGCCCCATCCGATTGAAGCGTTTACCCGCGGTCAAGCCTTTGTGCATTTGTTAAATGAACGCATCTTGATCCTTGATGGTGCCATGGGCACCATGATCCAGCGCTACAAATTCAATGAGGCGGATTTTCGGGGGGAGCGGTTTGTCGAACACGGCCAAGACCTGAAAGGCAATAACGAAATCCTGTCGATCATCAAGCCAGAAGTCATTCGTGAGATACACGACCAGTACTTTGCGGCCGGTGCTGACATTATTGAGACGAATACCTTTGGTGCGACTTCGATTGCTCAAGGTGACTACGATCTGCCTGATGTCGCTTACGAATTGAACCTTGCCTCGGCGAAGATTGCTTGTGAAGCACGTGATGCCGCCAGCACCCCAGCGTGGCCCCGTTTTGTGGCTGGCGCCTTGGGCCCACAACCCAAAACCGCTTCGATTTCGCCCGATGTGAACGATCCGGGTGCGCGCAACGTCACCTTCGACGAATTGTACGTGGCATACACCGAGCAGCTCAACGGCCTGCTTGACGGTGGTGTCGACATCATTTTGCTGGAAACCATTTTTGACACGCTAAACGCCAAGGCGGCGATTTTTGCGATTGAATCGGTTTTTGAAGCACGCGGCGAACGCTTGCCACTGATGATCTCTGGCACAGTGACTGATGCTTCAGGGCGAATCTTGTCTGGTCAGACCGTTGAAGCTTTTTGGAACTCAGTGCGTCACGCACGGCCGGTCACCATCGGTTTGAATTGCGCGTTGGGGGCGGCTTTGATGCGCCCCTATGTGGTCGAGCTCTCAAAAATCTGCGACACCTATGTGTGCGTGTACCCCAACGCGGGTTTGCCTAATCCCATGAGTGAGACGGGTTTTGATGAGACGCCTGCCGACACTTCAAGCTTGATGGAAGAGTTCGCCCGTTCTGGTTTGGTGAACGTGGCGGGCGGTTGCTGCGGCACCACGCCTGAGCACATCGAGGCGATCATGCAGTGCGTCAAAGCCTTGCCAACCCGTAGCGTTCCCGAGATTGCGCAAAAAACCCGTTTGTCAGGCTTAGAGGCATTGAACTTTGACGGCGAGTCTTTGTTCATCAACGTTGGTGAGCGCACCAACGTGACTGGCAGCAAAATGTTTGCGCGCCTGATACGCGAAGGGGACTACGAACAAGCGGTTAATGTGGCCCGTCAACAAGTTGAAAACGGTGCGCAGATCATCGACATCAACATGGATGAAGCCATGTTGGATTCTCAGGCTTGCATGGTGCGGTTTTTGAATTTGATTGCCTCTGAACCCGACATCGCCCGCGTGCCTGTCATGATTGACAGCTCAAAGTGGTCCGTGATCGAAGCCGGTTTGAAGTGCGTGCAAGGCAAACCTGTGGTGAACTCGATTTCACTGAAAGAAGGCGAAGAGCCTTTCTTGCATCAAGCCAAATTGTGTTTACGCTATGGCGCTGCCGTGGTGGTGATGGCGTTTGATGAAGACGGTCAAGCCGACTCACTGATCCGGCGCCAAGAGATTTGCAAGCGCGCCTATGATTTGCTGGTCAACGAGGTGGGTTTTCCACCTGAAGACATTATTTTTGATCCAAACGTGTTTGCGATTGCCACCGGTATCGAAGACCACGATCATTACGCGGTGGACTTTATTGAAGCCACGCGCTGGATTCGCGAGAATCTGCCACACGCCCGTATTTCGGGTGGTGTGTCTAACGTGAGCTTTTCATTCCGCGGCAATGAAGCCATGCGTGAAGCGATTCACACGGTGTTTCTCTACTACGCCATCCGTGACGGCATGTCGATGGGTATCGTGAACGCCGGCCAGCTTGGCGTGTATAACGAGCTTGATAAGACCTTACGCGACTTGGTTGAAGACGTGGTGCTTGACCGCAAAGAACCGGTCGGGCTGATCGATGCCGCTGACGAGCGTACCTCGACCGAACGTTTGGTGAGCCTAGCTGATACGGTCAAGGGCAGTGGTGCCAAGCGTGAAGAAGACCTCACTTGGCGCGAACAGACCGTTGAAAAGCGTCTGGCGCATGCCTTGATTCACGGCACGACCACCTTTATTTTGGAAGACACCGAAGAGATCCGGCAAGTGGTTGCTGATCGTGGCGGTCGTCCCATCGAGGTCATCGAAGGCCCGCTGATGGATGGCATGAACATTGTGGGTGACCTCTTTGGTGAAGGCAAAATGTTCTTGCCACAGGTAGTGAAGTCAGCGCGGGTGATGAAGCAAGCCGTGGGCCATTTGGTGCCCTACATCGAAGAAGAAAAGAAGCTGATCGCGGCCTCAGGCGGTGACGTTCGTGCCAAGGGTAAGATTCTCATCGCCACGGTCAAGGGCGATGTGCACGACATTGGTAAAAATATCGTAACAGTGGTGCTTCAGTGCAATAACTTTGAAGTCATCAACATGGGTGTGATGGTGCCAGCGGCGAAGATTTTAGAGTGCGCCAAGCAAGAGAAGGTCGACATCATTGGCCTTTCAGGCCTGATCACACCAAGCTTGGAAGAAATGGCTTATGTCGCCAGCGAAATGCAGCGTGACGAGTACTTTCGGTCGCGCAAGATTCCGCTCATGATTGGTGGGGCCACCACCAGCCGAGTGCACACGGCGGTCAAGATCGCGCCGTTCTATGATGGCCCGGTGATTTATGTGCCAGACGCCAGCCGTGCGGTGGGTGTGGCCCAGAACTTGGTTTCAGAGACTGCCAACACGTATTTGTCAGATCTTTCTGATGAGTATGAAACCATTCGACAGCGCCATGCCGCCCGTCAAGCCACGCCGTTGATTTCGATTGACCAAGCGCGCGAAGCAAAGCCCACCTTTGATTGGGCCAATTACACGCCGCCGCGTCCAAAATTCATCGGACGTCGGATGTTCAAGAATTTTGATTTGGCTGATTTGGCGCTTTACATCGATTGGACCCCGTTCTTCCAGACCTGGAGTTTGTTTGGTCACTACCCGCAAATCCTTGATGATGAGATTGTGGGTGAGCAGGCTAAAAAAGTGTTTGCCGATGGTCAGGCGATGCTCAAACGCATCATTGATGGCCGTTGGTTAACCGCCAATGGTGTGATGGCTTACTACCCAGCCAACCAAGTCAACGATGATGACATCGAAGTCTACCGGGATGAAACCCGTGAAGAGGTCTTGTTCACATGGCGCGGTCTGCGCCAACAGGGCGTCAAACGCGAGGGCGTGAGCAACAAGTGTTTGGCTGACTTTATCGCCCCACGTGAATCTGGGGTGATGGATTACATCGGTTTGTTTGCCGTGACGGCAGGTCTGGGCATTGAGAAAAAAGAAAACGAGTTCATCGCCAATCAAGACGACTATTCAGCCATTATGTTCAAGTCCTTAGCCGATCGTTTGGCCGAAGCCTTTGCCGAAGCCCTGCATGCACGAGCCCGTATCGACCTTTGGGGTTATGCGCCTGATGAGATGTTGACCAACGATGAAATGATCGCTGAAAAGTACCGTGGCATTCGCCCGGCACCGGGTTACCCGGCCTGCCCAGAGCACGTGGTTAAGAAAGAGATGTTCGAGGTGCTTCAGGCTGATGAAATCGGCATGGTCTTGACTGAGAGTTTTGCCATGCATCCAGCTGCTAGCGTCTCAGGCTTCTACTTCAGTCACCCTGACTCACAGTACTTCAGCGTGGGTTTGATTGGTGAAGACCAACTGCGTGATTATCTGGCCCGCTGTGACCGCACCGAGGCTGACCTGCGTCGCAGCCTAGCGCCGGTGATTGGCTAAAAAAAACCGTGATCTTAGGATCACGGTTTTTTGTCATAAACACGACGTTTAAGTCTTGTGATAAATCTCCGCCCCTTTCTTCACGAACTCAACGGCTTTTTCTTGCATGCCTTTTTGCAGGGCAGATTGCTCGGTTAAGCCTTGCTTTTTGGCGTAATCACGCACGTCTTGAGTGATTTTCATGCTGCAAAAGTGTGGCCCACACATCGAACAAAAGTGCGCCACTTTCATCGAGTCTTTGGGTAAGGTCTCATCATGAAAATCCTTTGCGGTGTCGGGGTCCAATCCAAGATTGAATTGATCTTCCCAACGGAACTCAAAACGCGCCTTTGACAGGGCATTGTCACGGATGGCTGCACCAGGGTGGCCCTTGGCGAGATCAGCGGCGTGAGCGGCGATCTTGTAGGTGATGATGCCGTCTTTGACGTCCTTCTTATTGGGTAAGCCCAAGTGTTCTTTGGGTGTGACATAGCAAAGCATGGCGGTGCCGTACCAACCAATGAGTGCTGCGCCAATGCCAGACGTGATGTGGTCGTAGCCCGGTGCGATGTCTGTGGTCAAAGGCCCGAGGGTGTAGAACGGGGCTTCGTCACAGTACTTCAGTTGCAGGTCCATGTTTTCTTTGATCATGTGCATGGGCACGTGACCAGGGCCTTCGATCATGACTTGGACGTCATGCTGCCACGCGACTTGGGTCAATTCGCCCAAGGTCTTGAGTTCGGCAAACTGGGCTTCGTCATTGGCGTCGAAGGTTGAGCCTGGACGCAGACCATCACCGAGCGAGAAGGTCACATCATAGGCCTTCATGATTTCGCAAATTTCTTCAAAGCGCTCGTACAAGAAACTTTCTTTGTGGTGAGCCAAACACCACTTGGCCATGATGGAGCCACCACGAGAGACAATACCGGTCATACGGTCGGCCGTCATGGGAATGAAGGGCAGGCGCACACCAGCGTGAATGGTGAAGTAATCCACCCCTTGCTCGGCTTGTTCAATGAGCGTGTCGCGAAAGATTTCCCAGGTCAGGTCTTCGGCTTTGCCGTCGACTTTTTCCAGGGCCTGATAAATCGGCACGGTACCGATCGGCACTGGGGCGTTACGGATGATCCATTCGCGCGTCTCGTGGATGTGTTTACCTGTTGATAAATCCATAACGGTGTCGCCACCCCAGCGAATTGACCAGGTCATTTTTTCGACCTCTTCGCCAATGCCAGAGCTGACAGCCGAATTACCAATGTTGGCGTTGATCTTGACCAAGAAGTTGCGTCCGATGATCATCGGCTCGACTTCTGGGTGATTGATGTTGGCAGGAATAACCGCACGACCGCGGGCCACTTCATCGCGCACAAACTCAGGCGAAATTCGTGATGGCAGTGACGCGCCAAATGATTGACCAGGGTGTTGACGCAGTAAGCGTTGAACCATGCGTTCGCCGTCTGGTCCGCTTTGACGCAAGGTTTCGATGTATTGCTCAAGTCGCAAGTTTTCGCGGATGGCAATGTATTCCATTTCTGGGGTAATGATGCCTTTGCGTGCGTAGTGCATCTGGCTCACGTTAGCGCCACCAATGGCGCGTCGCGGGTGGCGTTGCAAATCAAAACGCATGGCTTGCAAAGCAGGGTCAGTTAACCGTTGCTGCCCGAATTCGCTGCTCGGGCCACTCAGCACCTCGGTATCACCGCGTTCTTCGATCCAGGCCCGGCGCAATGCGGGCAGCCCTCGACGAATGTCGATTGATGCATCGGGATCGGTGTAGGGGCCGCTGGTGTCGTAGACGGTCAGGGGTGGGTTTTTTTCGCCGCCAAAAGAGGTGGACGTGTCTGACTGCTCGATCTCACGAAATGGCACACGGATATCGGGTCGTGATCCAGTTTGGTAAATTTTGCGGGATTTGGGTAGTGGGGCAACGGCCGCGGCATCAACTTCGGCGGTGGCCGCTAAAAACTTCGGGATGGCATTCATGGTTAAAGCTCCAAAAAAAGTTGGAGCCGAGTCGGGAAGAAGTCCGAGTGATCGGAACGCGCTTCCAGCGTCGGCATTATCCGTACTGGTGCGAAGGGTGTTTCTCAACCGGACTGAAGTCCAGTACCCCTGCGTATGACTGTCTCAGTATAGAGCCAAGGATGGGTCTTGCGTAGATCGTTCAGTGGGCTAAGGGTCTTAGTGGCGTTCTTGTCTAAGCGCGTGACCGCTACACTGCGGTTTGGACAGTTTTTAATCACTCTAGATAGGCCTATGGATAACAAACGAATGGCACTGCGCGTGGTCACTGCTTTGATGACAGTGTTGTTGTCTGGTTGTGGCGCGCTTTGGGATCTGGCCTATCCGCCACCACCCGATCCAAGGGCTTCGATTGGCTTTTATCTCGCCAAAACAGAGCCAAGGGTGGACTGGGTCAAGCGTGAAGGCGTGGGCGAACAACCCCCACTGTACTTGGCCCCCAAGCCAGTGGTATTGGGTACAGAGGTGCAGGCGGCCACGCCCATGACAGACCCCTCGGGTCTTTTCTTTGTGGCGATTCGTTTGAATGGCATTGGCACGCGCAAGCTCGCTGAGGATTCAGCGCTAGCGCTCGGCGATCAGTTGGCATTGGTCATAGAGGATCGGTTGCTCGGGGCAGCGCTGATAGATGCGCCCATCGAGCAAGGTCTTTTTGCCATGGCGGTGCGGGATAAAAATGCGGCCTTTGTGTTGTCGTTGGCCTTACACCCACCCGAGTAAACAGAACTAGGTGGGGTTGGCTTGTGCTCGGTTCATGATTACGAGGTTATCGCGATGGATCAATTCAGACTCGTCGGCCTCACCCAAGATATCTATGATTTTCTGGCTAGGCTGGCCCATGATACGTCGAGTATCGCCGCTGGAGTAATTGATCAGACCACGGGCACACTCTTGACCCGCGCGGTCAACACAGGCCACCAAGTCGCCTTTTTCAAACAAGCCCTCGACAGCTTTAACGCCAACAGGCAATAGACTTTTGCCATCGACTAGCAACGCTTTGATGGCACCGTCATCGAGTGTTAAGCGGCCACGCAAGCGCAGGTGATCGGCCATCCATTGTTGGCGCGCTGACCAAACGGGTTGTTTTGCTGTTAGCGTGGTGCCGATTGACTCGCCTTGTGCCAAGCGGACCAACACGTTCATTTCACGGCCAGATGCAATCACGGTGTTGGCACCACTGCGTGCGGCGCGCTGGGCGGCCAGCACTTTGGTGAGCATGCCACCTTTGCCAATGTGGCTGCCCGCACCACCAGCCATGCTTTCGAGTGACGGCTCATCGGCTGCGGCTAGTGCAATCAGTTGCGCATGGGGGTGCTGGCGTGGGTCACGGTCGTACAAACCAGACTGATCGGTCAAGATGATGAGCGTGTCGGCCTCGACCAAATTTGTAACCAAGGCGGCTAGGGTGTCGTTATCACCGACTTTGATTTCGTCAGTTGATACGGTGTCGTTTTCGTTGACGATCGGCACCACCCCAAAACGCAGCAAAGCAAACAGCGTTGAGCGGGCATTGAGATAGCGGACCCGGTCAGCCAAGTCTTCGTGTGTTAAGAGGATTTGCGCGGTGCGCAGGTTGTGCGGCGCAAAGGCATTCTCGTAGGCTTGGGCCAACCCCATTTGTCCCACGGCGGCGGCCGCTTGCAACTCGTGCATCTCGGTGGGCCGGCGCGTCCAGCCTAAGCGCACCATGCCTTCGGCAATGGCACCACTAGAAACCATCACAATTTCTTTGCCCAGGTGACGCAGCTCTGCAATTTGGCGGGCCCATTGGGCTACCGCGTTGTGGTCAACGCCTTGGCCGTCGTTGGTGACCAAACTCGAGCCGACCTTAACCACCAAGCGGTTACCCGCTTGGGTAACCGCCAGTTGGTGAGAGCCAGAGGTCATGTGGAACTCCCACGACCAGGGTCAAACCGAGGATCGTTGAATTCGAAGTCGCCCGCCTCTTTGTCAGCACGTTCATGGTCTTGGTCACGCGCAAAATCAAGCGCATCTTGCAAGTCATAGAGCAGTTGCTGTGTGCCTTCGCCAGTCAGCGCTGAGATGGCGTAGACCGGACCCTTCCATTTGCTTTTCTTTATAAATGCAGCCTTGACCTTGTCAGCGTCTGAGACCATGTCAAATTTGTTCAGAATCAACCAACGTGGTTTGGCGTACAAATCGGCGTCGTATTTTTTGAGTTCACCTTCAATGGCTTTCATTTCAGTGACTGCCACAGGCACGCGGTCTTGGTCTGGGTCGAGCGAGGACAGGTCCACGAGATGCAAGAGAATGCGGGTGCGACTCAAGTGCCGTAAAAACAAGTGGCCCAAGCCGGCACCCTCAGAAGCACCTTCGATCAAGCCAGGAATGTCGGCCACCACGAAGCTGCGTGATGGCGAGGTCCGCACGACACCCAAATTGGGGTGCAGGGTGGTGAAAGGGTAGTCGGCAATCTTGGGCTTGGCGTTTGAGATCTTGGTGATGAGGGTGGACTTACCGGCATTGGGCATGCCCAATAAGCCAACATCAGCCAAAACTTTGAGTTCGAGTCGAAGTCGCTTTTGGTCGCCTTCTTTGCCTTTGGTGAATTGCCGTGGGGCGCGGTTGACGCTAGATTTGAAATGAATGTTACCCAGACCCCCGCCGCCGCCTTGGGCAAGCACCACGGTTTGGCCGTGGGTGTCTAGGTCAAATAGGATTTCGTCGGTTTCGGCGTCGTGAACGACAGTGCCCACTGGCATACGCAAGACGATGTCGTCGGCGCCAGCGCCGTATTGGTCTGAGCCCCGACCATTTTCGCCATTGCGAGCCACATGCTTACGGGCGTAACGGTAGTCGATCAAAGTATTGATGTTGCGATCGGCGACTGCGGTGACACTGCCGCCGCGACCGCCATCGCCGCCGTCAGGACCGCCAAATGGGATAAATTTTTCGCGACGGAAACTCGCGGCGCCATTGCCGCCTTTGCCGGCAATCACTTCGATGGTTGCTTCGTCAACGAATTTCATAATGACTCTTCTAAATAAAAAAACCCTGCCGCGAACGACAGGGCCTTTCTGTCGCGCTTAAACGCCGTTATTCTGCGACGATTGACACGGTCGACTTGTTCAAGTGGCCCTTGATGGCAAATTTTACTTTGCCTTCGACCAATGCGAACAAGGTGTGATCCTTGCCAATCCCGACGTTTGTGCCCGGGTGGAATTTGGTACCACGCTGGCGAACGATGATCGAGCCGGCGGTGATGAGTTCACCACCATAGGCTTTCACACCGAGTCGTTTTGCTTCTGAATCGCGACCGTTGCGGGTTGATCCACCGCCTTTCTTTTGTGCCATGTTCTACTCCTGCTGCGACTGACGCTTATGCCGCGATTGATTCAATACGGATTTCGGTATAGTTCTGCCGATGGCCTTGACGCTTTTGGTAGTGCTTGCGTCGACGCATCTTAAAGATCTTGACCTTGTCATGGCGTCCTTGCGCAAGAACCGTGGCTTTGACGACCGCACCTTCGACTAGCGGGGCGCCGATCTTGATATCATCGCCCTCGCCGACCGATAATACGTGGTCTAGCGTGATTTCTTGCCCAATGTCTGCCGGTATCTGTTCTATTTTAAGTTTTTGACCTGCGGCAATGCGATACTGCTTGCCACCGGTTTTTATGACCGCGTACATGGGTTAACCTCTTGGTTTGGGTAAAAAGATTTCTTCGACACAAGGTCGAACCCGTAAATTTACCCTTTAACTCTTTGAAAGTCAAAAGAAATACGTGTCTGCCCTAAACGAACTGCTCGCTCCGATTGCCGCTGAAATGAAAGCGGTGGATCTGGTTATCCGCGAATGCCTTGACTCTGATGTGGTGCTGATTCGCACGATCGGCGATTACATCATTGGTTCTGGTGGCAAGCGTATTCGCCCTGCCATGGTGCTGCTGTCGGCCAAAGCTTTTGGTTACAAGGGTGATCAGCATCTAAAAATGGCGGCGGTTATTGAGTTTATTCACACGGCCACGCTCTTGCATGACGACGTGGTCGATGAGTCGGCTTTGCGCCGGGGACGTAGCACCGCCAATGAGATGTTTGGCAATGCCGCCAGCGTTTTGGTGGGTGATTACTTGTATTCTCGCGCCTTCGAGATGATGGTTGACGTGAATCGCATGGCAGTCATGCAGGTGATGTCCCAAGCCACAAAAGTGATCTCTGAAGGCGAAGTGCTGCAATTGATGAACGTCAATGACCCGGATGTCACCCAAGAAAAGTATTTACAGGTGGTGCGATTCAAGACAGCCAAACTGTTTGAAGCGGCGGCACGCACAGGTGCCATCTTGGCCGACGCAAGCCCAACTTTGCAAGAGGCGGCTGCGGCTTATGGGCGCCACATGGGCACCGCTTTTCAGTTGATTGACGATTTGTTGGACTATTCGGGTGATCCGCTGACCCTGGGTAAAACCGTGGGCGATGATTTGCGTGAAGGCAAACCCACTTTGCCACTCTTGCGCGTTCTTGAAGTTGGTTCATCCGCTGATAAAGCCATGATTCGCCATGCGATTGAACACGGCGATGGGGATTTTGAGGCGGTGGCACAAGCCATTAGTCGTACCGATGCTTTAGAGCACACCCGCTCGGCTGCCGAAGCAGAGGTGGGCTTAGCCATCGCTGCCTTAACAATCGCACCTGACAGCGACACCAAAGTTTTGTTGCAACAATTGGCCGAACATACCCTGACCCGCACACAGTAAGCAGCGGCCAGTTTGTGACAGTCGCCGTGTAAAGTGGTGCAACCGCTGTTTCGTTGCGCCTTGCATTCACTGACTTATTGTTGATTTAGCGCATGGCCTGCAAAAATACCTGACATCATTGCGAAAGTACCTGTGGCCATAACGCTGAGTATTGGTTTTTTAAGCGGTTGAGGTCTTTTTTTGATGTAAACAATGCCATGCAATATGGCGGCTTGCGCCAAGTACAAGCCATAAGCGGCCAGCAACACAAAAAATGCCGGATAAGAGGGGCTGATAGTCGCCACAAAAAGGGCTGGAAGACCAAAGGCCAAATTAGCAAAACCAACTTCTAGTTGCCATTCTGGATGATCAACTGGCCAGCCGAGACGTATGGCGTCGCTGCGATGAAAAATGACGTGTCTGACAAAGGCAAGCACTCCAACAGCGCCCACAGACAAACCCGTTACCAAGCGCAAAGCCAATGCTGGGTCAGTGGGCAGAAAATAGAAGCCAGCGAATATACCAATGGCACCGATCGCCATGCCGATCGTGTTGATCAGAGAGGCGATAGCCATTTCCTAAGTTGATACCGTGTGTTTTCGGAAGATGCTGTAACAAACATGGTGCTGACTTTTAAAAATAGCGCTTTGGAATAACGCCAGTCACAACAATCTCAGGGTTTTGGTTTGTTCGCTTCATAGAGCGTGAATCGACCAAACTGTTCAGGATTGGAGAGCTGTGCGAACAGCGCTTCGGGCATGGCGCGAATTTCGTTTTCATGCAGCGCAATAAACAGGGCTTGGCCTGAGCCAATGGCGGTTTCAATGTCGGGGATGGTTTTAAAAAGCCTAGCCGTTCCTTGCGTATAGAACTTGGTGGATTGGGGTATCCAACGATAAAAGTACAGGGGCTCATTGGCTTTTGCTTCGCGGGTCCATTTTTCCACCAACGCCTCGGTTGAGATTTTTTTGTGTTCATCCGTTAGGGCAATAATGCCCACGGCACCAAGTCCCAATAGCGTAGTAAACAATACGCCAGATACCAAGGTGCGGCGTACTATTTGTTCTGCATGGCATCGGACCAACCAGACGGCAGCCAAACAAGACAGCGGGGCAACCGCTGGTAAAACATATGCAATTAAGACGTTGTTTGATAATGAAAAAAATATCAATAAAAATAGGCCCCAAAAGGCGAAATATATCGACAGGGTCTGGTGCTGCATTTGAATCGGCTCACGCTTAGCCCTGCGGGTCCACCATGCAAGCAGAGGCAATAAGATGCTCCATGGCATCATTGCCGCCAAAGCCAATAGCCAGATGAACC
>JAFMCG010000206.1 GCA_017857895.1 Burkholderiaceae bacterium | reverse complement strand
CGCGTTCCGCATCGGTCAGTTCGTAACAACGCGGGGCTCTATCGGGTTGGCGAAAGTGCTCTAACCCTCTGCCGAAGAAGAAACCAAACATGATCATTAATCCTGGGTAAAACCGCACCGCACCGGCCAATACCATTGCGAGATTCAACCAGTAGAAGATTAACTCAGACTTCCATCCACCAAAGAACTATAAATTCATACTACTTGCATTCATATGACCTGTCGACGACTAAGTTGTAACGCATGGAATCAACCAACGGACCCACCAAATTTTTACAACACGTCTTACTAAAGCCATGCCATTTAGGCTGTTTTCGCAAAATAACCGCAGGTCATTAACAGCGTCTTATTAGTCCCCAAGTCATTAAAGAATGAGGGGTTATGGTGCAATTTTCATGGGTATACTTGAATTCAGTCACTGACCAAATTCACCAAATTCCATTGGATTGGAGCCCGACGCACTTGATGTCAATCCCCTCTTTGCGTAGCCACCTGCAACCCACGTTTGATCACTGCCGTGACCGCTTAGAGTTTGAGTTTGACTTTGATTCTGACGCAGCGACTGGTGTTGGTTTAACGAGGATTCTGTCAAGCGAATCAAGCGCCACTCTCACGCCGCAGTCTTTATTCAAAAAATACACCACAACCCGTTTGGCATTGCGTTGCTGTTGCGCGCCTGCGGTCGGGTTGGTTAAAGGAATGTCATGAAACAAATCACGCAGCCGATCTTGCGCGACATCGTGCTGGTCGGTGGCGGTCACACCCATGTGGGTGTGCTTCGAAATTTTGCGATGAATCCCATGCCAGGCGTTCGTCTGACCGTGGTTTGCCGTGACACGCACACACCCTACTCTGGCATGCTGCCGGGCTATGTGGCGGGTCATTACACCTATGATGAGGTACACGTTGATTTGCGCCGCTTGGCAGAGTTTGCCGGTGCGCGGTTTTTTCGTAGCGAAGTCGTGGGGATTGATCGCCACGCCCACGAGATCCTCTGCAGTGATCGTCCGGCCGTGCGCTACGACCGACTTTCAATCAATATTGGCTCCACCCCAAAACTCACCGATGCGGGTGGTCCGGGTACGCGTGCCGTTGCCGTCAAGCCCATCCGTCAATTCAACGAGCGATGGCTGACGCTACTGGCGCGGGTGCAAACACGACCCAGACCGATGCACATTGCCCTAGTGGGCGGTGGCGCAGGAGGAGTCGAACTGCTGCTGGCCATGCAACACCGCCTACGCCAAGAGTTAAGCCTTCTTAACCAAGATCCCAATGCGCTGACATTCAGTTTATTCACCCGTGGTGCCAGCATCCTGCCAACCCACAATCACTCGGTGCAGCAGCACTTTACGCGCACGCTTCAATCCCGTGGTGTGACCCTACATGTCAATGCCGCCGTTACCGCCGTAGACGATCAGGGCTTAACGACCATCGATGGCAAACACCATTTGGCTGATGAAGTCATTTGGGTAACCCGCGCCGGTGGTGCGAGTTGGCTAAAAGACACCGGTCTAGCGCTTGATGCCGACGGGTTTATTGAAGTCACTGACACACTGCAAACAGTCACCGATCCTGATATTTTTGCAGCGGGTGACATTGCCACCATGATCAACCACCCGCGTGAAAAAGCGGGCGTCTTTGCCGTGCGTCAAGGCCCTCCTTTGGCGCGTAACCTGCGCCTGTCGCTTGAAGACAAGGCGCTGCGCGACTATCATCCGCAGCGTCGCTGGCTGGCACTGATCAGTACTGGCGACCAATATGCCGTGGCTTCGCGTGGTGTTTTTTTCGCAGCGGGCGCTTGTCTTTGGCGCTGGAAAGACCACATCGACCGGCGGTTCATGGCCAAATTCAATGAATTACCCGCCATGCAAGACAAAGCCAGCGAGTTGCACAGATCAACAGTCGCGTTGGCCGGCGAAGAAGCCCAGCAGGCCATTTCAGCGATTGCCATGCGCTGTGGTGGCTGCGGCGCAAAAGTCGGTGCCACAACACTATCTCGGGCACTCGGCGCGCTGCGTCCAGTCGAGCGCAACGATGTGGTGATCGGTCTACACGCCCCCGATGATGCCGCGGTCGTTCGCGTGCCCCCGGGCAAAGCCATGGTGCACTCGGTTGACTTCTTTCGCTCATTCATTGATGACCCATATATTTTTGGTCAAATTGCCGCCAACCATGCGCTAGGCGATATCTTTGCCATGGGTGCCGAAGCGCAATCAGCGACTGCTATCGCCACCGTCCCACAAGGCCTCGAATCCAAAGTCGAAGACACCCTGTTTCAGATGATGTCGGGCGCCTTAGAGATACTGAACGACGCCAACTGTGCACTGGTTGGGGGACACACCGGCGAAGGCCAAGAACTGGCGCTGGGCTTTGCGATCAATGGTTTGATTGACGATCGGCCTGACCAAATTATGCGCAAAGGGGGTATGCGCCCTGGCGACGTTTTAATCCTAACAAAACCCATCGGCACAGGCACCTTGTTTGCTGCTCACGCGCGTCTGCAAGCCAAAGGGCATTGGATTGATGATGCCTTGCAATCAATGCGCCACTCCAATCGCTTGGCGGCAGAATGCCTGCGTCGATTCGGGGTC
>JAFMCG010000003.1 GCA_017857895.1 Burkholderiaceae bacterium | reverse complement strand
GGACATAACGGTGCTGGTAAGTCGACGCTGTTAAAAGCGTTATTTGGGTTGATCCCTGCTAGCCAAGGTTCTGTTTGGTTAAAGGGAAGTGTTGTTAATCCAGTGAATCCTCGCACCATGAATGCTGGCGGCGTGGCGCTCGTGCCTGAGGGCCGTGGTGTATTCCCTGGTCTTACAGTTGCTGAAATTATGCGGCTCGGTTTTTGGGCAGCAGGCGTCAGACCCAGCGAACAAAGCGCTCGTTTGGACTGGGTCTTTGAAGTCTTGCCGATGATTAAACAGTTTTATCAACAGCGTGCGGGTACGTTGTCAGGCGGTCAGCAGCAAATGGTTTCTCTAGGTCGAGCGTTGTTAAGTCAGCCTCAGTGCTTGTTGCTTGATGAGCCTTCGATTGGTTTGGCGCCCAAGTTGTTTCAGGACCTTTTGGGGCCGATTAAGGAATTGCAGGTCGAAAGAAAAATGTCGATTTTGATTGTTGAGCAAAACGTTAAAGAGGCGCTGAAGATTTCTGATCGCGTCATTGTGATGAAGTCAGGAAAAATAATCAAAGAGGGCGCTCCCGAAGCGTTTAGCGACAATGCCGAATTAATGGATTTGTACTGATCGGCGTCTCGTAACTATCACCAACGAGGAATAGTCATGCAGTGGTCAGTAGATGAAATCGCCATGCTGCGAGAGACAACACGTCGATTTGTAAGGGAACGACTGCAACCGCTAGAAGCCAAGATCGACGCCGACGATGCGTTACCGGTCGTTTTGGATGCGGCGATCCGTCAAGAAGCGAAAGCATTAGGGATTTACGGGTTTAATTTCCCTTTATCACTGGGTGGCCCGGATTTACCGACCGAGGCCAAGGCAGTCATTTATGAAGAGATCACGCAAACATCCATGCCACTGGTCGAAGCTTTGGGGCATTTGCCATTGACGCTGGCTTACTGCAGTACCACTCAGCGTGAATCAATTTTGGCGCCAGTGGTGGCTGGCACAAAACTGATCACTTACGCATTAACAGAAGCCGCTGCTGGTTCGGATTTGTCTGCCATTCAGACGCGTGCAACGCGTGTTGAAGGTGGTTGGCGTCTGACCGGTAGCAAACAATTTATCTCTAATGCCGAAACAGCAGATTTCATCGTTGTATTGGCGTGCACTGATCCCACAGCCAAACTTAAGAACAAGCTAACGACTTTTGTGGTGCGTCAAGAAAACCCTGGTTTGAAGGGTATGACGCGCTATAAAAAAATGGGCTGGCGGGGCTATCAACTGAATGGTTTTTCTCTGGATGATTGCTTCGTCCCTGACGAAGATGTTTTGGGGCCAGTCGGCGAAGGGTTCTTAGTGATGATGAGTTGCATCAACACAGACCGTGTTTTTTCTGGATATCGAGCGCTTGGGATTGCGAAGCGTGCCCAAGCGCTTGCACTTGATTATGCCAAAGACCGTCGCGCCTTTGGCGCTCGTTTAGCCGATCACCAAGCGCTCCAGTTCATGTTGGCTGATAATGATGTTGAGCTTAAAGCCGCTAGTTTGTTGGTTAAGGAAGCGTTGGTATTGACTGATCAGGGGATGCATGACGCTCGTATCGCTGCCTCGCGTGCCAAACTATATGCCACCGAAATGGGTTGTCGAGTCGTCGACCGCGTGATGCAGATATTTGGTGGCATGGGCTACATGACGGAACTGCCTATCGAGCGTTTTTATAGAGACGTGCGCGCATTTCGGATTGGGGAAGGCACGTCTGAAATGCAGCGCCTACAAATCGCTAGACATATTCTGAGTGAGTAGGAGTCGGACGTGAGCGTATCAGCACCCTCAGCAATCACATCATTTGGTGATCTGTTAGTTAAAAACCCAGCGGACATGGCTTTTGAATGCCTGGGCGCGCAGGCTACCCGCTGGCAATTACAGCAAGCGGCTGATCATTTGGCTGGATATCTCAAGTCGCTGGGTGTTAAGCGGGGTGACACCATTTGTGTCTGGTTGCCTGATGGTGGTGTTTGGTTACAGCTGCTTTTTTCCTGTGCGCGTCTGGGTGTTTTGATGGTGCCCATCAGTACCCGGTTTAGGCAAGAAGAGGCTCTGCATGTCGTCAAAACGGCCAATCCCAAATTAATTTTTGTACAGCCTGAATTTGTTAATTATGACTATTGGGCAGTGGCGCAAGAAATCGCCCAAGCTGTGCCATCCGTCGAGCAAGTGATTGCCATTGAGCGTCCCGCTGAACTTTGGGATGCAAGCGCATATGAGGCGATCTGCGTTGACGAGGGACAATTAAATGATCGCTTATGCACCTTTAGTACGTCAGGCACAACAGGAAATCCAAAGTTAGCTGTACACACACAATGGGGTATTTTTCACCACGCCAACAATGTTGCGATTTTTACGACCGTTCAGCCTGGTGATCCGTCGCTCTGTGCGCTACCGCTTTATGGTGTGTTGGGGTTCATGCAAGCTTTCAGCGCTTTAGCAGGTGGCGGCTATTGTATTTTTATGCAGACTTTCAACACCATTCGTGCTGCCCAATTGATTGAGCAGCACCAAGCCACGCATTTCTATGGTGGTGAGGGGTTGTTTGATGATGTCATGAGCGTGCCTGATTGTTCGGTGAAGTCTTTAAAGGTGGTCGGTTTCGCTGAGTTTGCTGGGCGCGGATTAGAAGTGACTGAAAAGGCGTGGCGAGAGATCGGTGTTCCCATGACAGCACTTTACGGTTCTTCTGAGTGTTTTTCGATTATGGCAGGTCAGCCTCGTACCGACGACTGCAGCGCCCGCGCGGTACCTGGTGGCAAGCCAATCACACCAGAAATAGCGTTTCGTGTTGCAGATATCGACACCGACGTGGTGTTGCCAGAGCATGAGCGTGGTGAGTTGCAGTTTCGTGGCTATAACGTCATGAACGAATACTTAAATAATCCTCAAGCCACAGCAGATGCATTCACGCAAGACGGTTGGTTTAAGAGCGGTGATCTCGGATACCGCTATGGTGATCGCTTGGCTTATTTGTCGCGAATCAAAGATACCTTACGCCTTCGAGGCTACTTGGTGGATCCGGTTGAGATAGAAGAGTTTTTGGCAAGACACCCTGACGTAAAAGACGCGCAAGTGGTGGCTTATCGGCATCCTGAGCGTGGTGATGTGGCCGTGGCCTTTGTCAGAAAGCTAGCCGATTCATTAAACGATCATGCCCTGCATGAACACTGCCGTGCCGGTCTTGCCAATTACAAGGTACCGTCATATTTCGTTTTTGTTGATGATTACCCCCGCAAAGAAGGACCAAACGGTCTAAAGATTCTTAAAAACAAGCTGCGTGACAGTGCGCAAGCGATTGTTATTCACGCCATTGAGAGCGAGCGAAAAGTATGAAGCGAACTGAGATTAAATCCGATATTGCATGGAGTGCCCCTGATCGAATCCTGATCCATGGACACAATCTTTGTGATGATTTGGTGGGCAAGATTGATTTTGGGCAAATGGCTTTTTTGCAGATCTTTGCCCGTCTCCCCAAAGACGAAAACGAGCGACGAATGTTCAATGCCGTCATGGTGATCCTAGTTGAACACGGCATAACACCGTCATCGTTGTCGACGCGTTTGACATTTTCTGGCGCGCCCGAATCAGTGCAGGCCGCTGTGGCTGCGGGACTGTTGGGTTTGGGGTCAGTGTTTGTAGGCTCTTTGGATCAGGCTGCCAAAATGTTGCAAGAGGCGATCACCGATCCCAATAATCCAGGCGACCTTGAACTCAAGGCACAAGCGATCGTGGATGATTTTCTGGGTCGTAAAGCAATTATTCCTGGCATAGGACACCCGTTTCATAAACCGATTGACCCGCGTACGGTGGCACTGTTTAAAGTCGCCAAAGAAACCGGTTATGACGGACCCTATGCCACACTCATTACTTTGATTGGGCAAAAGGCAGAAGAGCGAACCGGAAAGATTTTGCCTGTGAACGTGACGGCGGCCATGGCTGCCGTGGTGTCGCAAATGGGTGTGTCGTGGCGTTACTGTCGAGGATTGGCCGTGGCAGCTCGAGCCGTTGGTCTTGTTGGGCACATTATCGAAGAAATCAGGCAACCCATGGCTGGAGAGATCTACATGCGCATCGAGCATGAAGCGGGCGCCCATTTGGCACCAAAGCAATAATGGCAGTCACCATCGAGAGGCAGGGCGATGTGGCTATTGTTTGGTTGGCTGAGCCAGAGACTCATCATGCGCTTTCTGTTACGTTGGTGACGGCGTTCCTATCGGCGCTAGATAGTGAGTCGGTTCGTTCGGCACGGGCTTTGGTGGTGGCGTCTACGGGGCCTTATTTTTGTGCGGGCGCCAATATCGACGATTTAAAAAACAGTTGGATGGATGGCTTAGCGCCAGCGTTTGAACCGGGTCGGGTCTTTGAGCGTTTGGCAACAGACCCTCGGCCCGTGATTGCCGCGATCGATGGCGCTGCCATTGGTGGTGGTTTTGAATTGATGCTGAGCTGCGATCTCGCCATTGCAAGCCAAGACTCGTGGTTTAGTTTGCCAGAAGTGCAGCACGGCGTGATTGCCAATACGGCATTGCAGCGGTTGCAACAAATAGTCGGGTTAAGAACACTGCTTTTTTTTGCTTACACCGGCGATAAGCTTTTGGTTCAACAGGCTCATGCTCATGGACTGGTCAATGACGTTGTTGCCAATGGGCAATCTGTACCCGCTGCAGTGGCTTTGGCCCAACGAATTGTCAGCCGTGCGGCCCCTGACGCGCTGGCATTGACCAAGCGCTATGCCAATCACTATGCGCATACGGATTGGGCCACGGTGGACACATCTTTACGTGAGACGTCTTCAGACGAGTGGCAGGAGGGGTTGAATGCATTCACCGAAAGGCGCCGTGCAGATTACAGCCAGCAGTGGCAGTCAACGACTGCCTTGTCAACCAAACCCAAGTAAACGCGATGTTGCATACATATTTAGATGACGACACTGGGATATTGACGCTTACCTTATCGCGAGCGCCGGTCAACGCCCTAAATGAGGCGATCTACGATCAACTTCACCACGCTTTCATCACCGCACAAAAAGACCCTAGTGTTCGCGCAGTGGTGTTGGCTGCTGATGGTCAAAAAGCATTTTGCGCGGGCGCTGATGTCAAGGAATATGCTGACCTTGCGCACAAAGAGGCCGAGGCAAAGCAATTGAGGTTTTTACTGCGTTGCTTGATTGACGTGGTTAATTGTCCCAAGCCTGTCATTGCAGCCGTTCATGCGCCTGCGATCGGGGCGGGATTGATGTTGGCTTGTGCCTGTGACGAGATTGTGTTGTCGCAAAGTGCTTGGGTTTCATTGCCCGAATCCAAACTTAATCTACCCACGCCGATTGGTGCCGCGATTGCTGCCCGACGATTCGAGCCTAGGGCCATACAAGCGCTGGTCCAGCGAGCAGAAAGGCTCAACGCAGAGCAGTGCCTAGCGGCTGGTTTTGCTGACCAAATCGTGCCCCAAGATGAGGTCATGGCAGTGGTTCAGCAACGATTAACGGTTTATGCAGACATCCACAGCGATGTTTATGCCGTCAATAAACGTTGGCTTAATCGAGACGTCCCAGGCATCCTTCAGGCTTCGTGTGATCACGTGTCTTAAACAGGCACATCGCCTTTTAGGGTGATTCGGTGTAGTAAGCGTTTGTGGCCGTGATAGTCGTTAATTGGGTTGTGTAATACGCAGCGATTATCCCAAAGTGCGATTGAACCTACTTGCCAATTAAAGCGGCAGGTGAACTCTGGTTTGACCTGATGGGCAAAGAGAAAATTCAGTAGCGGCTGACTTTCTTGTTCAGTCCAGCCCACAAAGTGTGTGGTGTGAGCGGGGTTGACGTAAAGCGTTTTACGGCCGGTTTCAGGATGGGTACGAATCACGGGATGCTCGCCAATCAGTGCTTGATTGGCTTTGTCAGTGGCCGAGTCAGCAACGCGGTCTTCACGGGTTTTGGTGACTTCAGCTTTCGATGAGCAATTGGCCGCTTTGAGGGTGCTGAGGGTCTTTTTTAATCCGTCGGAAAGGGCTTCGTAGGCGGCATAGCCGCTGGCAAATAATGTATCACCCCCTTTAGGAGGGAGTTCGCGTGCGACTAGCATGGTGGCCATGGGTGGGGCGGCGAGATAAGCGGTGTCGGTGTGCCAGATGCCACCAAAGTTATGTGTTTCATGTGGCAGCTTTAGCACTGGGATGATCATGGGGTGCCCAGGTATGCCTTTGACAAAGGGATACTCGACCCCGTCACCAAATCGCTCGGCAAATGCCTGAAAGGCACTCGGTTCAAGCGGCTGATTTCTAAAGAAAATAACGCCATGCTCAAGCCAAACGTCTCGAATGGCCTGGATGTCCTCGTCAGAGAGGGGGGCGCAAAGGTCAACCCCATGTATTTCAGCCCCGATAGAACCAGCGATTGGTTTAACGTCAAGCACTAAGTTTGTTGTTGTCATTTGTTGCTGTCTCCTACTCGTTTTATCGTGTTTTTTTAGATGAACGAAGGCGTCACAAGGACTCGCTGGATTCGTCCTCGCGAGCCCGTTTGGCGGCTTGCTGAATAGCGGCAGCCAAGTGCTCGACGGGCTGAGCCCCTTCGACCAAAAACTTATTGTTCAAAATAAAGGCTGGCACACCTTGGATGCCAAGCATTTTATAGCGTGTCTGAGCGGCTCTAACCGCTTGCTCATACTCTCCATTTAGCAATACCTCGCGTGCCCGCTCAGTGTCGAGCTGCGCTTGGGCAACAGCGGCAAGTAAGGTGTCGGGTTCATCCATATTTTCCACGGTCGTGAAGTAGGCCGCGAGCAGGGCTTTTTTAAGCATCAGCGCGGACTCTGGGCTTTGTTCGGTCTGGGCCCAATGAATCAAGCGATGGCAGTTGAAGGTGTTGTAGACATGTTTACGACCCTCCGGATGGAAATCAAATCCCACTTCGGCAGCTCGGTCATAAATACGTTGTTGGTTAATCCGCACTTGTTGCGCTGAAATGCCGTACTTGTTTGCCAGGTAGCCAATGACCTCTTCGCCGCCGCTGGGCATGTCAGGATTGAGTTCAAAGGGCTGCAAGTGGACGCTAACGGTGATCTGACCGTGCGACATTTTTTCAGTGATGGCCATTGCCTTTTCTAGCGTGGTCAAACCAATGGCGCACCATGGGCAGGCCACATCTGACACCATGTCAACTCGGACAACATCGCTCATGTTATTTCCTTGGGTTTAGGCCAGAGAATCATTTGGGTACATCGAAAGATAGCAATTTTTTTACCATTTTCAGCATCAAACACCTCAGCATCCCACACTTGGGTATTGCGACCCAGGTGCTGGGCTTTCGCCACGCAGTGCACTTCACTGCCTCGTGTGGTGCCTAAAAAATTACTTTTGAGTTCAATCGTGGTGAACGAATGTGCACCGGGCGGCAAATGCGCCACCGTGGCATAGCCACAGGTGGTGTCGGCAACCGCAATCACGCTGGCCGCGTGTAGGTAAGTGTTGGGGGCGAAGTGAATGCTTTTAAGCATCATGCGACTTTGTACTTCTTGCGACTTAAGTTCTGTCAATACCACCCCCATCAAGCCGGGTAAATTATCGTTTGATCGTTGGTTTAGTATTTCTAGGGTAATGTCTTCACGGAGTTTGGTCATTGCTTTGATTTTTCTTCGGAGGATTTTAATCGTCATTGAGCATAATGGTTAGGCGAGCTCGCGTCAGCTTGTTTGTCGTGCGGGTTAGCGTCAAGCATACGGTTCGGTTTGCTTACCTGCACATATTAGCTCTCTGGGTTGCCCTCAGGTCGCGTTCCGATGCGAAACCACCACGCGTAGAGCGCGGGCACAAATAACAAGGTAATCGCAGTCCCAACCAACACACCGCCAATCAAAACGTAGGCCAAAGGTCCCCAGAAACTATCGAGAGTCAATGGCACAAACGCCAGGGCAGCAGCCACAGCGGTCAACACCACGGGTCGAGCCCGTTGCACGGCTGCTTCTATCACAGCCTGTCTTGGTGCCATGCCTTCGAGGGCATTGTCCGCCACCTGTTGAGTCAAAATCAGGGTGTTGCGCATCAAAATGCCAGCCAAGCCAATTAGCCCCAACAGCGCCACAAAGCCAAACGGTTGAGAAAACAACAACAAAGCCAATACCGCTCCGATCAACCCCAGTGGTGCTGTGGCCACCACCATAAACATCCCAGAAAAACTGCGCATCTGTAGCATGATGAACACCAGCATCAGTGCGACCATCAGGGGCTGGAGTTTTTGGATGGAAGCATCGGCTTTTGCCGACTGCTCAATGGATCCGGCAATGCTGATGGCGTATCCCTCCGGTAAGTCAGCGCGCACCGAGCCAAGCGCATCCCAGACCGCCATGGTCACATCGGGTGGTTGAGCGCCTTTTACATCGCCATTAACGTACAGAAAAGGCTGACGATTGTAGCGCTTGATAACAGGATCTTCAAACGTAATGGTGGTTGTACCGAGTTGTGTCAGCGGCACCTTGGCACCACCTGGCGTGATGATTTCAATGCCTTCGAGCAATTCGCCGCGAGTGGGCGCCATTCGCGCGCGCACTTGCACGCTGCGTGTGCCTTCACGCACGTTGGTGACGGGTACGCCATTGAGTTGGAACTGTAATTGCAAGGCCACGTCGCGCGGTGTTAAGCCCATGGTCTGTAACACTTGGGTGTCCATGTCTAGGTCAAGGGTCGGTGCGCGCTCATCCCAGTCTAAGTTGGGATCAACCAGGTGAGGGTTTTGTTGCATCACGGTACGCACTTGATGGCCAATGGTGCGCAAAACCCCCGTGTCAGGCCCCGTTACCCTAAAGCTCACAGGCCAATCCACCGGCGGTCCAAAAAGAAGCCGTGCAACCCGCACACGGGCTTGAGCATAGGTGCCTTCAGCAATTTGACCATTGAGAAATTCGATCAGTGTTTCTCGGCTTTTGTCGTTTTGGGTCACCGCAATCAATTTGGCAAAGCCTGGATTGGGTTGTTCGGGATTGGCTGAAATAAAAAAGCGCGGTGCGCCAGCACCGATGTAGGCCGAAAGCGTTTCAATTTCGGGTCGGTCGATGAGATCTTTCTCTAAGGCACGAACCACCGCATCGGTCACACCGATGGCTGAGCCTTCAGGCAAATAGACGCTAATCAGAACCTCAGGTCGATCAGAGCTTGGGAAGAACTGTTTTTCGACAGGGCCAGCCATACCGGCAATGCTCAATACCAAGGCTGCCAGTGTGGCAAGGACGACGCGTTTTCGACGGGTGACGCACCACGTGATGATGGCGCGCAGCCGTTCATAGCCTGGGTCTCGGTAGAGCAAGTCGTGTGCGTTGTGTTGACCTTCTGCGATTGGTGCTGTGTTTCGTTTGATTTCGGGCAATATTTTGACACCCAGATAGGGCGTAAAGGTCACAGCAACCAGCCACGATACCAATAGCGCAAAGGCCAGTACCCAAAAAATGCCGCCCGCGTATTCGCCCACGGCTGAGCGTGCAAAGCCGATCGGCACAAATCCGGCTACGGTTACCAAAGTACCAAACAGCATGGGTGCTGCTGTTACCTCCCAGGCATGGCTTGCCGCCCGCACACGATCCCAGCCTTGTTCCATCTTAACGATCATCATTTCAATGGCGATGATGGCGTCATCAACCAACAGTCCTAGCGCAATGATGAGTGCACCCAACGAAATACGATCAAGGTTCATGCCGGTGAGTTTCATCAGCACAAAGGTTAGGCCTAAGGTCAACGGAATCGACAGGCCAACAATCAAGCCAGCGCGTAAACCAATGGCTAAGATGCTGACCGCCATCACAACGGCCATGGCCACCAAAAACTTAATTTGAAACAAATCGACGGCCTGTGCAATGGCATCAGCTTGGTTGGTGATTTGGGTTAAAGACATGCCCAGTGGCAGTTCCTTACGCTCGAGCGCGAGAAAGGCTGATAGCCTTTCGCCAAGCGCCAACCCGTCTTCACCGTCGGCGGCAACCACACCGAGCAGCACGCTGTCTTGTCCTGAGGCGCGAATCATATAGGTGGGCGGCTCTTCGTAGCCGCGCTCGACTTCAGCAATGTCGCCTAATCGAATGACGCGATTGTTGACTCGAAGCGCCACGTTGGCCAAGTCTTGCGGGTCACTTAAGCCCGCATCAATTCGCACGTAAATTCGTGCGCCTTCGGTTTCGATTTGCCCCGCGGGCACTAATTCGTTGTTGGCTTCAATAGCGGTTAACACCTCATTTGCTGAGAGTCCGAGGTTGGCCAGTTTGGCACGATCAAAGTTGATGTGCAGACGTTGCGGTCTTTCGCCTAACAAAAATACTTTTTGTATGCCATCAACGCGTTGTAAGCGGTCTCGAATGTTGTCGGCATCTTTGACCAGTTCTGACATCGGCAGACCGGGCGCAGTCAAAGCAATCATTGAGAAATAGACGTCAGAGAAGTCGTCATTGACAATGGGGCCTATGACACCGGCTGGCAGGCGAGGTGACTCGTCTAGCATGCGCTTTCGGACTTCGTAGAAAAGGTCTGGCACGATTTCGCTGGGCGAGAAATCTTCAAACTCAACCATCATGTCGGCCCGACCGGGTCGAATGGTTGTTTCGACTTTTAAAAAGTAATCCACCTCTTGTATGCGGCGCTCGAGGCGATCGACGACTTGGTTCTGCAATTCAGCGGGTGTGGCCCCTGGCCAAAGCACTGAAACCACCATGACCCGAACGGTAAAGGGTGGGTCTTCGGCGCGCCCGAGCGAATTGAATGCGTATAGACCCGCGATGATGGATAAGATCAAAAAAAATAGCGTGACCGATCGCTCGCGAACAGCCAGCGCCGACAGATTCGGGAAACTCATGGTGCTAGACTGGGCTGCACTCGTACGACCATCCCTGGCTGTAAAAGATGAGTACCCATGGCGATGACGGGGACGCCAGGCGCCAAAGTCGATTGCACCTGTGCGGTTTCTGTCGATAGCGACAACACTTGAACCGGTACCGCTTGCGTGAAACCGTCAACCACGATCCAGACCTGTGCGCCTTGACCGCGTTCATCCAAAGCGCCAAGGGGGACACGAATCACGTTCTGACCCGGTTCACCCGTGGTGATGGTGAGTTGTGCCACTGAGCCAATGGGTGGCGCCATGTCTTGGCCCAGTAGTGTGTAGCGCGTGCGAATGGTGCGTGAAGCGCGGTCAGCTGCCCCAGCGACTTCACGTAAGGCTGCCTGCCAACGTTGATCGCCGATAGACACCACACCGCTAGCTGGCGCTTTCAAGCCCTGTGGCAGAAACACTTCTATGTCAACGGGACCGGCGTGCGCAAACTGAGTAACCGCAAGGCCAGGGGTGACCACTTGACCCACTTCAGCCAAAGTTTCAGTCACGATGCCGTGGTCTTGTGCCGTCAGCGTGGCATACCCCAAGGCAAAACGGGCCTGTTGTGCGCGCGCAAGCGCTGCATCCAGTCGGGTCTGGCTTTCTTGGGTGATTTGCTCGACTCGATCAAGGGCTTGTTGACTGATAAAGCCGGATTTCGAAAGCGATTGACTGCGTTGTAATTCATCTTGCATGGTTTTAACGGACGACTGTGCCGCTGAAACCTCGGCTTGGGCGAGCGTCAAGGCTTGCTCGAGATCGCGGGTGTCGAGTGTGAAGAGGACTTGACCGGGGGTGACAACGTCGCCAGCTTGTACCAAGCGACGGTCAATGCGACCACCCACTTGAAATGAAACGGGGGTTTGTCGGGCAGCTTGAATCGTGCCTGACAAGACCAGTTGTGGGGCTATCGCCACCTGAGCAGCGACGGTTTTAACCACTGGTCGCGATTGGATCACTGTACTGTCAACTTCTGGTGCATCACAGGCGGTCAGTAAGAGCGCCACGGCAAGCAAACAAATCGTTTGCCAAACGATGGGTAAGCGCAAGATGATGAAAGGAGAAATATTTGGCATGATGTGGTTTTGTGCGTCGCAACACCCAATTAAACCAGAGAGAGGGGTTTGTGTGTTCAATCCAGCACAGATTGGGCGCCAGTTTGTTATCTTTGATAGATATCCGATTAGACGGTCAGAGGAATGTCGGTTTCACATGACAAATAAAAAGGAAAATTGATGAGATTAGTGGTGATACCCGGTGATGGCATCGGCCCTGAGACGGTCAGCGTGGCCGTGACGGCGCTTGAAAAAGCAGCCCAGCAAAGCGGCGTGGCTCTTGATTTAGTCCATGAGATCGCGGGTCTCGACAGTTTGGCGAAATTCGGTACCACGGTTCGCCCTGAGCTAATCAAGACGATCGAAGCCGCCGATGCTTTGATGATGGGGCCCATGACCACCCATGATTTGCATGATGACGCCAATGGCCGTATCAACCCCTCGAAGTTCTTTAGAAAGTACTTTGATCTGTATGCCAACATTCGGCCGGCGCGTACTTTTGAAGGGGCGCCGATCCGCATTAAGCCGTTTGATTTGGTGGTTGTTCGAGAAAACACCGAAGGTTTTTATGCTGATCGCAACATGGTGTCAGGTGGCAGTGAGATGCTGGTGACTGATGATGTGGTGGTGTCACTGCGACGGATCACACGCGTATGCTGCGAGCGCATTGCACGCCGTGCGTTTGAGCTGGCCATGACGCGACGCAAGAGGGTCACCATCGTTCACAAAGCCAATGTCTTGAAGATTGGTGACGGCATGTTTGTGCAGACATGCGAGGCCGTTGCCCGTGAGTTTCCTGATGTGACGGTGGACTCGGTGATTGTTGACGCCATGATGGCGCTCGTTGTACGCGAACCTGAGCGCTTTGATGTGGTTGTGACCACTAATATGTTTGGCGATATCTTGTCTGACCTGACTGCCGAATTGGCTGGTAGCCTCGGGATGGCGGCATCCATCAATGCTGCTGACCACTTTGCCATGGCGCAAGCTGCCCACGGCTCGGCCCCCGACATTGCCGGTCAAAACATAGCCAACCCCTTAAGCCAAATTGGGTCAGCAGCGATGCTGTTAAGCTGGTATTCACAGCGCAAAGCCAAGCCCCAATACCTTGAAGTGGCTCAACGGCTTGAGGCCGCCATGGTTAAAACCATTCGCGAGGGTAAAGTCACGCGCGACATGGGTGGTGACTTGGGCACTGATGCCGTTGGACGGGCATTTTTAGCGAATTTATGAGCAATAGGTAGAGAACGCAATGACCATCAAACGAGTGGCAGTCGTGGGCGCGGGCTTAGCGGGTTTGACCTGCGCGCGCGAATTGACCCAAGCGGGGTTGGCGGTGACCGTCTTTGAAAAGTCACGCGGTGTTGGTGGTCGGTTGTCAACGCGACGCGTCGACTGGGCGACATTTGACCATGGCACACAATACTTTACGGCTCGAGACCCTGTCTTTACCGACTGGGTTAATGGTTTGATAGCCCAGGGCACTGTCTCGCAATGGTCGCCGGTAATGCGCCAACCCAATCCGGCTGAGCCTTGGTACGTGGCTAACCCTGGCATGAACTCACTGGCCCGGGCGCAAGCCAAAGATTTAAACGTGGTGCCCAACACGCGTGTTTCAGCCATTAAATGGCTGGACGGTCATTGGCAAATGGTCTTCGAAGAGGGAGCACCTGCAACCGCTTGCGATAACGCGACTGAGACAACATTCGATGCGGTGGTGCTCGCTGTGCCCAACGAGCAGGCCGTGCCCTTGTTGCAACCCCACCGAGCCGACTGGGCAGCGAGCTTGGCCGCCATTCCTTTGTTGCCGTGTTGGACCGTGATGCTGAGCACCGAGCCTGTGGCGACCACGCTCCAAGCAGGCCAGCCTGAGTCAGGCCCCATCGGCTGGTGGGCTCGCAATGACAGTAAGCCCGATCGATCAAAAAATGAGCGTCAACAAGACTGGGTGATTCAGGCCACCTCGACTTGGACTGAGCAGAACCTAAATGCTGACAAAACAGTGGTCATCGACGAATTACAAAAAGCATTTTTGGTGCAACTCGGTGTGGCGCAAATGGTGAATATTCAAACGGCCATGGCGCACCGTTGGCTGTATGCGCGTCGAACCCCAGGGCTGGCCACATTGGGGTCAAGTTTGTGGCACACGCAGCAGCGTTTGGGCGTTTGTGGTGACGGATTGACGCATAGCCGTGTCGAACAAGCGTACTTAAGCGGCCGCGATGTGGCCATGTCTATTTTGAATGAGAGCCCAGGCTAAGACTGTGGTCAAACCATTATAAAATTTTTACCCCTTTTGAGGATGTGACCATGACTGTTTCGACCCAAACGTTTGATGAGAATGCACGTGGGGTTTATCTCATCACCGTTACCCCTTTTGCCGAGAATGGTGCGCTTGATCTCGAGAGCACCGATCGAATGGTGGATTTCTACCTCGAACAGGGCGTTGATGGTTTAACGGTGCTGGGCATTATGGGCGAAGCCCCAAAACTAACCGCACAGGAATCCGCGCAATATGTCGAGCGTGTCCTTGCGCGAGTCAATGGCCATGTCCCGGTTGTGGTCGGTGCGTCTGCCGCGGGTTTTGCGTCAATGGGCGAACTCACAAAACGCGTGATGGATATGGGGGCAGCCGGTGTCATGGTGGCGCCCGCTCACCACGTACGCACTGATGATCAGATCCGCTCTTATTTCGCCATGGTTAACGAGACCTTAGGGCCTGATGTGCCTTGGGTATTGCAAGATCACCCCAACTCAACCGGCGTACAAATGTCCCCAGCGGTGGTGATGCAAGTGATTGCTCAGTCGCCTCGCTGCGTCATGCTCAAGCACGAAGACAGTCCTGGCTTGGGTAAGCTCTCGGCGATCCGGGCGGCGCAAGCCCAACAGACTTTGCGCCAAATTTCGATTTTGACGGGCAACGGTGGTGGTTTGTTCTTGCCCGAAGAGCTTGAGCGCGGCGCTGACGGCGCCATGACCGGCTTCGCCTTTCCTGAAATGATGGTGCAAGTCTGTCAAGCCTTTGCCGCTGGTGACAAGGACCGTGCGTTTGATCTGTTCGATGCGTATCTGCCGTTTGCCCGTTATGAGCAGCAAGCAGGCATCGGTCTTGCCGTCAGAAAATATGTGTTGGCCAAGCGCGGCGCGATTGCCTCGGCCACCGTGCGCAAGCCCGGGCCCGCGCTGTCTGCCAAAGACATTGCTGAAATTGAATACTTGCTGGCTCGCCAACAACAGCGACTGAACCAACTGGCCTAACTGAGAAAACACATCATGACCAACAATGCTGATATCAATATGTCACTCGATCCTGTCACCGTTCAAACGCTACAGACGATCTCAACAGCCACCATCACCACTATCTTGTTAAAAAAAGGGCTGCGTAACGTCTGGTTACGCGGCACGAGCCCGATTCGTCCTGGTCAGCCTCGCTTGGTGGGCCGTGCTTTTACGATGCGGTTTGTGCCAGCGCGTGAAGACTTGGCCACCACCGCTTCTTGGAACTCACCCACGTCAACGCGTGCCGCCATTGAGGCCATGCCGGCCGGTTGCATTGCTGTGGTCGATTCCATGGGTGTGACCGATGCCGGTATCTTTGGCGATATTTTGTGCGCACGGATTGCCAAACGCGAAGTCACCGCACTGGTGACAGACGGTGTGGTTCGAGACTTAGCGGGTGTGCTGCAAACAGGACTGCCCGTGTGGTGTCGTGGCGCGGCTGCCCCACCAGCGGTGGCCAGTATGACTTTTGTGGATTGGCAACAACCGATTGGCTGTGGTGGTGTGGCGATATTTCCAGGCGACGTTATTGTGGTTGACGACGACGGTGCCGTGGTCATTCCAGAGGCCTTGCTCGAAGAGGTTTTAGCTGTCGCGCAAGAGCAGGAACGCCTGGAGGCTTGGATCATTAAGCAAGTCGAGCTCGGCCATCCTTTGCCTGGACTGTATCCACCCAATGAAGCCAATCTTGAGCGTTACCGTTGCGAGCAATCGTAGCGGCAGTGCAACGATAGGTAAAAGCCCAACGGCTTATTGACATTGTTTGTCTGTTGCTACTTGGCTTTGCCGTGTAGCAACAGGATATTTTGAAGTCTGATATCAACCTCGTCGTGCGCGGCCATGTCGGTAAAGTTTTGTTCCATCCCAAGCACTGCCATTACCTTGATATAAGTACCAATAGCCAAGCCCGGGTCACCAGCAAAGACCTTGTTGACGGTTTTGTTGTCGAAGCCTGTGCTGTCGCACATCATCTGCTTGGTTATCCCACGACGTTTCATGACCAATAACAGGTCTTCGCCAAAGCACAGCAGTGCTTTGCGTTGCTTTGGAAACAGTATTCGGTGTAAATCTTTTTTTTGGCATTGGTTGATCTGTATCGGGACTATATTCCCAGTTCCTCCTGTTTTTCTGGGAATATAGTCCTCATTTATCTTGTTTTTAATTTTGGCTCTTGCGGTAGTTGCTTGCTATCGGATGATGGCCCGCGGTGCGGTTAGAGAGGCTGGTTGCAAGATCTCGTCGAGTTGCGCCTTGGTCAGTAGGCCTCGTTCAAGCACGATATCGTAGACCCGTTGCCCAGTCTTTAAGGCTGTTTTAGCAACCTCGGTGGCGTGTTGGTAACCGATGTATGGGTTAAGGGCGGTGACCAAGACGATTGATCGATCCATGTGTTCTTTTAAAACATCAAGATTGGGTTCGATGCCATCAATGCAGTTGATCTCTAGCGTGTGAAAGGCGTTGGTCAAATGGGAGATGCTGCGAAACATGGCGTAAGCAATGATGGGCTCAAAGGCATTGAGTTGCAATTGCCCGGCCTCAGCCGCGAAGCTGATGGTGACATCATTGCCAATGACTTCGTAAGCGACTTGATTGACGACTTCTGGAATCACGGGGTTGACTTTGCCAGGCATGATGCTCGAACCGGCTTGGCGTGCGGGTAGACTGATTTCGCCGATACCAGCGCGTGGACCGCTTGAGAGCAAGCGCAAGTCATGGCAGATCTTCGAAATCTTCACGGCGATACGCTTGAGGACACCGGAGAGCTGCACGAAGGATCCCACGTCTTGGGTGGCTTCAATCAAATTGGGGGCTGTGCTTAGCGGTAAGTCAGTCACACCTTTCAGATGATCGAGTACTTGGCGCGAATAGTCGGGATGGGTGTTAATGCCCGTGCCGATGGCAGTTGCCCCTAGGTTGATTTCACATATGAGTGGTAACGCTTCGCGCAAACGCGTGATGTCTTCGCAAACCATCACCGAGTAGGTGTGAAACTCTTGGCCCAAGGTCATGGGTACGGCGTCTTGCAATTGCGTGCGTCCCACTTTAAGAATATCTTTGAAGGTGACCGCTTTTCTTTCGAACGCGGCTTGCAAGCTATCCATGCGTGCGATCAGTCGCTCGCAACCGCGATAGGTGGCGAGCTTTAATGCGGTCGGATACACGTCATTGGTCGATTGACTCATGTTGACATGTTCATTAGGGTGCAAGTGCTGGTACTGGCCTTTCAGGTGCCCCATGAGCTCCAAGCCCCGATTGGCGATGACTTCGTTGGCGTTCATGTTGGTGGACGTGCCTGCGCCGCCTTGTATCAAGTCGACTGGGAATTGTTCGTGCCACTGACCGTTTAAGATTTCTTGGCAGGCATTGACAATGGCTTTGCAGTGATGGTCGTCAAGCATGCCCAATTGGCGGTTGGCCAGTGCGCTGGCGATTTTGATTTCAGCCAGAGCGTTGATTAAGTCGCCAGCCAAAGAAATGGGTTGACCGGTGATTGGGAAATTCTCTAGCGCACGTAGGGTGTGAATGCCATAGTAGGCGTTCTCTGGAATTTCTCGGTAACCCAGTAAATCGTGTTCAAGCCTAAAACCGGGTGCCGCTGTTGACGTACTCATTCAAATGATTCCCTCCAGAAGGTAAAATATACTTAGGATATCATTTATACGCATCGACGGCTTTTTGTTGTTCAGACTGGGTGTTTATTTGCTTTGCGTGACGCTAAACGTTCGATAACTTAAAGCTCGTTTGCTATCGCCTTGGAAGATGCGCAAGGTGGCCCTTGACGCTTGAAACTGATTCGGGAAGGTCAGCTCACCGCTCAAATGCTGGTAGTGACCCACGGAAAAGGGCACAACCAAGGCCTTGATGGCGCCTGTTTTGCCATTGGGATAACGGCCTTCGAACGTGACTTCAATACGCCCATCATAGGTCGGTTGCTGGTCGTTTTCTTGGACGATTAGGATGTGATAGTTAAGTGTCTCACCGTTATTAGGCTGAACGAAGCTCGCACCTGAAATACCCACTGGATCCATTTTGACATTGCTGGTGATGGCTTTCAAAAACATGGACACTTCGTCTTGCAAGGGCTTGACGCGCTGTTGCAGTTTAGAGAGATCACCTTCGAGCGCATTGATCGATTGGTCAGCTTGTCCCTGCGCTGTCTTAAGGCGATTTTCCAATGTTGATACTTTGGCTTGTAGCTGTTGACGCTCAAGCGACAGCGAGGCCAGTTCGTCGGTGAGACGTTGCGATTCAATCAAGGTGAGCCGTTTGGGCCCGTAGCTGGCCTGTAGCATCAAGACACCACCACCACCAATGAGAATCCCGATAACCAACAAAGTGAACCAGCGTGGCAATCCTTTCGAACGGCGTCGTGTGTCGTACGGCGATGGCTTAAAGACCTGGCGACGTGATCCCCCGAAAATTCCCATACGACTGATTCCCTGACGTGAATAAAAAAGTGCAACACCGCCACACAGCAATTGTTACAGCTGTAAGGATAACGCCAAGCGGTCGTTGCTGTCCTAGCACTGCAACAAGTGGTTGCAAATTAATTCAGCGCAGCAGCTGCTCAAGCGCGCTCAAGCGTTCGACCGTGCCGACATCCATCCACTGACCAGCATGTCGCTCACCGGTGACCCGCCCTTGCGCCATGGCGTGTTTGAGCAAGGGCGCTAGGGCACTGGGCTCATGGCGCGCAATCCCAGCAAAAAGCTCAGGGTAAAAAACACCCAATCCGGCATAGGTCAATAGAGGCCGGTGGTGAGGACTTAAGCGGCCTTGCGGACCGATAGAAAAATCGCCTTCGGGATGATGGCTGGGGTTTGGCACCAACACAAGGTGCGCCAGTGGATCAGTGGGTGACGGCGTCTTACCAAACCTATCCAATGCTCGCTCAAGCGGCCAGTCACACCAAACATCACCATTTAGCACCAAAAAGGGATCTGCACCTAGGAGCGGTAAGGCGTTTGCAATGCCACCAGCCGTTTCTAGGGCGGTCTGCTCGGGTGAGTACTGAATACTGACCCCCCAGGAATGGCCATCACCGAGCGTGGCCTCGATTTGTTCGCCCAACCAAGCGTGGTTAATGACCACGTTATGAATACCGGCTGCGGCCAGGCGCCTTAAGTGCCAAACGATAAGGGGTTGGCCCGCGACCAACAGCAACGGTTTTGGTGTGTGGTCAGTGAGTGGTCGCATGCGCTCGCCACGGCCAGCCGCCAAGATCATTGCTTTCATATTAGAAGGTCAACTTGGTCTGGGGCTCAATGCCTTCAAGGCGATCAAGCAGTCGTATCAACGGTCTGAACACACCATAGCGGGTGCCCACTTGGCGCACGTACTGCAGAACTCGTGGCAAATGATTCAGATAGGTCGGCTTGTGATCGCGTAAATTCAAGCGCGCAAACACCCCAAGAATGCGTAAGTTTCGTTGCAGGCCAGCCCATTCGTATTGTTGGTAAAACACCGCAAAATCCGGGTCTACAGGCAAGCCTGCAGCACGTGCTCGCTCCCAGTAGCGTATGGCCCAGTCAAGCTGTTGCGGCTCCTCCCAGGTGGTGCGCGCATCAAACACGAGAGAGGCAATGTCGTAGCTGATGGGGCCAAGCAACGCGTCTTGATAATCCAGTACGCCCGGGCTCGATCCCATCGCGGGATCATCACACACCATTAAGTTGGGTGAGTGGAAATCGCGATGCACCAAAACTTGTGGCTGATTGGCAATCTCGTTTGCCAGCGTTGCAAAAATCAATGTCAGTTGGGTGTTTTCTTGGTCGGTTAGGGTCACGCCATGGTGTTTTTGTACAAACCAATCGGGAAACAGCTGCAACTCATCAATGAGGCGTTGGCGATCTAGGGCAGCCAGACCTCGCCCGTTGGCTTGCTGTAACTTAACCAAGGCGTCTAACGCGAGCAAGTAATGGCTTTGTCGCGTTTGATCCGGCCAGCCTTCGACGATCTTGTCGTAATAGGTGTGTTGACCCAGATCGGTTAAAAGTAAAAAGCCCTGCGTAACGTCGTTTGCCAAAATCTCGGGCACCGTCACTGAGGCGGCTTGCAAACGCTGTGTCACATCGATGAAGGGTTGGCAATTTTCTTGAGGCGGTGGCGCATCCATGACGATGAGTGTTTTTTGTGCCGCATTTAACCGAAAATATCGCCTGAAACTCGCGTCACTTGAGGCTGCCCTTAAAGTGGCTATATCCAGTGCAAGTGATTGATCCAAATCGCTTAACCATTGCAACAAAGCATGGTCTCGGGCGGTGTGAAGGTGGGGTTTGGCAGTCGATTCGGTGAGGCTCATGGGTGGTTTTGTTTGGCTGTTGTGTTGACGGTTTAACCGGTCTCTATAATAGAGCGTCTTTCGCGCTACTGGGCGCATTCATTGTTTGAGAGTGCTTTGATGTTGTTGCTTGATTGGAGCCCCGTTTGAGGGGCTTGATACTGACACGACCTTCTTTTGTCCTGCTCTGGCTGGCAACGTCAGCGTTCGTCTGGGCTCAGGCGCCAGAGCCGGTGCCAGATGCGTCGACTCAGACCATTTTACGGGGCTTGACGGTGTCACCGATGCTCAGACCCGTGACCGTGCCTGATAACGAATTGCCCGTGTATCTTGGGGCTGACGCCATGCAAAGTGACGTCGAGCGCAACGTAACCCTCGACGGGCAGGGGGTGGTACGGCGTGCCGATGGTGTGCTCAGTGGTGATTTTTTGTATTACAACCAAAATACGGAAGACGTCACAGCCACCGGCAACGCACGGCTGGTGCAGAACGGCAATATCGTGATTGGTCCGTCCATGCGTTACAACTTGAATACTGATGTTGGTGATGTCGACTTTCCGCAGTTTTGGTTAGACAACGGCGGTGCTGGCGTTGGTACCAAGGCGGAAATGATCAATCGCAATGAAATGACGATCACAGATGTGACCTACAGTGGTTGTCCTTGCCCGGATCCCGCCTGGTACATCAAATCGAGCAAGGTCGATCTGAATTACGACGAAAACGAGGGTGTGGCTCGCAATGGTGTGCTGTTTTTTAAAGGCGTGCCAATCTTGGCTTCCCCCTACCTCACCTTTCCGCTGCGACCCGAACGCAAGTCAGGTTTTTTGTTGCCAACTTTCGCCACGACCAACCAGACTGGTTTTGACCTGACCTTGCCTTATTACTTGAATTTGGCCCCCAATTATGATGCCACCTTGGTGGCGCGCCCCATGAGTAAGCGCGGCCTCATGCTTGGTGCTGAGTCTCGTTATTTGGGTGAAACCTACAAAGGCCAAATTGCCGGTACCTACCTCAATCACGACTCTGAGCTTGGGACGGATCGCTGGCTCTATAGTCTGCAACACAATCAGTCATTTGGTAGTGGATTTACGGGCGGTTGGAATATCAGCGGGGTGTCCGATGATGACTACTTCAAAGATTTTTCGCTCCTGGCCATCAATGAAGCCACCACCACCTACCTGCCGCGCTCTGTGTTTACGGGGTGGTCCAATCGTGACTGGCAGGCGAATGTTCAATACACCACCTTTCAAACGCTAGGCGACATTGTGCCGCAATACAACTTGGTGCCTGGGGTGACGCTAAATGGCGCGCGGTTTGATCAAAACGGTTTTGATTTGCAATCAGAAAACGCGGCAGTCTGGTTTGATCGCCCAACTGACAGACTAGGGCGACAGTTTGGCCCTGATGGTCAGCGCTATGTGTCTTACAACTCGGTTTCGTTTCCGATCGTGCGCCCAGGTTGGTACATCACCCCAAAAGTCGGCTTGCACACCACCCGCTACGAGACCGAATGGTATCAGCTGTCGGGTATTGGGGGGCGTGAATCTAGTAATAATCGAGTCTTGCCCATCACCTCTATTGATGCCGGCATGACCTTTGAGCGCCCAACCTCCTTTTTTGGTTTGAATGCCATCCAAACCTTAGAGCCTAGGATCTACTACCTCAATGTGCCTTATCGCGATCAATCCAATTTGCCGGTCTACGACACGACGCTGTCTGACTTCAGCTTTGCACAAGCTTTTCAAGAGAATATTTACACTGGGGGCTGGGATCGTATTGCCAACGCCAATCAGCTGACGCTGGCCTTGGGTTCGCGTTTGCTCGATGAAGAGACTGGATTTGAGCGCGCGGCGTTTGCGGTGGGACAACGTATTTATTTTGTGGATCAGTTGGTGACGCTGCCAGGCGAAACACCGCGCTCTGATGTCCGGTCGGAATTTTTGATTAACGCCTCGGCGGCCCTAACCGACACACTCAGCACCAGCATTGATCTCCAGTACAACCCGTATGATGGCGATTGGGATCGAGCGCAAATTGTTGCACGTTTTAATCCCAAGCGGGCCGCGACCTTGTCGGCGTCGTATCGTTATCAACGCAACCCCACGGGCGTTTATCAGCCCCAGGGGCAAGAACAAATTAGTTTTGCTTTCCAATGGCCTTTAAGCGCTAATGTCTACTCTGTTGGCCGCGTCGATTACTCTTTGTTGAACATCCCTGAGCGCGATGTGGTGCCGCGGGTGACGCAAGCGATTGCAGGACTTGAGTATCGAGGCGATTGTTGTTGGGCGGCGCGTGTCGTCTACCAGCGCTATGCGATTGATCCAAACGCAGTCAATGATGCGATTTTTTTTCAGCTTGAGCTCTCTGGTTTGGGTCGGCTGGGGCAAGACCCCATGGGGCTATTGAGTAGCAGCATTCCGAATTTCCAAAACATCACGCCAGCGATCAAGCCGGTGGGTAAGTTTGAAAGGTATGAATAATGGTTTTGATGAAACGTGTTTCTATTTTGATCTTTGGTTTGTTGCTCCTCGCCATGGCAACCCAAGCTTACGGACAGGGCCTTAGGGCCCCAACTCAGCCGCCAGCCCGTGCATCAGTACCCGTTGATGGCATCGCAGCAGTGGTCGGCAGTGCGGTCATTACTGTGCTTGAAGTCGATCAGCGGGCTGCGCTGATTGCCACTGAAATACGCAACAGTCGCCAGCCCATGCCCGCGAAAGATGAAATTAAACGCCAAGCGCTCGACCGTTTGATCACTGAGTCGTTGATACGGCAAGAGGGAGAAGGAATGGGGGTGCGAGTCAGCGACCAAGACTTGGTTCGAGCCGTGGAAAGCATTGCTAAGCGCAACAACACCACCGTGGCTCAAATCAAAAGTCAAGTCAAAGCCGTTGGCCTTACTTGGCCGCAGTACGAGGAGCGCTTGCGCCGCGAAATCATGGTTGATCGCGTACGCCAGGCCAAGGCGGAATCAACCGTTAGGGTCAGTGACGCCGATGTTGATGTTTTTCTGAAAGAGCAGGTTGCGCGCAAGGCCAGTGGTTTGGAACCACCACCGCCGCCACCGCCCCCACCGCCGAAGCCCCAGCCCGTTCAGCCACTGGTGATGCAGATCGCTCAGATTTTTATCCAAGTGCCTGAGTCAGCCTCCGATGAGCAGGTGGCAGCATTAAAAAAACGGATTGACGGCATTCGTGCGAACCTGCGTAAAGGTCAAGATTTTGCTGTGCTTGCCACAGAAAACTCAGATGGTCCTGAGGCGGCGCGAGGCGGTGACATGGGTGTGAGACCTGCTGAGGGCTGGCCAAGTCTTTTCATCAATAACGCGCGAAATTTACAGGCGGGACAGATTTCTGGTGTGTTACGCAGTCCCGCAGGATTCCATATCCTTAAGGTGCTTGGTCGCGCCGGCGGTGTGCAGCCCGCGCCACCACCACCGCCCGAGCCGACTCGCAGGGCTGTGCCCGACGGCCCCTTAATGGTAGATCAAACCAAGGCGCGTCATATATTGATCAAAACCTCTGAAGTGATGAGTGATGATCAAGCCCGTCAACGCCTAGAAAACGCCCGCCAGCGGATTGTGAATGGCGGTGAAAGTTTTGAGGCGGTTGCTCGCGCCGTTTCCGATGATGCCTCAGCGCCGCAGGGTGGTGAACTGGGCTGGATTAATCCAGGCGATACCGTGCTGCCTTTTGAGAGAAGCATGAACAGTTTGGCCATCGGTCAGCTGAGCGAACCGGTGCAAACTGAATTTGGCTGGCACTTGATTGAAGTCCAAGAGCGCCGTTCTCAAGACATGGCGGATCAGTTCCGGCGCAACCTCGCGCGCGAGGAATTGTTCTTGCGTCGTGCGGCCAGTAATTTTGACGCTTGGTTGCAGCAAGTGCGCAACCAGACCTTTATTGATAACCGAATGTTTCGGTCAGATGCCAAGTGAAGGCTAAGTCGGGTAATCATCAGGCGAGGCAGCGATTCGGACAAAATTTTTTGGTCGACTTGGGTGTGATTGAGCAAATCGTTCAGGCCATCGCCCCGAGTCCAAAGGATCGTTTGGTCGAAATTGGGCCGGGATTGTCGGCGCTAACGGCGCCCCTACTGGCCAAGCTCAATCACCTGACGGTGATTGAAATCGACCGTGACTTGGCCAAGCGATTGCGCCAGCGCTATGAAGAATCGATGTTGACGATAATCGAGCAGGACGCGCTACAAGTGGATTTCGCCAAACTTGGTCCTGATTTGCGCGTGGTCGGTAACTTGCCCTACAACATTTCGACGCCGCTACTGTTTGCTTGCTTGCAAGCCGCAGACCATGTGGTTGATCAGCACTTCATGTTGCAAAGGGAAGTGGTTGATCGCATGGTGGCTGATGCTGGTTCGTCAACCTATAGCAGACTGTCTGTGATGTTGCAGTATCGGTATCGCATGCAAAAGCTTTTTGATGTGGCTCCTAGCGCTTTTGAGCCACCACCCAAGGTGGTTTCTGCCGTGGTGCGCATGGTCCCCTTAGGTGAGGATCGGCCACGTGCGCGTCACGATGCGATGTTTGCTGCTGTGGTTCAAAGGGCTTTTTCTCAGCGCCGCAAGATGCTTAGGGGTGCCTTTGGGGATTGGACAGCATTGCTGCCCTGGGAGGAAATAGGGGTGTTACCGACCGATCGTGCTGAGCAAGTCGATGTGGCGGGTTTTATTCGTATCAGTGATGCCTTGTCCGCGCGCCTGCCGCCTTCAGCCATGTGCGCATGATGTCTGAAGCGCGTGCCTCAAGCAGTTCTGCTGCTTGTTGGCAGGCTTGCTCTAGCGCCAAGGGCCCGTTGGCCAGGCTGAAGGCCGCCGTTAAGCCAACATCATAGAGTGACTGGTACCCATCACCCAAACGTCCCACCAGTGCAATCACGGGCACACCGTGGCGTTGCGCCACTTCAATCACACCCATGGGCGTTTTGCCTTGGAGTGTTTGCGCATCCATGCTGCCTTCACCGGTAAATGCCAAGTCGGCTGATTGCATGGCTTGGTCAAGTGATACGAGCTCGGCCACCAAAGCAGCACCGGGTCGCATTTGTGCGTTTAACCACGCCATGGCGGCAAACCCCAAACCACCGGCTGCCCCTGCGCCTGGTGAGTTGCGCTCATCGCGTGACAAAACTTGCGCACTGAAGTCGGCCAAACGCGACAAGGCCTCGTCGAGCAGGCTCACCATTTCAGGTGTGGCCCCTTTTTGTGGCCCAAACGTCGCTGATGCGCCCTTAGGGCCGCAAAGTGGATTGTTCACATCGGTGGCGATCATGATTTTGGTGCGCGACAAACGAGGATCAAGTCCACTGGCATCGATGCGAGCGAGATTGAGTAAGGCGGCACCGCCTGCAGGCAGCAATTGATCGTGCTGGTCAAGCCAACGAACCCCGAGCGCACGCAGCATGCCAACGCCACCATCGTTGGTAGCCGAGCCCCCCGCCGTCAATACGATGGTGTCTGCTCCAGCGTCTAAGGCGGCCAACATCAGCTGACCCACGCCAAAGGTGTCTGCTCGCAGTGGATCGCGTTCAATGGGTGCCACTTGTTCTAGGCCTGCGGCACTGGCCATTTCAATTAAGGCTGTTTGCTTGGGTAGCCAGCCCCACTGAGCTGTTCGGGGACGCCCAAGCGCATCGAGCACCGTTAGCTCGCGCGATTGGCCCGCCGTGGCTTGAAGCACTGTTGCCAGCGTGCCTTCGCCGCCGTCAGCCATGGGAATGCAAATCGTCGATGCGTTTGGTAAGACGGCTTTAATGCCTTTTTCTATGGCCTGTGCCACGGCCAAAGCGCTGAGACTTTCTTTGAATGAGTCGGGGGCGATAACGATTTTCATGAGCGAAATGGCCAGCGCTAACTGGCCCCAAAAAAGGCGTAACAAACGAGGATGGCAGTCACAATACCGGCGAAGTCAGCAAACAGGGCGCAACCTACCGCATGGCGCGCACGTTGTATTCCCACCGCCCCAAAGTAAACAGCCAAGACGTAGAAAGTGGTTTCCGTACTGCCTTGGAGTGTTGCCGCCAGCAGCCCCGCAAAACTGTCAACGCCATGAAACTGCATGGTTTCGATCATCATGGCACGGGCGGCACTACCAGAAAAGGGTTTGACGAAAGCCGTGGGCAAAGCATCAATAAAGCGCGTGTCACCACCAATGATTTCGACCCCCCAGCGAATCGCTTCAATCATGAAGGTCAGTGCGCCAGAGGCTCGCAAGAGGCCGATCGCACAAAGCATGGCAACCAGATAGGGCAACAAGTCTTTGGCAATGTCAAAACCCTGTTTAGCGCCATCAATAAATGACTCGTAAACCGGGATTTTTCGCCAGGCACCTATTGTTAAAAACAGCACAATGATGCCCAGGAGCACTAAGTTGCCAGCCAGGCTAGAGACATGCGCCAAGGTGGCTGTGGCCAGCGTTGCCGCCATCGCCATGATGGATCCCATGACCAACGCGGTGCCGGCTAACCAGAGCAGCACCACGGGGTCACGTAAAGGCAGTCGTTGCACCCAACTGACGGCTAAGAAACCCGCAATGGTGGATGCACAGGTTGCTAGCAAGATCGGTAAAAAGACCAAGGTGGGATCTGTCGCCCCTTGCTGCAAGCGATACATGAAAATAGTGACCGGCAAAAGCGTCAGGGAAGAGGTGTTGAGCACCAGAAATAGAATCTGTGCATTGGTCGCGACTTGGGGGTTGGGGTTCAGTGTTTGTAATTCGCGCATGGCCCGTAAGCCCACGGGTGTGGCGGCGTTATCTAGACCCAAGCCGTTGGCCGCAAAGTTCATGGTGATAAGCCCAAGCGCCGGATGACCGCGTGGCACTTCTGGCATCAAGCGGGCAAACAAGGGGGCCAGCCAGCGCGCCAAGGTTTGCACCAAACCCGCTTGCTCGGCAATGCGCAACAAACCGAGCCAGAGCGTCAAGGTGCCGAACAATAACACCATCACATTGACGGAGAGTTTGGCCATGTCAAACAGACTGGCCACCATGCGAGAGAAGACATCGGCGTCGCCTAGCCAAATCCATTGGATCAAACCAGCGGCGGCACCCACCAAAAAGAAACCAAGCCAGAGACCGTTTAGCATGCCAAGGTCAGCTCAGGATTCATTCGTTTAAGCGGTTTTGCGTTCAATGAATTCAATTTTGTAACCGTCTGGGTCTTCAACAAAGGCAATGACGGTTGAACCATGCTTCATGGGACCCGCCTCACGGGTCACCTTGCCGCCTTTTTGGCGAACCAAATCGCAAGCACTGGCCGCATCGGGTACCAAAAGTGCAATGTGACCATAGCCATCGCCGAGATCATATTTGTTAGTGTCCCAATTGTGGGTCAGTTCGATCACCGCACCTTCAGACTCTTCTTGGTAGCCCACAAACGCCAAGGTGAAGCGACCCGTTGGGTAGTCGGATCGGCGAAGTAGCCGCATGCCGAGTACGTTGGTGTAAAAGTCGATCGAGTGGTCAAGATTACCGACTCGCAACATGGTGTGCAGGATTCTCATCTTTAGGGCTCCATATGAATCATTCTTAAAGCATCATACCGCTGGCATGTCACCGGGCGAAACACCACTCAAGGCACGGTGCCCTGCTAAGTAGTCAGGGTAGATGGTTTGCAAAACATCCCAAAACGCAGCGCTATGGTTCATTACGCGCAAATGAGCCAGTTCATGGGCAATGACATAGTCGATGACGACGGGCTCAAAATGAATCAAACGCCAATTTAAAAGAATGCGTCCGTCGCTATTGCATGTCCCCCAGCGGGTATTGGCTGAAGAGAGCTTCCAGGCGCTAGGGCCTAAGCCACTGGTCGTCTTGAAATATGCCAAGCGCTTTTCAAACCAAGCCTTGGCGCGTTGCTGCAGCCAAGCCTGTGATAAGTCGCGCAGACGCGCGCTATCGACATCCTCAGGCAAGGGCAGCCAAAGGGCTTGGTTGACCTGTGGTGCATCAGGATCGCCCTCAAACCAGACGGCAGCTGGATTTGGTTGTTCAGGGGCGGTGCCACAGCGCAACACCAAGCGGCAACCTAAATAGGGCAATGTGCCGCCAGCGCGCCAATTGCTCGCGACTAAAGCCAACTTTTTGTGGCGTATGTGGATGGCTTGTAGCTTGCGTTGTATCCACTCAAATTTTTCAATAACCGCCTCATCAATGTGGCGCAAGGATACCCAAGAAGGTGCGGTGACGCGCAAACCATCATCGCCCACTGTCAGGCCGATTGACCGCCGGCGTGAGCGATGAAGCCGGTACGGCACAGTAACACCGTGATGAATAACGCAACGATCGTGCGCCCCGATTTCCGGCGAACGCTTGGGCGTCAGCGAAGGTGCGGCATCCAGGTCAAACGACAGTTGTTGGGTCATTGTCGGTGTGTCACGGTTGACGAAAGCGTTCTGGGTTGAGCGACTTCATTTCGGCTTCTATCCAAGCCGATACTTTGTCATTCAATGCCTCAGGCGTGAGCCCCTCGGGCGAGATGGGTGCTCCAATTCGTACGGTAATCAACCCGGGTTTCTTGGTAAAGGCGTGACGCGGCCAGCATTCCCCGGCATTGTGCGCGATGGGAATAACAGGGCTATTGGTGCGAATCGCGAGTAAAGCACCGCCCATTTTAAAGCGCCCCATTTTGCCTGGCGCAATCCGAGTGCCCTCAGGAAAGAGGATGGGCCAACGGCCTTCGTCTAGGCGTTGTTGGCCGATTTGAACCACTTGTTCAAAGGCCTCTTTGCCTTTGGCGCGATCAATGGGAATCATGCGCAAAAGCGCCAAGCCCCAGCCAAAAAAAGGAATCCGGTGTAATTCGCGTTTGTATACAAAGCAAACTTCACGGGGCAGGTGGCTGGGTAAAAACAATGTTTCCCAAGCCGACTGGTGCTTAGCCAAAACCACGGCGGGGCCATCGATCAGGTTTTCTGTGCCTTCGACTTGCCAACGGACCCCGCAAAAGACGCGTGCGCCCCAAGTGGCCAAGCGTGGCCAACCCATGGTGATGCGATAGCGCCAGTGCAAAGGCAAGGGCGCGCAGAGCAAACACAAAAACGCGTAAGGGATGACCGTGATGGTCAAGAATAGGTAATAAAGTGATGCGCGAAGCCAAGCCATCATGCGCCTTCTGTTTGAGCAAGCAGTTGTTCGACGACTTGCGCGAGGTCTTGTGCCACGCGGGTGCCTGCGGGTAAATCTGGGTTTGACTCAGTCTTGACACCGTTGCCGGTCAAAACCAGCCACGGCTGGCAGCCCATACTTGAGGCGGCCTGCAGATCGCGCAACGAGTCACCCACAGCGGGCACGTTGGCCAGTGACGAATCAAAACGTTTGCTGATGTCTTCAAAAAGACCGGTCGCGGGTTTGCGGCAATGGCAGTTGTCGTCGGGGCCGTGCGGGCAGACAAAGAAAGCATCGATGGTGCCGCCCATGGGGGCTAGCAATTGCAGACATTTCTGATGCATGGCATGTAACGTTGCCGCATCAAAAAAACCACGGGCCAAGCCTGATTGGTTCGAGGCCACCACAACCTTCCAGCCCGCTTGGTGTAGTTTGGCAATGGCCGCGAGGCTACCTTCAATGGGCAACCATTCGTCAGGGTGCTTGATGTAGTCTGGACTATCCTGATTGATCACGCCATCGCGGTCGAGAATGATGAGTTTCACGCCACCAGCCTTGAAATATCGGCGACTTGATTCATCAAACGATGCAAGTTTGACAGCAATGCCAAGCGCTGGCGTCTGATTTCGAGGTCATCAGCCATCACCATGATTTCGTCAAAAAACCGATCCACAGGCGCTTTGAGGGTCGCCAGCGTGCTGAGCGCTTGGCCGTATTCACCCGCTCCCACAAACTGATCAACAATTGGTGCGATCGACTGAATTTGTTTGAGCAGTGTCTTTTCAGCGTCTTCTTGCAAAGCAGTTGGGTTTAAAGCGGCCGGTAAATCGCTCGCTTTTTTGAGGAGGTTGCCGATACGTTTATTGGCAGCAGCCAAGCTGGGCGCCTCGGGCGTTTGCATAAAAGCCTCGGCGGCTTGAATACGGGCCTCGATCTGGTGCAGCGGTGGGTCTAGTGCAAATACCGCTTCGATGGCCTCACGGGCATGCTGACCGAGCAGTTGGTTGCGATAACGCTCACGCACAAACTGCGCGACATCAGTCACTGTATCGGGTAACAAATTCAAGGCGTCACCAAAACTCGCCCGCGCAGCAGCCAATAGGTTTTCAAGAGTTAGGTTGGTTTGCATCGACAACGGCAGGTGGCCACCGGCAATTAGTTGCTCAAAGGCACTGATCAAACTGAGTGCGGCACGGCGTAAGCCAAAGGGGTCGCGCTCACCCGTGGGGGCCAAACCAATGCCCCAGATACCCACCAATGTCTCGGCACGCTCCGCCATGAAAAGTATTGTGCCAGCCATGTCGGACTCAGTCACGGGGGCGTGCCAACGGATTTGGTATTGCCGCTCAATGGCGTTGATCACCGCTTTTGATTCGCCATCGGCGCGTGCGTAATAGCTACCCATCACGCCTTGCAACTCAGGAAATTCGCCCACCATTAAGGTCGTTAAATCAGCCTTGGCAAGGAGCGCTGCTCGATCAGCGTCAGCGCCACTGGTGTCGAGTGCTTGGGCTAACCAAGCGACGATTTGACGGAATCGCTCAATGCGTGCGCGTTGCGTGCCTAGCTTGTTGTGGTAGACGATGGTATCAAGGGCTGACACCCGATCGATCAGGGGCTGGCGTTTGTCGGTGAGGTAGAAGAACTCGGCATCGGCCAATCGAGGGCGAATGACGCGCTCGTTACCGGTGATGATCGCCGATGGATCGGCAATCGGCATGTTGCTGACAATCAAGAACTGGTGCGTTAAGCGACCCGTCTCAGGATTAAACAAAGGGAAGTACTTTTGATTCAAGCGCATGGTCAAAATCAAACACTCTTGCGGCACCTCAAGAAAACGTGGCTCAAAAGCGCCGACATAAACCGCTGGCGCCTCAACCAAGGACGTGACTTCGTCCAGAAGCGATTCAACTTCGGGGTCTTGGCCAAGGCAGGCACCTAGCTCGGCAGCCTTGGCAAGCAGGCTGGCCTCGATGAGCGCTCGACGCGCAGTAAAACTGGCTGTCACATGGCCCTCAGTAGCCAGTTGCGAGACATAGCGGTCGGCTGACGCAATGCTAAGCGGCTGAGTTGCTAAGAAGCGGTGGCCGAGCGTGATTCGATTGGCGGTAAGGCCAAGCGTGTGCCCCGCGACGATTTTGTCACCGTGCAAAATAATCAAACCGTGTGCGGGCCGAACAAAGCTAACTGACGTCTGGCCATCGGCGAGTTGATAGCGCATGACCTTTGGGATGGGCAAGGCTTGAAGGGCAGCGGCGAGTGCGGCGTCGACTGTATTGGCCAAGCGCGCGCCCGGTGCGGTGCCTGAAGCCACTAGGTAGGGCTGTTTGCCATCATCAATGGTTTGAAGTGACCCAACGTCTAAATGTTCAAGTCCCTTGGCAGCGAGCTTTTTTAAGAGCGCTGGTGTCGCCTGCCCGTTCTCGTCAAGGCCTACTTTTACGGGCATGAGCTTTTCTGTATACGCTTGATCAGCGGCCGCTTGCGCGACTGCGGTGATGTGTACTGCCAAACGGCGAGGCGTGGCCAGTGGTGTGATGACACTATCCGCACTCAGCAGGCCTTTATCAACCAAGTGTTGGCTCAAGGCTTGGGCAAAGGTCTCGCTCAAGCGTTTAAGGGACTTGGGTGGCAACTCCTCAGTTTGTAGCTCAACCAACAGGGATTCGTGATTTGTGGTGTTGGAAATGTTTGGGGTGCTCATGGCTGGCTCCCAACCGTTTTAAGCATCGGGAAGCCGAGTGCCTCACGGGAATCAAAATAGGCCTGCGCCACGGTGCGCGACAAGTTCCTGATGCGACCAATGTAGGCAGCGCGTTCGGTCACGCTGATGGCGCCTCTGGCGTCTAGCAAGTTAAAAGTGTGGGCTGCTTTGAGGGTGGCTTCGTAAGCGGGTAATGCCAACGGTACGGTCATCAATGCTTTGGCCTGTGCTTCATAGTCATCGAAGTGGCCAAACAGCACGGCGGCATTGGCGTGCTCAAAGTTGTAAGTCGATTGTTCCACTTCGTTTTGGTGAAAGACGTCGCGGTAAGTCAACGTCTGGCCGTCCCGTTCGGTCCACACAAGGTCATAAACGCTTTCGACGCCTTGTAAGTACATGGCCAAGCGTTCTAGACCGTAAGTGATTTCACCTGTGGTCGGTGTGCAGTCCAAACCGCCCACTTGCTGAAAGTAGGTGAATTGGGTCACTTCCATGCCATTGAGCCAGACTTCCCAGCCTAAGCCCCAAGCGCCCAGTGTTGGGTTTTCCCAGTCGTCTTCAACAAAACGGATGTCGTGGACCAGGGGATCAACGCCGATGGCTTTGAGTGAGCCAATGTAAAGATCAAAGATGTCAGGTGGTGCAGGTTTGAGAACCACTTGGAATTGGTAGTAATGTTGCAAACGATTGGGGTTTTCACCGTAACGACCGTCTTTAGGACGGCGCGAGGGTTGCACATAGGCAGCCCGCCAAGGCTCGGGTCCAATGGCACGCAAAAAAGTGGCTGTGTGTGACGTGCCGGCACCAACTTCCATGTCGTAAGGCTGGAGCAGGGCGCAGCCTTGCTGATCCCAGTATTGCTGCAGTCGCAGGATGATTTGCTGAAAAGTGATCATGGGTAACGTTTGCCTAGTCGGTGTTGCCAACGTGCTTTAAGGAACAATAGGACATTTTAGCGCGACCCGGCAGCCAACCGTCGGTTCCTGTCTCTTGGCGACAGCAGGTGATTGAATCGCCTATGATTGAGGCTACGACGCTGGCGTTAAATGATAGCCAGATGCGATATATTTTGGGGGCAGCAATGAGTGATTTGGTCACAACAGAGCAAGACGGCGCGGTACTGATTATTCGCCTTAATCGCCCCGAAGCGCGCAACGCGATTAATTTTGACTGTGCGCAGGCCTTGGCTGGTGCGTTTGAGCAGCTCGATAGCGATGACACGATTCGCATCGGTGTGCTGACAGGCGAGGGTGGTCATTTCAGTGCGGGCATGGACTTGAAGGACTTTGCCGCTTCAGGGCGCCGTCCCCGCGTGCCAGGTCGGGGGTTTGCTGGATTCACTGAGCAACCACCCGTTAAACCGTTGATCGCTGCCGTTGAGGGCTACGCGCTGGCTGGTGGTTTTGAAATGGTCTTGGCTTGCGATTTGGTGGTGGCCGCCAACACGGCCATGTTTGGCTTGCCCGAGGTCAAGCGCGGTTTGATTGCGGGTGCGGGTGGTTTGCTGCGCTTACCACAACGTTTGCCCTACCACGTGGCCATGGAAGCGATCTTGACTGGTGAGCACATGACGGCAGCGCGTATGCACGCTTTTGGCCTGATCAACACGTTAACTGAGCCCGGCCAAGCACTGGCAGAGGCGCGCGTGTTGGCACAGAAAATAGCCGCCAATGGGCCTTTGGCTGTTCAGCTCTCTAAGCAAGTGGTGAACCAAGGGCTCGATTGGTCACAAGACGAGATGTTTGCCAAACAAGTGCCCTTCATGGAAAAAATTGTGGCCTCGCAAGATGCCAAAGAAGGGGCGCTGGCTTTTGCGCAAAAGCGTGCACCTGTCTGGCGCGGTCAGTAGCATGGGTAACCGGTTTGTCTGGTTTGTTTGGTTTGTTTGATACTGATGATTCGATTTTTTTAGAATAAAAGGAAATAGTCATGACGGTTATTAAGGAAGATGATTTGATCGAATCGATCGCTGATGCGATTCAATTCATCAGCTACTACCATCCGGCCGATTACATCGCGCATCTGGCCCGAGCCTACGAGCGTGAACAAAGTCCAGCTGCTAAAGATGCGATGGCTCAGATCCTGACCAACTCTAAGCTCTGTGCCGAAGGGCGACGCCCCATTTGCCAGGACACTGGCATCGTTAACGTGTTTTTAAAAATCGGCATGGGCGTGCGCTTTGATACCCAGCGTGATTTGCAGTCTTTGTGCGATGAGGGCGTGCGTCGCGGTTACCTCAATCCCGATAATCCATTGCGGGCATCGGTATTAGATGACCCGATTTTTGCGCGTAAGAACACCAAAGACAACACGCCCTGTGTGCTCTCAATTGAGTTGGTGCAAGGCGACACTGTTGAGGTGCAAGTCGCCTCTAAGGGCGGCGGCTCTGAAAACAAATCCAAATTGGCAATGTTGAACCCGAGTGATTCGATCGTTGACTGGGTCTTAAAGACCGTGCCAACCATGGGTGCTGGCTGGTGCCCACCGGGTATGTTGGGTATCGGAGTTGGCGGCACGGCAGAGAAGGCCGTGTTGATGGCCAAGCATTCGCTGATGGAAGATTTGGATATGCACGAATTACTCATTCGCGGCCCCAAGACGCCACTGGAAGAGTTGCGCATTGAGATTTATGAAAAAGTGAACGCGTTGGGTATTGGCGCTCAAGGCTTGGGTGGTTTGACCACGGTGCTTGATGTCAAGATCAACACCTTCGCGACCCATGCTGCGTCTAAGCCAGTGGCCATGATTCCGAATTGTGCGGCCACACGGCACGCGCATTTTGTGCTTGATGGTTCGGGTCCAGTCCAGTTAAAACGCCCCTCCTTGTCTGATTGGCCTGATGTGAACTGGGCGCCTGACTACAAAGCTTCCCTGCCAGTGGACTTAAATCATTTGACCAAAGCGCAGGTGGCCAGTTGGCAGCCTGGGCAAACCTTGTTGTTGTCTGGAAAGATGTTGACAGGTCGTGATGCGGCGCATAAACGCATCCAGGACATGCTGGCCAAAGGTGAGAAGCCACCCGTGGACTTCACCAATCGGATGATTTACTATGTTGGACCTGTCGATCCCGTGCGTGACGAAGTGGTTGGACCCGCAGGCCCCACGACCTCAACTCGGATGGACAAATTCACTGAGATGATGTTGGCCCAAACCGGTTTGATTGCCATGGTTGGTAAGGCTGAGCGTGGGCCAGTGGCCATTGAGTCGATCGCCAAACACCAGTCGGCTTATTTGATGGCGGTGGGAGGCGCGGCTTACTTGGTTTCTAAGGCCATTCGTGGCGCTAAAGTGGTGGCGTTTGAAGACCTCGGCATGGAAGCCATTTATGAGTTCGATGTGGTTGACATGCCGGTCACGGTTGCTGTTGACGCCAAAGGCACGTCAGTACACGAAACCGGCCCAAAAGAATGGGCCGGTAAAAGTATCGGTATTCCGGTGGTCGCCGCTTAGTCTGCTTTGATACCAAATTCTCGCAAGATCTCTTCTGTATGCTCGCCAAGCCTAGGGGCGTGGCGGGTGTACTGAATGGGCGTGTCTGAGTAGTTGATGGGGTTGGCCGTGGTGGGTGACATCCCTGCCACGGGGTGCGGCACCTCACGCCAGATTTGACGTGCCTTGACCTGCGGATGGTCAAACACCTGATCAATGGTCTGGATGGGGCCGCAAGGCACCCCCACTTTTTCCAGTGCGCTGATCCACTCGTCGCGTGTGCGCTTGAGCATGATGTCTTCTAGCATCGGGATCAGTTCATCTCGGTTAACAATACGTACCGAATTGGTCTGGAATTTTGGGTCTGTGCCGAGTTCAGGCTTCCCAATCACTTGGCTGTAAGCCCGAAACTGCGAGTCGTTGCCAACAGCCACAATCAAGTAACCATCTTTGGCTTCAAACACTTGGTAAGGCACAACGTTTTGGTGTGCGTTGCCAGCTCGGGTGGGGGCGACGCCAGAGGTCATGTAATTCAAGTTCTGATTGGCCAACATGGCGATGTGACAGTCTAGTAGTGCCAGGTCGATGAATTGCCCCAAACCACTGCGCGCCCGTTCGTGAATGGCGCCCGTAATGGCGAGCGCGGCATATAGCCCGGTGATGACATCAGTCACTGCAACACCGGCTTTTTGTGGGCCAGCGCCAGGCATACCATCGCGCTCACCGGTGATGCTCATCAAACCGCCCATGCCTTGGACCATGAAGTCATATCCCGGGCGCTGCGCAAATGGTCCGTTTTGACCGAACCCCGTGATTGAGCAGTAAATCAGTCCTGGCATTTCGGCTTTGAGGCTTTCGTAGTCCAGGCCGTATTGCTTTAGGCCACCAACTTTGAAGTTCTCAATCACCACGTCGCACTGACTGGCGATCTTTTTCACAGCAGCAGCCCCTTCAGGGGTGGACAAGTCAATCGCAATTGAGCGTTTGTTGCGGTTCGTGCTCAAGTAATAAGCAGACTCGGTGGTGTCGTTGCCTTGGGCATCGCGCAAGTATGGTGGACCCCAAGCGCGCGTGTCGTCGCCGGTGCCTGGGCGTTCGACCTTAATCACATCAGCACCCATATCGGCGAGATTTTGGGCGCAAAATGGTCCCGCCAAAACACGGGACAAATCAAGAACCCGCACGCCGTCTAGCGGCGCACGTCGGGATAACGTCATGCTGTTTCCTATTGGATATTGAATGCGACGATATTAAATCGGATCCCAGTCAATTGCATCGGGTGAGCGTTCAAGGGCCATGAAATGATGCTTCATGGCGGGCGCTGCAATTTCAGCAATGGCCTCGGGTGTCCAACCTGTACTCATGTGAACAGACCGCACGGGGCGCGGTTGACTAAAGAGCATGATTTCGTTGGCGCGCACAGCAAAAATCTGGCCATTAACATCCTTGGCCCGATCTGAAGCCAAGAAAACAGCCATGGGGGCCACTTTGTGAGCTTCCATTTTTTGTAGTTTCAGCACCCGCGCTTTTTCTTCATCGGTATTGGCTGGGATGGAACTTGTCATGCGACTCCAGGCAAAAGGCGCGATACAGTTTGAGCGCACGTTGTACCGGTTCATGTCCAGCGCAATTGACTTAGACAGCGCGGCAATACCGAGTTTTGCGGCCGAATAGTTGGCCTGACCAAAGTTACCAATCAAGCCTGATGTTGATGTCATGTGCACAAAAGCACCTGACTCTTGTTCGCGGAAGTGGTTGGCGGCGGCGCGACTGACAAAAAACGTGCCATTCAGATGGACGTCGATGACTTGGCTCCATTCCTCGTCGCTCATCTTGTGAAAAACGCGGTCCCGAAGGTTACCGGCATTGTTCACCACGATATCGATACGGCCGAAGTGTGAAATGGCTGTTTCAATGATGCCGTTGGCTGACGCCCGAGTCGACACGCTATCTGTATTGGGCACCGCAACGCCGCCGGCGGCTTTGATTTCATCAGCGACGTTTTGTGCCGGTGCGCCGGTTAGGCCTTCCCCCGAAAGGGCGGCACCGATGTCATTGACGACCACTTTGGCGCCAGCCGCACCCATCGCCAAAGCGATTTCGCGTCCAATTCCCCCGCCAGCGCCCGTTACCACGGCGACTTTACCTGTCAACATACCACTCATCTGTTTTCTCCAATCTCGTTTTTTTGAAGGAATAACCACTATCCTAAACCCTACCACATAGCCTAGGATAGCTGATTACCAACGGTGTGAAGCTTGATGGTTCAAACTACAATGGTCAACGTTAGCGGTCATACCTAGACCGAACCGGTCTGGCTCGTTCGGTAGCCGGGGGCTAAGATTTGGTTGTTGTGAAACCCGCGTTCCAAAATGACAGATTCCAGTGAATTCGTCGGGCTTGTTACATTGCAAAGACAGGGGAGAAAAGCATGGACTTAACTTGGACCGAGCAAGAGGTGGCATTTCGTGAAGAGGTGCGCTCTTTTACAGAAAAAAACCTACCAGTAGACATTCGCGATAAGCAAATGCATCACCAGCGTCTTGGAAAAGACGATTATATCCGCTGGCACCGCATTTTGGCTGATCACGGCTGGGGCGCTCCAACATGGCCCAAGGAATACGGTGGTACCGGTTGGAATGCCGTCGAACGCTTGATTTTCGAGATCGAAACCTTCAAGGCGGGTGCACCGCGTTTGCTCTCTTTTGGTCTGAGCATGATCGGCCCAGTCTTGATGAAGTTTGGTAACCAAAAGCAAAAAGACTATTATTTACCGCGCATCATCCGCGTCGAAGACTGGTGGTGCCAAGGCTACTCTGAGCCCGGATCTGGATCGGATCTTGCTTCGCTTAAAACCCGCGCTGAACGCCAAGGTGACAAGTACATCATCAACGGTCAAAAAACGTGGACAACCTTGGGCCACCACGCCGACTGGATGTTTTGTTTGGTGCGCACGGACCCCTCGGCCAAAGCCCAACGCGGTATTTCGATGGTTTTGATTGACCTGCGCCAGCCTGGCGTGACAGTACGCCCCATCAAGACCCTAGACGGTGGTGCCGAGGTCAATGAGGTGTGGCTAGAAAATGTTGAGGCGCCGCTTGAGAATCTGGTCGGCGAAGAAAACGATGGATGGACTTATGCCAAGTACTTGTTGGGGCATGAGCGCACCGGTATTGCCGGTATTGGACATTGCCATCGTGAACTCGCAATCCTAAAGCGGATGGCCAGCGAAGCCATGGCAGGCAAAACATCGTTAAGTTTTGATGCGCGGATGATGGACAGCATCAATCAAATCGAAGCCCAAGTATTGGCGTTAGAAATGTTGCTCTTGCGCGTGGCTGCGGACAGTACCGCAGGTCCTGGTCCAAAAGCATCGATTCTAAAAATACGTGGTTCTGAACTCCAGCAAGAGTTGGCTCGTCTGCAAATGCAGGTTGCGGGTCCTGAGGCATGGGCTTACGACCCAGATTGGATGCGTGCTGAAAATGAGTTCCATGGTCCTGGTGGTGAGTTCGATGTCGGTTCGGCGGCGACCTACTTTGACATGCGCAAAACGACTATTTATGGCGGCACCAACGAGATCCAGAAAGGGATCATTGCAAAGCAGCTTATCGGCGTTTGACGCAACACCGTCACAGATATTTTTACGGAAAAAATAATCATGGATTTTGCATATTCTGAAGAGCAGCGGATGTTGACTGACAGCCTGCGGCGCGTGATGGCTGAGGGTTGGACTTTTGATAAGCGGCGCGCACGCGCGGCAAGTGGTGAGTTGGATCAAGCGGCCTGGGCAAGTCTTGCCGAGCTTGGCGTGGCGGGTTTGATGGTGCCAGAAGCTTACGGTGGGTTCGGTGAAAGCACAGCCACCATGCTGGCTGTCCACATGGAGTTGGGTCGCGGCATCGTCAGTGAGCCGGTTATTCCCAGTGCGGTGATGGCTGTCACCATGTTGTCTGCTATTGAAAACGAGTCGGTCAAGGCAAAGTGGCTCTCGGCGCATGCCGAGGGTGAAGCGATATTGACAGTGGCTTGGCAAGAAGAAGGCGAGCGCTTTGCCTTGACGGCCTCATCAACCCAAGCCGTTGCTCGTGGTGATGGTTTTGAGCTGACAGGGGTCAAGCGCCACGTGTGGCACGGCAAAGGCTCAACGGCCATGATCGTGACGGCTGTGCTCGACGGCCAAGCCGCTTTGTTCTTGGTGGCCTCGGATGCGCCGGGTGTGTCGATGGAAGATTTCCCGACTTTTGACTTGGCCCGTTGCGCTAACGTGACATTTGAGAAAGTGGCGCTTGATGGTGCCGCTTTGTTGGCGCGCGGCGAGGCCGCCACGGCCATCCTCGATCGAGGTTTGGATTTCGCTATCACGGCGCTGTGCGCACACGCCTGTGGTGCCATGCAGTACTTGATAGAAGTCACGACCAATTATTTGAAAACACGCAAGCAATTTGGCCAGCCACTGATTAATTTCCAGGTGGTGCAGCACCGCGTGGCAGACATGTTGATTCAACAAGAGATGGCGGTTTCTAACGCCTTTGTGGCAGCAGTATCTTTGGTTGATGACCCGGCGCCGTTGCGTAGCAAGCGTGTCTCGATGGCCAAGACGGAGGTCGCACTAGCAGCGCGGTTTGTGGGTGAGCAATCTGTCCACTTACATGGTGGCATGGGTGTGACGCTCGAGCTCGAGGTCGGTGACTATTTCAAGCGCCTATCCTACATGGGCGTTTTGCTCGGTGATAACAACTACCACTTGAATCGCGCGCAGACGCTGATGGCTGCTTAAAAAAGTAGAGGATTGGGGATGAGTGAAGTTTCTTTGGATGACTGGGTGGGAAAATCCCAAACTGTTGTTGATGCGGTGGATGTCGGTCACGCGGCTCGCTTAGCGGCAACCTTGGGTGAGGCGGCACCGGCGCAGGGTGAGCCATTGTCACCACTTTGGCACTGGTGTTTTTTTCTGGAAGGCGTCGGCATGGATGCGCTTGGCGCTGACGGCCACCCCGCACGCGGTGGGTTTTTGCCACCAGCTGAGGGCCGAAACCGCATGTGGGCAGGTGGCCGCGTTTATTTTGAAGGGCCGTTGCTTGCTGGTATTGAGGCCCAAAAGACGTCAACTGTGACCAACATCACTGAAAAGCAAGGCAAAACCGGTTCTTTGTTGTTTGTGACTGTTGTGCATGACATCTCGCAAGATGGGCGGCGCGTGATTCGTGAAGAGCAAGACATTGTCTATCGTGTGCCCACGCCACCGAAGTTGCAAGGCACAGAACAAGCGCCTGCACCTGAATGGACAATGACTGTTGATCCAACAGCGACTTTGTTATTCCGTTATTCAGCCTTGACCTTTAACGGCCACCGTATCCACTACGACTTTCCTTATGTCACGCAAATCGAAGGCTATCCTGGATTGGTGGTCCATGGGCCGTTGATTGCGACCACCATGGTTCAGTCGTTTCGTCGTGCGCATCCAAAAGCTCGAATTGATCACTTGGCTTACCGTGGGCTACGCCCTTTGATTGCACCCAAGGCTTTTGTGGCGGGGGGCGAGTTGGTTGAAGACGGACTGGCGCGTCTGTGGGCCGCACAAGACGGTACTTTGGCGCATCAGGCTGAATTGAGGTTTGTGCCATGAGTCAAAACATTAGGCCACTAGATGGCATCACCGTGATCAGTTTGGAGCATGCGATTGCAGCCCCATTTTGCACGCGTCAACTCGCTGACATGGGCGCTCGCGTCATCAAAGTAGAGCGCCCCAAAGTGGGTGACTTTGCGCGTGGCTACGATGAGCGGGTTAGGGGCATGGCCTCACATTTTGTGTGGACCAACCGCTCCAAAGAAAGTTTGGCGCTTGATTTAAAGCATCCTGAAGCACAGAAAGCGTTGCATGCCTTGCTTAAAACCGCAGATGTGCTCGTTCAAAACTTGGCTCCTGGTGCGGCGGCCCGAATGGGTTTGTCGTTTGATGATTTGCAGGTGCAGTATCCCCAGCTCATCGTCTGTGACATCTCGGGCTATGGCGAAGGTGGGCCCTATGAAACGAAAAAGGCGTATGACCTGCTGATTCAAAGCGAGAGCGGTTTTCTGTCAGTAACGGGGTCACCCGATGAGCCCGCCAAGGCGGGTTGCTCAATGTCGGATATCGCCGCTGGGATGTATGCCTATTCTGGCATTTTGAACGCGATCTTGCTTAGGGGGAAAACGGGGCGCGGCAGCCGCGTCGACGTTTCCATGCTTGAGAGCACCGTTGAGTGGATGAGCTTTCCGCTTTATTACGCTTTTGAGGGGGCCCCGCCGCCGCCTCGAGCTGGTGCTGCCCATGCCACTATTTTCCCGTATGGCCCTTTCCCTGTGGGTGATGGCAACACCATCATGCTTGGCTTACAAAACGAGCGTGAATGGGTCATCTTTTGTGAAAAGCTAATGGCGCAACCTGCACTGGCCAAAGATGCTGATTTTGATTCAAACCCAAAGCGAGTCAAAAACCGTGAGCGTCTGCGTGCTTTGATCGTTGATCGGTTCAGTCAGATGACCATTGAGGAGGTGACTGAGCGGCTGGAGCAGGCTCAGATTGCCAATGCGCGTGTCAACGACATGAAGGCTGTTTGGGCACATCCGCAATTGGCGGCACGCCAGCGGTGGACGCAAGTTGATAGCCCTGTTGGCAAGCTGCCAGCGCTGTTGCCGCCCGGCACCAATTCGGCGTTTGACGCGCAGATGACAGCAATCCCTGAGCTTGGCGAACACACACTGAAGATCTTGGGTGAGATTGGTTTATCGGCTGAGCAAATCAGTGTGCTTAAGCAAGCGGGCGCAATTTAGGGTCAAGGATTAGGCAGCGCCACACATTGCTGGTCGGCACAGCCGATCAACAATGTTTCAATAGGCTGCCCGTTAAGCACGAAATCGTGGCTCAGTTGGGCCAGTGGCCGCAGCACAAACGCGCGTTTAGACATCCTCGGGTGGGGCAGCGTTAAGCGTGGTGTCGTTAAGCTGAGATTGTCATACCAAAGCAGGTCGAGATCTAAGGTTCGTGGTGCGTTGCGAACACTGTCTGACGTGCGTATGCGGCCGTACTGAACTTCTAGGCGCTGCAGTTCGGTCAAAAGGTTTAGCGGTGCAAGCGTGGTGTGTACCCTAGCCACGGCATTGACATAATGGGGGCCTGGGGCGTCAAGTGGAGCTGACCCAAAAAAACCCGAGCATTCAAAGTCCTCAATGCCAGGCAAGCGCCCGATATCGTGCAGGACTTGGCGCAAGGTCTCGATGGGCGCGCCCAAGTTGGCACCGAGCCCCAAATATGCCGTGGCTTTAGACATGTTTTATCCCTACGAAACACTGCTGCTTTGCAAGGCAGCGGCATCAGCAGGTTTTTTGCGTCGGGGTCGACGTCGGCGTTTGGTGGCCACGCCTTCTTCTCGGGGCTCTTCGGCCAAAGCCTGAATCATGTCGCTGCGTCCCTCATCGTTGGCATCAGCCAAGTCCATCCACCACTGCGCCAAAACGCTGTCGACTTCATGGCAAGCCGCGCGCATTTGCATGAAATCGACCGCTGCTCGAAACCTCGGTTGTTCAAACAGTCGATAGATGGCCTTTGGCAAGCGGCGTTCAAAGCGTGGCTGCATAAACCAAATATCACGCATGTCTGAGCTGAAGCGCCGATTGATGGCGAGCTTTTCAGTCTGGGCATCCAAAACTTGGTCAGCAGCCTCTGAAAGAGCGGGAATGCGTTGCTCGCCATCGGCGCAGAGTCGTTGCCATTGACTGCGTACCTGCGGCCATAACAGCGCAGCAAACAAAAAGCTTGGGCTAACAGACTTGCCCACACGGATGCGTTTGTCGGTTCGCTCCAAAGCCAGTTCGATGAACGCTTGGCCTTCAGGATCTTCCAAGATGACGTCAAGCAACGGTAAGGTGCCAGAGTGCAGCCCGTGGGTGCGTAGTTGTTTGACGCATTCCATGGCTTGGCCGCAAGTCAGCAGCTTGAGCATTTCATCAAATACGCGTGCCGCTGGCACATTTCCGAGCAGATCGGCTAATTCGGCAATCGGAGCTTGGGTGGCGGATTCTATTTTGCCGTTTAACTTCACCGCAAAACGTACGGCGCGCAGCATTCGCACAGGGTCTTCGCGATAGCGTGTGGCTGGGTCTCCGATCATGCGAACCACACGATTTTTTAAATCGGGCACGCCCTCATGGAAATCAATCACTGTTTCTGTGATCGGATCGTAATACAGCGCATTGATGGTTAGGTCGCGTCGTTCGGCATCTTGCTTTTGGCTGCCAAAGACGTTATCACGCAAGATACGACCATGGTCATCGGTCATCTGTCCATTGGAGGCAGGTGCCCGAAATGTCGAGGTTTCAATGATCTCTTGCCCAAATACCACGTGCACGAGTTGAAAGCGACGACCAATAATGCGTGCGCGACGAAACAGTGATCTGATTTGTTCCGGAGTGGCATTGGTGGCCACATCGAAGTCTTTGGGCTCGAGACCGATAATCAGGTCACGCACGGCGCCGCCGACGATATAGGCGTCAAAGCCGGCCTGCTGAAGCGTTTCGCAGACCTTGATGGCATGGCGTGACACCAATCGGCGATCAATGCCGTGTTGCTCGCGGCTGATGCGATCGGGCACAGCGCGTTTGGGTTTGACCAGTCGTTTGACGAGGCCTTTGATGGTATTTGCCAGCATTAGGATTTTTGATCCAAGGGTTTACCGAAAATATCCAAAATCGGCCATTGGCGCTTAATAGCGACATCACGCAAGCTCGGACTCGGGTTGGTCACGATCGGGTGTGTGACGACTTCAAGCAGTGGCAGATCGTTAATTGAATCGCTATAAAAGTAGCTCTGCTCAAACTCACCGAGTGCTCGACCGAGGCTTTTCAGCCAAGCGTTGACGCGGATAACCTTGCCTTCTTTGAAGCTAGGTGTGCCCTTGATTCTACCGGTGTAGCGACCCAAGTTGTATTCGGGGTCTGTTGCGATCAGGTGCTCGATGCCAAAGGCCCTTGCAATGGGTGCAGTCACAAAGCTATTGGTGGCCGTCACAATGGCGCACAAGTCCCCTGCATTTAAGTGCTGGTTAACCAAGCTAAGGGCCGATTGGGTCAGTTCAGGTCTAACCACTGCTTGCATAAATTGTTCATGCCAGTGAGCCAGTTCGTGGGGCGGGTGAGCGGCCAATAGCCCGAGCATGAATTCAGCGGCTTGTTCAGCGGTCAGGTCGCCACGGTTGTATTGCGCCATTAATTCGTCATTGCGTGCCCGAGCAACCTCAGGGTCACCTGCGCGCCCAGTGCGCGCCAGAAAGTCTGCCCATTGATAATCGCTGTCAAGCGGCAAGAGCGTGTGGTCCAGATCAAATAAGGCGAGTCGAGTGGCTTGTTTGGACATGGGTTTGGGGTTGTGACTTAATCGTTATCTTTCGGTTTCAAGGGAGCCTGCGAGTCCATTTGCTCAACCGCAAGCATCGTTTTTAACAGCGGCAGCGTGAGCGAGCGATGCCGTGCTAGCGCGTATTTTTCTAAGGCATCAAGCCAGCCAAACAGTTCTCGAATATCTCGTGAACCATGGGCAAGCAACCAATGCACCACGTCAGCCGACAAAGGTGCGCCACGATTTCGGGCATAAGCGGTTAAGGCAGTGAACTTTTCCGTATCAGATAGCGCAAACAATCGGTAAACAGAGCCCCAACCGAGCCTTGTGCGCAAGTCCTCACGCAGCTGCAATTGCAATGGTGCGCGGTCTCCAGCCAAAATCAAACGGAACGCATTGGCACCAGACGCATCTTCGCGCCACCGATTGTACAGTCGGAAGACAGCGCTCGCACCTTGCTCGTTAAGTCGGTGGGCGTCATCAATGGCCACGCAAGACGGCATCGGTAAGTCTTGATCGAGTCGTGCTTGTAGGTCTTTGGCTTGGCAAGCCGCCAAATAGACGCCCTGGTGATGCTGACTGGCCGCCTTGAGCAGATGCGTGCGTCCACAGCCATCTGACCCCCATACATAAAGGGATTGTCCTGCGTGTAAGACTTTTACCGCGGCCACAACGCCAGCGTTCTCACCAACGATTAGATTGGCTAGGGTCGGCTCAGGCGGCGGTAGAATATCGAGGATGAGCTGTTGGGCCATGCACTCGTCGTAAAATGACGCTCAATTGATTCAAAACCTTACCATTGTCACACATTGCACGCGCAAAACCGTCTGGCTCTTGGTAGGGTTCCCTCTGACTGACGTGGCGTAACCTTAATGAGCAAATCTCAAACCCCTTTGACCTACCGCGATGCCGGTGTTGATATTGATGCCGGTGAGGCATTGATTGACCGTATCAAACCGTTGGCTGCCAAAACCATGCGCGAGGGGGTCATGGCTGGGATCGGTGGCTTTGGTGCACTATTTGAAGTGCCTAAGCGTTACCGAGAGCCGGTGCTGGTGTCTGGCACAGACGGTGTGGGCACCAAGCTTCGGCTGGCCTTTGATTGGCAGCGCCATGACACGGTTGGCATCGACCTAGTGGCCATGAGCGTGAACGACATTTTGGTGCAGGGCGCTGAGCCGTTGTTCTTTTTGGATTATTTCGCTTGTGGGCGTTTGTCGGTCGATGTGGCAGCAGCGGTGGTTGGTGGCATCGCCACGGGCTGCGAGTTGTCTGGATGCGCATTGATTGGTGGTGAAACTGCTGAAATGCCTGGCATGTATCCAGACGGTGAGTACGATCTGGCGGGTTTTGCGGTCGGTGCCGTAGAAAAATCAGCCATCATCAACGGTCGTACCATACAGGCCGGTGATCACGTGCTCGGCCTGGCTTCGAGTGGCGCGCACTCTAACGGTTATTCGCTTTTACGCCGGGTGTTGAGCCTAACCGGTGCCAAACCCGACGATTCGTTTGATGGCCAGAAACTAGGCGATGTGGTGATGGCGCCCACGCGCATCTACGTCAAGCCCGTTTTGGCGGCCTTGGCTCAGTTTGGACCGTCGATCAAGGGGTTGGCTCACATCACGGGTGGTGGATTGCTAGACAACGTGCCTAGAATTTTGCAACCAGGTCTTCAGGCCCGCCTGCATTCAAGCGCATGGACGTTGCCACCGCTTTTTGATTGGCTGAAAACCGAGGGTGGTATCGAAAGCCAAGAGATGTACCGTGTTTTTAATTGCGGTATTGGAATGGTGATAGTGGTGCCTTCTAGCGAGGCTAACGCCGTGGCTGAGAACTTAAGGCAGGCTGGCGAAACGGTCTACGCCTTAGGAGAAATCGCAGAATGTGGCGATGGTGACGCGCAGACCGTGGTGATTTAGTCAGTGTCGTTGGTTTGATGCTTGAGCTTGGCGTTTTCGAGCGCCTTGTTCAAAACAGCCCTCGTCGCGCTTGGCGACAGGCAATCAATGACTTCCCGCTCAGGCATGCTACGCAACCACGTCAATTGCCGTTTGGCCAGTTGGCGTGTGGCTGCGATGGCTTTCTCGCGCGCCTGGCTTAGGGTGTCGAGACCTTCAATGTATGCCCACAATTGGCGATAGCCCACGCAACGAATGGATGGCAGCGCTGGGCTCAAGTCGCCGCGCGCGTGCAAAGCACGGACCTCTGCTTCAAGCCCTTGCTCGAGCATGGCGTCAAAACGTTGCGCGATCCGCTCGTGTAAGGGTGCGCGGTCTTGGGGTTCGAGGCTGATCAAGCGAATGGGCGATGCTGTTGGTCGATCTTGGTTGAAAAAATCCGACAATGGGCGTCCACTACAGTGATAGACCTCGAGTGCCCTTCCAATGCGTTGACTGTCGTTAGGTGCCAATCGTTTGGCAGTTATTGGATCGACCTCAGCCAAGGCTTGGTGCATGGCGGGCCATCCGCAAGCTTGCGCACGGGCTTGGATCTCGCTGCGCAGGGCAGATGGTGCGCTGGGTAAGTCGTCAATGCCGTCTCTTAGCACCTTGAAGTAAAGCATCGTGCCACCGACGAGCAAAGGGATATTGCCTCGCGCTCTGATGGTTTGAATACAGGTTTGGGCGTCGTGCAAAAACTGCGCAGCAGAATACGATTGCGAAGGGTCAAGAATATCGAGCAAGTGATGGGCCGTTTTCGCTCGGGCTTTGTGATCGGGTTTGGCCGTGCCAATGTCCATGCCCCGGTAGATGGTCGCAGAGTCGACGTTGATGATTTCAATCGGCAAGTGTTCGGCAATCGCCATGCTGGCAGCGCTTTTCCCGCTGGCGGTGGGCCCAGCCAAGCAAAGCAATGGCGGCCCTGCGGATGCTGCGAAGTTGCTCATTGGCCGCGTAAAAACAAACGGTCGAGATCGGCCATGCGCCAAGCGACCCAGGTGGGTCGGCCATGGTTGCATTGATCAGCGCGTTCGGTTTGTTCCATTTGTCGAAGCAAGCCATTCATTTCAGCGATGGTCAACTGACGATTGGCACGCACCGAGCCGTGGCAGGCCATGGTTGCTAGCAACATGTTGCGCTGTTCGGTGAGTAAGGCACTGGCACCAACCGATTCGATATCGTGTAAGACCCCACGCACCAAGGCATCGAGATCACCGCGCGCCAGTAAAGCGGGTACTCGCCGCACGATCAATGATTGAGGCCCGCCAGCACGGATTTCGAACCCCATGTCGTTCAATGCCGCTTCGTGTGTTTGCGCCAAGGCCACTTCACGCGCTGAGGCGGTGAGCACCAGCGGCACAAGCAAGCCTTGGGTGGCGACCGATCGTTGATCCAAGCTGGTTTTGAGTTGCTCGTAGACCACTCTTTCGTGGGCAGCATGCATATCGACCAATATCAGTCCATCGCTGGTTTGCGACAAAATGTAAACCCCGTGCAACTGAGCCAATGCGCGTCCGAGTGGCCAGACCGGCACGTTTTCATCGACGGGGTCGTGTGATGCGATCGGGTTTGTGGTTGGTAACGGCTGGTGAGCTTGCTGCCAGCCCGGGCCCATGCTGTTGCTGGTGGTGGTGCTGTGGGCGTTGTTGTGATTGCTGGTCTGGTAGCGGCCCAGTGGCTCAGCCAACGACAGTCTACTTTGGGTCGCGGTGGCAGGATAGGCCAAAGGCGATGGCGCTGGGTCGGTTTCTGATGGTGCTGTAGCGGTCTGGGTGCTGAAATGACTTTGCGGTGTCTGTTGGCCTGCTAGCGCTTGGCTGATAACTTGTTGCACGAGTCGGTGGATAGCCCCGCTGTCTCGAAAGCGCACTTCTTGCTTGGCGGGATGGACGTTGACGTCAACGGTCTGTGGGTCAATCTCTAAAAACAGCACATAAGCGGGCTGTCGATCGCCATGCAAAACGTCTGCATAGGCGGCTCTGATGGCGTGAGAGACGGTGCGATCGCGAACGTGCCGACCGTTGACAAACAAAAACTGTCGATCGGCGCGCGCCCGGGCTGCGGTGGGTCGAGTGACCAGCCCTTTCAGGGTAGTGACGCCGCTGTTGGCCTCAATGATGAGTCCTTGCTCAGAAAACTCGTCACCGAGAACGTCGCGAATACGCTTGAGCATGGAACCTGCAGGCCATTGCTTAACGGCGCGTTCATTGTGAAACACCCGAAACACCACATCAGGATGTGACAAGCTGATGCGGGTCATGACGTCCATGCAGTGGCCAAACTCAGTGGCTTCGGCTTTGAGGAACTTACGCCGGGCAGGCACTGAGTCAAAGAGAGCGCGCACATCAACAACGGTTCCCACGGCCCCAGCGGCGGGTTCTGGCTCGGTTTGAGCCGTCATCTGCCAGGCATTGTTGCTTTGCGCGGTGCGAGAGGTCAGTGTCAAACGAGCCACCGAGGCGATTGAAGCCAATGCCTCGCCCCGAAACCCCATTGAGCTGACATTCTCTAGGTCGTCTAATGTACGAATTTTACTGGTGGCGTGACGCTGCAAAGCCAAGGCAAGGTCATGGGCTTCGATACCGCTGCCATCATCGATCACAGCAATGCGACGAATGCCACCGGCTTCAAGTCGGACCTCAATGGTTTGCGCGTTGGCGTCGAGCGCGTTTTCGACCAATTCTTTAAGCACCGAGGCGGGCCGCTCAATCACCTCGCCAGCGGCAATTTGGCTGATCAATTGGTCGGGTAAAGCGGCAATACGCGCGGCAGAAGCAGTCATGGCGAGCCCAAAAAAAGAAGCACCCTTATTGTAGAGGGTGCTTTGGCGTCTCAGCGCTTAAATCACGCGCTTGTATGCGGTCGTTAGTCTGCGCGTGCCAAGTGAGGGTTGCTGGCAAAAAATTGCACCACACCACTGTGCAGGGCCGTGGCGAATTTCTCTTGGTGCTTGGCACTTCGCAAAAGACGTTCTTCGGCCGGATTGCTGATGAATGCCGTTTCCACTAGCACTGAAGGGATATCTGGGGCGCGAAGCACCGCAAAGCCAGCTTGTTCGACTTGTGGCTTGTGTAGGCGATAGACGCCTTCGAGTTCGTTAAGAAACACCCGGCCGACTTTTAGTGAGTCTTTAATTTGTGCTGATGTCGACAAATCTAAAAGCAGTTTGGCGACTTGATTGTTTTGCCCGCTCAAATTAGCGCCGCCGATAAGGTCGGAGGCGTTTTCTTTTTTGGCCATCCACCGAGCAGAAGTGCTCGAGGCGCCGCGCTCAGACAGGATGTAGACGGAGCTGCCACCAGCCGTGGGGCGAACGAAAGCGTCGGCGTGAACAGAGACAAATAAGTCGGCTTTGACGCGGCGGGCTTTTTCCATGCGCACGTGCAGCGGCACAAAATAATCGCCATCGCGGGTCAGGTAGCCGCGCATACCAGGCGTGGCATCGATTTTTGTTTTGAGTCTTTTGGCAATCGCAAGCACCACATTTTTCTCGTAAGTGCCACCTTTGCCAACGGCACCAGGGTCTTCGCCACCGTGGCCAGCATCAATGGCAATGGTTAAGGTGCGCTGCCGAGACGGCCGCCGAGCACTCGTTGTGGGCACTGTCTGTGGGGCATCTCGGGGAGCTGTTGCTGGTGCTGAAGCAATTTGAGCAGGTCCAGGGGTTGGGGCACCTTGGTTCAAGTTTTCTAGAATCTTGGCCAAAGGGTCATCGCTACCAAAATCGGGTTGTTGCTTAAGGAATGCGATAAGGGGATCTTGTGCCAAGATAGGATAAAGATCGAGCACCAAGCGGTACTGGTAGTCACCCACGGGTTTTAATGTGAAAACTTGGGGGGCGATGGCCTGCTTGAGGTCGATCACAATACGCACCACGTCTGGGCGGTTTTGGCCCACGCGCAGAGATGCAATATAGGGATCATCCGGTTTGATATCACGAACCAAGCTCTCTAGCGCTGGACTGAGCCTTAAGCCGTCAATGTCCACCACCATGCGGTGTGGGTTTTCCAGGGTGAAATGCTCTGCTTTGAGCTCGCTGTTGAGTTCGAGAGTGACGCGCGTGTAATCCGGCGCAGGCCATGTTCGCACCGCGAGAACACCAGCTGCTGCCATGGCCATGCGAGGAAAAACCGGCAAACAAATGAAGGCGCCGGCAGCGCTCAAAAGTTGGCGTCGAGTAATGGGCGCACGTTCTAGGGGCGTTTTAATCAGGTCACTGGCCCTTGGTGGGTTAATGTCTTTAGCCATTGTTGCCCTCGCTCAGTTTCTGCTCGTAATCCAACGGTACGTCCCTCAACCTCGTATTGCAGTGAAATATGCAAATCAGGTGGGGGCAGCTGACTCGCAGCTTTTTCAGGCCACTCAATCAACACAACCGCATTGGGGTGGAATAAGTCGCGAAACCCCGCACCCTCCCACTCCCGTGGATCGTTAAAGCGATAAAAATCAATATGATAAAAGTATAAGCTCGAAACTTTGTAAGACTCAAGCAGGGCATAGCTTGGGCTTTTGATTCGACCCTTGACACCGCACTGTTGCAGGAAGGCGCGCGCAAAGGCGGTCTTCCCAGCACCGAGGTTTCCTTGTAAGTAAATTGCCACGCCGTTTGATGGCTTATCGTGAGCTATAGCAGGGCTTGCGGCACGGTGTATGGTTTGAAACACAAGAGTGGCCAGCGCACGGGCCAAGACATCGGTTGCGGCTTCATCAGGTAGAAAGAGGCTTAAAGGCATTGTTGTCATATTGCAACACGGGCGTGATTTTTTTCGATCTCTAGCGTAGCAGAATCATCCAGGCCGTGATGGTGAGGCCACTAAATAGGGTGCCAATAGTGATCATCAAACTGACCCAGCGGCCATCACCACCCCTGCTAACGGTCATCACGTAACCAGCTGTGGCGCAAGGTAGGGCGGCAAAAAGCCCAGCCGAACGAACCAATGCAAAACCCAAAGCCAGCAGTGCGGTAGTCGCCAAAAACTTGTCGCCGGCAGCAGCTGGCCTAATGGATGTTTTTAAAATTGACTGCAAAAGCAGTGCTGGAAACAGCACGTAATAAACCAGCTTTTCAAGCCCAGTGAAAAATTCCTTAGAAAACCCAAGCCGGTGGTGCAATACCCATCCAAGGACAATCAACAGAAAATCGGGCAAAACCAACCAAGCGACGGACATTAATTGAACTCATTAGCATTTCGAACGGGAAAGCAATACTGGTATTGTGACGGAATTTCCCGCTTGAGGTGAAGCCATGAATCAGGCCAGTCCGGATACACAAGGGTCTTTGGCAGTCAGCGCATTTATCGATGCGTTGTGGCTCGAAGATGGGTTAGCTACAAACACATTGTCGGCTTATCGGCAGGACTTGGTGGCGTTTGAGCGTTGGTTGGTGGAGGAAAGGGACAAAACGCTTGATCAAGCCAGCCAGGCCGATGTGATCGGGTGGCAGGCTGAGTCTCACGCTCAGACTCGACCGAGCACAGCTAACCGACGTTTGGCGACCTTGCGCCGTTATTTTTTGTGGGCCAGGCGCACGGGGCGAATCCAAGTGGATCCTTGTTTGGACTTGCGTGCAGCCAAGCAACCCGTCCGCATGCCCAAAACACTCAGTGAGCAGCAGGTTGAGGCGTTGTTGGGCGCACCGGCGGTGCAAACCGATCGAGGCTTGCGCGATCGGGCGATGCTTGAGCTGCTGTATGCCACCGGACTGCGCGTTTCGGAGCTGGTTAACTTGGGTGTG
>JAFMCG010000061.1 GCA_017857895.1 Burkholderiaceae bacterium | reverse complement strand
AAAGACTACTGGCAGGTCGTGCGTGACATCGACAAAGCCATGGGCGTGTCTTACAACTGCAAGTAATTGCTAACGCACACAGCTGCACCATCGAGTCAAGGAACACGCTTTGCTGATCATCGAATCGTTAGACAAGAAATATCCCACCGGTGATCGGGCTCTGAAAAGCGTTAGCCTAACTGTTCAAACGGGTGAAGTCATTGGTTTGATTGGTCCTTCGGGCGCCGGCAAATCTTCCTTGATTCGATGTGTCAATCGGTTAATTGAGCCCAGTGGCGGCTCGATTACGCTAAACAGCAAAAATATTCTCGCAATGGGCCAGCACCAATTGCGCTTGGCGCGACGCGAAATTGGCATGATTTTTCAAGAGTTTGCCTTGGTCGAGCGCCTGACCGTGATGGAGAACTTGCTTTCCGGGCGACTTGGTTACACGGGCTTTTGGGCCAGTTGGTTTAGACGCTTCAATCAGGCTGACATCGCACGCGCTTTTGAATTACTCGAGCGCGTGGGCTTAAGTGATATGCGCAATAAACGTGCAGATGAGTTGTCTGGCGGGCAGCGTCAGCGTGTTGGGATTGCCAGGGCATTGATGCAATCACCAACCTTGTTGTTGGTTGACGAGCCGACCGCAAGCCTGGACCCCAAAACCTCGCGCCAGATCATGCGTTTGATCATTGACCTATGTCGTGAACGGGGTTTGGCTGCCATTATCAATATTCACGACGTGGTGCTGGCTACCGAGTACCTGCCAAGAATTGTTGGCTTACGCGCTGGTGAAATCGTGTTTGACGGGCAAGCGCAGTCGGTTGATCAAACGGTCCTAAGCCGAATCTACGGCGAAGAAGACTGGACAGCACTCACACGCAAAGTGCAAGAGGCCGCGAGTTCAAGCCGAGAAACGGACTCAGACAGCGATACGGTTGTCGATCCCGTTCGCTTATTCCAATAGGGCTGCCCATGTCCACACAGCAAACTTCAATTGAGTGGCAACGCCCACCTTTCATCAAAAGCGCACTGTTTCGGTGGGCACTGATCACGGGCTCATTGCTCTATCTCTTGGTGGGTATCGGCTCACTGGATATCAATTGGGTTCGCATTATGCAAGGCGGCGAGAGAGGGCTGCGCTTTGTCAGCGGTTTTTTAGCGCCAGACTTTGTTTCGCGCGGGCCTGACATTCTGACTGGTTTTATCGAAAGCCTGACGATGACTGTAACTTCAACAGCTGCTGGGGTTTTGCTATCGATACCAGTCGCCGTTGGTGCGGCACGCAACTTATCAAACCGATTTTTTTACTTGATTTGTCGAGCTTTTATCGCTGTGTCTCGGACCTTGAACGAAATCATTGTGGCGATTCTGCTGGTGGCCATGTTTGGTTTTGGGCCTTTTGCTGGCTTTTTGACCTTGACGTTTGCCACCATTGGCTTCGTGGCAAAGTTACTTGCCGAGGACATGGAAGAAATTCAAGCCAGTCAACTCGAGGCGCTCAAAGCATCAGGGGCTACTTTTTTGCAGCGCTTGGACTTTGCCGTCCTGTCCCAAGTCAAACCACGACTCGTCGGACTGTCTATTTACCGACTCGACATTAACTTTCGTGAATCAGCAGTGATCGGCATTGTCGGCGCTGGTGGTGTTGGTGCGACCTTAAACACCGCCATGGACCGCTACGAGTTCGACTCAGCGGCTGCCATCATTCTGATTATTATTGCCATTGTTTTTGTGGCGGAATATCTCTCTGGCATCATTAGGCGACGCATCCAATGAATGCCATCACGCACAAAAAATCCACACCAAGCTGGCAGCTTCGGGACAGCGCGAGTGCTTGGCGTCATTTTTTAAGTTGGCTTGCCGGCACCATGCTGGTGGTTTGGTGCTTCCAAGTCATGACCAGCGAAACCATTTGGGCGTTTGTTTACGACGCGCCAACGCAAGCCATTGACATCGGCTCGCGCATGCTGCCACCCGACTGGGCTTACACCCGCGAGCTGCTCTACCCAATGTGGGAAACCGTCAACATCGCCACGCTTGGCACCTTAATCGGGGTGGTGATTGCGGTTCCGGTGGCGTTTCTCGCTGCCCGTAACACCACACCAAGCGTTTTGTTTATCCGCCCCGTTGCGTTGTTTGTGATCGTGGCGTCACGATCAATTAATTCTCTGATTTGGGCTCTACTGTTGGTCACCATTGTTGGTCCTGGACCCTTAGCAGGGGTTTTTGCGATCGCGCTGCGATCCATCGGTTTTATTGGCAAGTTACTGTATGAAGCCATCGAAGAGATCGATGAGCGCCAAGTGCAAGCGATTACCGCCACGGGCGCAAGCTCGCCTCAAATCATGGCCTGGGGCATCGTGCCGCAAGTCTCGCCTGCCTTGGCAGGCATCACGGTATTTCGCTGGGACATCAACATTCGCGAGTCGACTGTTTTGGGGTTGGTGGGTGCAGGCGGCGTGGGTATGAAGCTTGAGTCAGCGTTAAACACCCTGGCTTGGCCCAAAGTGTTCATGTTGCTGATTGCGATTTTCGCGACCGTCGCCGTCAGTGAATGGGTATCGGCAAAAGTGCGTCATAAACGGCTGTAACGCACGAAAGGTAAAACTCAAGCGGATCACCACTCAGCAAATCCGGCACCACTCAACGCCAGTAAGCTAAGGTTTGTTTGCCTTATTCGCAATGCTCTCACCACAAACTGAATAATACGGTGCTTAACAGCAGGTAAAGCCACCATTAGGCTGAGCGTTACTGCTACTTACCCTAGGTTTTCAATTGTGCCGCTGACCCATAGAATGACGACATCGATGATTAAGAGTCATTGGTTCTCGACACGTTAAAACCTATGGAGACGTCATGAAAAAAATCGCAAAATTAAGCCTTAGCGCTTTGGCTATCACAGCTGCACTCGCAGCGGCCCCCGCAAGCGCACAGCAATACACCTTTATGACCGGCCCGCAAGGCGGCGTTTGGGTGCCGCTAGGTGGTGCACTGAAGGGCATGTGGGAAAAAGCAATGCCAGGTCTGAACATCACCGCCACGCCCGGTGCGGGTTTGGCCAATGTGCGCGGCGTTGATGAAGGCAAGGCCCAGATCGGCATGTCAAACTCAAGTAGCGCGGTAGATGGGCAGCTTGGCAAAGCCCCTTTTAAAGGCAAAACCACCAAAGTCTGCCAGCTGGCTAACTTGTACCCCCAGTTTTTTCAAGTCGTTGCCACCAAGGATTCGGGTGTGACCTCTTTTAAGGATCTCAAAGGCAAGCGCTTGGTAACCCAGCCCAAGGGCAATACGGGTGAAGCACTCACAGCCGCCATTTTGCAACTCAACGGCATGACCTACAAAGATCTCGATAAAGCCAACTTCCAAGCGGGCTACACCGATGCGGTTTCAATGATGAAAGACGGCCACGCCGATGTCTTCACCTTGGGCACCGTCGCACCAGCCTCATCTGTGATGGATCTGGCCAATGCCCGCGGCATTGCGTTGGTACCCGTCGACGATGCCACCATGAAAGGCATGCAAGCGATGAACCCTGCCTACAACAAACTAACCATCAAGGCCGGAACGTATCCTGGCCAAGACAAAGATGTGGCAGCGATTGGTTACTTTACGCACGTGATTGTGTCTTGCGACTTGCCGGCAGATACCGTTTACAAAATGGTCAAAATCATGGCTGAAAATATCGATACGATGGCCTCTGTTAGCAAGAGTATGGCTAACCTGACACCACAAGTCATGGCCACTGAAATGGGTGTGCCGCTGCACCCCGGTGCCGCCAAGTACTACAAAGAAGTCGGCGCGATGTAAAGGCCATTGGGGCGTCTGATGACGCCCCATCTCTACCAGGATAATCAAATGAGTGAAGTCGTCTCCGACGAGAAAGTTGCGATCGCCCCTAAATCGCCGCTAATGAAACTAATCATCACCACGATCGCGGTGACTATGTCGCTCTACCACATGTACGTGGCGGGGTTCGGACCGCCCGAGGCGGTCATTTTCCGGGGCACTCACCTGATATTTGCCTTGGTCTTGGTGTTTTTAATCTTTCCCAGCCGCAAAGGCACCTCAACTTGGTGGCGCTCATTTGACATGCTATTACTGGTGGGTGGGCTCGGCGGCGTACTACACATCTTTTTCACCTACGAAGCATTTATCAATCGTTTCATTTACATCGATGACTTAACACCAAGCGATATGTTTTGGGGTGTGGTCACGATTTTAATTGTGCTCGAAGCCACCCGTCGCATTATCGGCTGGGCATTGCCCATCACGGCCCTGGTATTTGTCGGCTACGCCGCCTTTTTTACCAACGTCACGTGGGTTGTTTTACTCGAACAACTGTATCTTTCGACTGAAGGCATTTTTGGTTCAACATTGGGCGTATCTGCAGCCTACGTGATGCTTTTTGTGATCTTCGGTGCCTTCATGGAAAAAAGCGGTACTGGCCGCCTATTCATGGACTTCTCGATGTCATTGACCGGCAAAAGTGCCGGCGGCCCAGGTAAAGTGGCCATCATCAGCTCAACCATGTTTGGTACGGTGTCAGGCAGCGCTGTGGCCAACGTCATGGTCACGGGCCCCATCACCATTCCACTGATGAAGCGCACTGGCTTTAGACCCGCGTTCGCGGCGGCCGTAGAAGCCGTGGCCTCTACTGGCGGGCAGATCATGCCACCGGTCATGGGTGCTGTTGCCTTCGTGATGGCCGAATTCTTGGCCGTCCCTTATTTGCAAATCACCATTTGGGCTATTGTGCCCGCCATGCTTTACTACATCTCCGTTTTCTTCGCAGTGCACTTTGAAGCCAAGCGCTATCGCTTAGCAGGGATCCCAGAGGAAGAACTGCCCAAAATGTGGCAGGTCATGCTGCTTAGGGGTCAGTTATTCATCCCGATGTTTGTGATCTTGATCGGTTTGGTCTTGGGCTATTCGGCACCGATGTGCGCCTTGGTAGCCGCCTTGTTTTGTTTACCCGTTGCCATGCTGCGCAAAGCGACTCGTCAAGAGCTCACGTGGTACACCCCTATCCAAGCCCTCGAGGAAGGTGCGAAGGGTGCTTTATCGGTCGCCATGGCTTGCGCCTGTGCTGGCCTAGTGATTGGCTCAATCACGATCACAGGATTAGGGATTGTCTTTACTCAAATCGTGATTGAATTGGCCAACAACCACGTCTTTTTGGCACTACTGGTCACCGCCGTCGCCGGCATCATCTTGGGCATGGGTATGCCCACCACACCAGCTTATATTGTGATGGTGGCCCTATTGGTCCCCGCCTTGATTAAGATGGGCATCGTGGCGCCCGCGGCTCACTTGTTTGCGCTTTACTTTGCCATCCTCTCTGCCATTACCCCGCCAGTGGCATTGTCAGTCTTTGCAGCCGCCGGTATTGCTGGCGCCAATATGTGGACAGCAGGACTGGCCGCCGTTCGCGCCGGTGCACCGGCTTATATCGTGCCTTTCATGTTTGTCTACGAACCCGCACTGCTATTTATTTTGGACGACGACCAGTCTTGGTATCACGCGGTTTGGCCCATTATCACGGCTTCAATCGGTGTGATTGCGTTAGCAGGTGGTTTATTTGGTTGGCTTCTGAGCCATGCAAATGTGGTGCAGCGCGTCCTCTTGGTGATTGGTGCTTTGTCTTTGATTAAGCCAGGTGGCCTGACAGACCTCGTGGGATTTGGCATACTGGGTGCTGTTGTGGTCTGGCAACTACTTGACCGCCGACGTGAAGCGGTTCCGCAGACGTTGACTTAGCCGCTAACAAAAGGACGCTGGCATGGGCATTATCACCACGATCGAGGATCTTAGAATCCTTGCAAAACGCCGCGTACCAAGAATGTTTTACGACTACGCTGACTCCGGTGCTTGGACGGAGTCAACGTACCGAGCCAATGAATCGGATTTCCAAAAAATCAAATTGCGTCAGCGCATCTTGATTGATATGGAAAACCGCTCAACGCGCTCCACCATGATCGGTCAGCCCGTGTCGATGCCAGTAGCCATTGCACCCACGGGCCTGACTGGCATGCAGCACGCTAACGGTGAAATCTTGGCAGCACGCGCCGCCAAAGCGTTTGGTGTGCCCTTCACCCTCTCGACCATGAGCATTTGCTCAATCGAAGATGTGGCCCAAGAAACAGCTCAACACCCATTTTGGTTTCAGCTCTATGTGATGAAAGATCGTGACTTCATCACCCGCCTCATTGAACGTGCCAAAGTGGCCAACTGCAGTGCGTTGGTTCTGACACTCGACCTTCAAATCTTGGGGCAGCGTCACAAAGACCTTCGCAATGGATTGAGTGCACCGCCCAAGCTAACCCTGGCCAACATGATTAACATCGCAACCAAACCGCGCTGGGCCATGGGCATGTTGGGCACCAAGCGCCGTCAGTTCGGCAATATTGTGGGGCACGTCAAAGGCGTGACCGATATGAGTAAGTTAAGCGAATGGACCGCCTCGCAGTTTGATCCCAAGCTCAATTGGGATGATGTGCAGTGGATCAAAAAACTGTGGGGTGGCAAGCTCATTCTCAAAGGCATCATGGATGTTGAGGATGCGCGCTTAGCCGCCGACTCAGGTGCTGATGCCATTATTGTGAGCAACCACGGCGGACGACAGCTCGATGGCGCAGATTCCAGCATCAATGCGCTACCTGCTATTGTTGATGCGATCGGTAAGCGGGTTGAAATCCACATGGACGGCGGCATTCGTAGCGGCCAAGACGTTTTAAAGGCCCGTGCGCTTGGTGCTCGCGGCTGTTACATTGGTCGCAGCTTCTTATATGGCTTGGGCGCCATGGGTCAAGAGGGGGTGACCAAGGCACTCGAAATCATTCACAAAGAACTCGATCTCACCATGGCTTTTTGTGGGCACACTGACATCGAGACCGTTGACAAGCGCATCCTTCTGCCAGGCACGTTTCCAACTGCCTAAGTCGGCGTACGAGAGAGTTTTAAACCGTAGAGCCACTCTCGCCACATTGCGACCAATAACGCCATGAGCACGGGCCCGACAAACAGCCCCACCAGACCCATGGTTTGTACGCCACCCACCAACCCAAAAAAGGTTGGTAAAAACGGCAGCTTGACCGGTCCGCCAACCAACTTTGGACGCAAGGTCTTGTCGACAACGAAGAGCTCGACCGAGCCCCAAATAAAGAGTCCCACGCCCTCAATGGCGTTTCCCGAGCCAACCAAGTAAATCGACACCAAGGTAAAGCACAAAGGTGCGCCACCGGGAATCATGGCCATGACACCGGTGATGACGCCCATTAAAACCGGTGACGGAAAGCCAACCACCCAATAGGCCAAACCCAACACCACGCCCTCACCAATGGCAATCAAGCCCATACCAGTCACGGTCGAACTGACGGTTGCTGGCACCACTCGCGAGAAATGCTGCCACCGATTAGGCAGCAATCGCTCCCCCACCACATCGAGTTGCTCGACCAACCCATGCCCGTCTTTGTAAACAAAGAACAAGGCCATTAGCATGAAAAGAACGGTCAAAAAGACATGAAATACATCACCTGTGGCAGTCACTGCCATGCGGTAAATGTCACCCAGGTGTTGGCCACTAAAAACTTCCACCCAGTCACCGAGCGCTTGCGGTTGGCCCAAGTAGTCATTCCAATAACTGGCGATGGTTCCCCCAACAACAGGCAAATCCTGAACCCAGTTCGGAGCAAACACACCGTCACGATTGGCCATTATCAACCAAGCGACAAAATTCGATGCTTCCGAGATAGCGTAATAAAGCGCTATCGACAACGGAATCACCAGCAATATCAAAATCAAAAGCAATGACAGGCTAGCCGCCAAAATGGTTTTGCCACCCATCCGTTTAACCAAACGGTCGTAGAGTGGCCAACTCGCAAAACCAATGATAAGTGCCGCCAGAACAGGCACCAAAAACCCTGAAAAGAAATAAACCGCCGCTGCCAGCACCAAGACCAGTAAAAACCGGACCAAAAGTGGCACTGGCAAGATGCGGGCCATTACTGGATCACTCGAATCGGCTGACCCTTTTTAAAGGCATCAATGGCCGCAACGACATTGGGGAAGTAGGCATTGAAGTTATCTGTCGTGGCGTAACCCAAGTGCGGTGTTAACAGTGTGTTGGGCACATGACGCCACGGGTCATCAGCGGGCAAGGGCTCGGTTTCAAAAACGTCCAAACCCGCACCAGCGATTTTGCCATTTTGTAGTGCCGTTTTAAGCGCTGCCAAGTCCACCAAACCAGCTCGCGAGGTATTAACAAAATAGGCCGTCGACTTCATGGCCTCAATACACCCGGCATCGATAATGCCCTCGGTCTTGTCACTTAACACCAAGTTCACGCAAACGATATCAGCATTTTGAAACAAAGCATGCTTATCAACCCGCTTAACCCCAGCAGCCTGCGCCCGCTCGTCGGTTAAGTTCGGACTCCAGGCGATCACATCCATGCCGAAGGCGTGCCCGTACCGTGCCACTTGTTGACCCAGCTTACCAGCCCCCACCAAACCCAAGCAACGGCCTGAAAGTGTCGGTGTCATGACGGTCTGCCAAAGGCCTTTTTTCATATTGCTGTCTTCTTGCACCATGCGCTTGAAAAGCGCCATGGCCAGTGCCCAAGCCAACTCAGCCGTGCCTACTGATCCGTTATCGTCGCCGGGGGCGCCGCAGACCGTGACGTTTTTCTCAGCGCAAGCAATCAAATCAATGGCGTTGTTACGCAAACCCGTGGTGACAATCAACTTCAAGTTTGGCAACGCGTGAATCAACGCCGCCGGAAAACGTGTGCGTTCGCGCATGGCCACAATCACGTCAAAGTCAGCCAAGACCCTTGAACAATCAGCCACGGCAATCACGTTTTCAAAGAAAACCACTTCATCACCCAAAGCGTCCCAATTGGCCAGTTGCTTGGCCACTTTCAAATTATCATCCAACACTGCGATTTTCATGTCTGTTTCCTATAGTCTTATTAACGAAATACCGCTCATGCCGCTACTGCAAACGCTTGATGATTTCTTCTTTTGAAATCGCACCGGGTACCCGTGAACCGTCTGCAAAAAAGATGGCGGGCGTGCCTTGAACCGCAAGCTGTTGTCCCAACTGCCGGAATTGATCGAGTGGCACATCGCAGCTGAGCTTGGATGGTACTTTACCGCCAAGCATCCAAGCATCAAGCACCTGACCTTGGTCAGTTGCACACCAGATGTTTTTCACTTTGTCAGCCGAATCTGCTGACAAAATAGGTAACAAAAAAGTGTAGACGGTTAAGTTATCAATGCCCACCATGTTGCGGCGCAATTGTTTGCAAAAGCCACAATTGGGATCTTCAAAGATCGCCATCTTGCGCGAACCATCGCCAATGACTTGCTTAACAGATAGCTCAAACGGCAATGCATTGAAATCAACTTTGGCCAATTCCTCTAAACGCTGTTCTGTGATGTCCTGCCGGTTGCTCGCATCAATCAAATGCCCATCAAGTACGAAGCTTACCGACTCATCGGTGTAAACCAAACTACTGCCAAGTTGCACTTCAAATAATCCAAACACAGTGTGGCGGACTTCTGTGACGGGCATATTGCCAAAACGCTCCCGGAACCGTTTTTTCACCGCTTCTGTTCGGGCATCGACTTGGCCAGCCACAACCACTGGTTCAGGGCTGGTGGGCGAGGCGACTGGTGCCACAGTCGACTGTGCTGCTGCGGGCCCCATCACGAAAACCCCCAACGCACCCAAGACCAACACACTGGCGCAAACCATTTGTTTCACTGTTTTATGCATACTCAAGCGACTCCTTTTTTTTATGCTTAACACCACGACAGACTTAAGCTGAGCGTGAAGCGCCTTCAATTAAAAGCCGCTTAACCAGCGGCAAACGATCAACCAAACTCAAACCGGCATTGCGTATCCAAGGAATGGGTGGCAACGTCACGTCGAACAAACGCTTCAATCCGTCTGTCACCAACCGAATCTCTAAAATCGCCTGTGCACGCTCGCGTCTGTATCGACGCAAAACTAGCGGATCACCGGCTGACAAGAAAGGCTCTCTTTGTGAGACAACGCGAACGAGCGCCTGCGCGTCACCCAAGCCCAAGTTCAATCCTTGGCCCGCTAGCGGATGCACGCGATGGGCAGCATCGCCCACCAGTGCCACGCCTGGGCCAATCATGGGTGATTGACCCAGGGTCAATGCAAATCCATTGAGTGGGCCTCTAAGCGTTAACTGACCGAGCCTAGCGCGCGTGGCTGGCGCCAGAGATCCGGCCAGCTCATCGGCTTGTCGCTCTGGCGGCAAGCCCAACAACACATCAGCGTGAGCCGTTTTAAGTGACCACACCATTGAAACCTGATGACCAGCCGTTGTGTCGGGCATGGGTAAAAGTGCCAGCACGCCTTCTGGTCGAAACCACTGAAACGCGACGCCCTGATGCGGGTGCTCGCACGTCAAGTGCGCAACCACGCCCACGGCATCGTAAGGCTGGCTATCGTAAGGCAGCCCAGCCAATTGGCGTAACGCAGAATTGGCACCATCGGCCGCCACCCAAAGGTCAGCCGTCAAGGTTTTACCCGCCTGCGTCACACCTGTTTGGTTTTGATACTGGTCCAACGTGTCCTCAAGCCACGTCAGGCCGTAGACTTTTAAGGCTTGACTCAAAACCCGCTCAATCTCACCGGCCTCAATAATCCAACTGAGCTGAGGTTGTGCCGCCTGCCAGGCACGCAAATAGAGCGCGCCAAATTGGTCACCCCGTACCTCCATGGCCTCAACACGCGTTACCCGACTCATGTCTAACAAAGACCAGACACCAATGGATTGCAGGAACTGCTGACTGGAACCCGAGATCGCATAAACCCGTGGGTGATAGGTATTGTGATCCGTGCTAACCGCTCGAGGAGCAGGACCCAACAACACAACGTCATGACAACCCCCGCGCGCCAAAGCGAGCGCGCTGGCCATGCCAACAATGCCTGCACCACAGATCACGACAGAGGCTTTCATCGCGCTGATGGGGCTCCTGCCTGTTTGGGCCATAACAACCACATTTGGCCACGCTGCTTCATGCGTCCCGCCAAAGCGCCAGCATCTTCTCCAAACCCCCAAAAGAAGTCCGTGCGTGCCGCACCTTTGATGGCCGTGCCAGTGTCTTGCGCAAAAACCAAACGGTTCAAAGGATCTTTGGACGAAGGCATGGTCGTGGAGAGGTACAGCGGCGTGCCCAATGGCACAAAGGTCGGGTCGACGGCCACCGAACGCTTTTCGCCTAAGGGGATGCCGTAGGCGCCTTTGGGGCCTTCAGACGGATCATTAATGGTCTCTTCCACAAAGAAAACCACCGCTGGGTTTGCATTTAGCATTTCTTGAACACGCGAGGGATTGCGCTTGGCCCAAGCCCTGATGTTTTGCATTGAAGCCTGAGCCAGCGTAATTTCGCCTTTGTTGGCTAACCATCGGCCAATAGAGACGTAGGGGTGACCATTGTGGTTGGCGTAAGCCAAGCGAATGGTCTGACCAGCGTCGGGGCCCTCAGTCAAATAAACACGGCCTGAGCCCTGAATTTGTAAGAAAAAGTTATCGACTGGGTCGTTGACCCAGACAATGGCCGGCGGTTGGCGGTTGGGGTCATTTAACTCTGCCCGGCTGTCGTATGGCACAACCCGATTGCCGACGACTTTGCCCCGCACCCGTTTGTTGGTCAACTCAGGATGAAGGGCTGCTAAGTCGACAACCAATAAATCATCAGGCACGGCCAACAATGGCCACTGAAAATCGCCCCCGCGCGTGCGCGAGCCTTTCACCAACGGTTCGTAGTAGCCCGTCACCATGCCATCGGCAAGCTTGCCAGCAGCCGTTTCGAGTTGCCAGGGCATCAAATAGGTCTGTAAAAACCGCCGAATCGCGGCCGAGTCGTCTGCAGCCGGTGCACTTGAAGGGTTCAGCGCGGCCGCGCAGACGGGCTGCCAAGCCCTTGGGGTCGCCCGCGCAGGGCGCGTATTGCTCGCCGCCACCGGTCGCATCAACCCACGGCAATTGCGTACAAAATTAACCCAAAACCCACGCAGGTCATCGCCTTGCCAACCCGGTAAGTCACCCCACGAGACTTCAGCGTAGCGACCAGCCAAGGGACGTGCTGTGCCATCAGGCAGGTTGCCTACAGAGGGCACCGTAAAGGGTGCCACCCGCTGATCGGCTGATCCCGATGAGACCGCTGAGATTGGCACCTGAGGCGTTGACGAGCAACCCGCCAAAACTGCGAGACCGGCAAACGTTAATCCCATGAGCCATTGCCGGTGATTTGGCGTCGTCCGCAACATCTTGGCCATCATTCGTTCCTCAAATTTCGGTCATGAAATATCAAAGCATCAATGCAACGTGCGCGGCATCGCCAACACAAACTCCGGCACCGCCACATCAAACGGCACGCCATCCTCCCCCACGCAAAGGTAGGTGCCACGCATCGATCCCACCGGTGTTTTTAGCGGACAGCCACTGGTGTATTCAAACGTTTCACCAGCAGCCAGTAACGGCTGCTGCCCAACCACACCCAAGCCACGCACATCTTCGCGCACATTGTTACCATCCACAATGACCCAATGACGACTGATGATTTGCGCGGGGCGTTGCCCACTATTGGTGATGCGAACGGTGTACGCAAACACGAAGGTCTGATCCGCTGGATCGGATTGATCGGCAAGGTATTGGGCCTGAACCACGACACTCATATCAAAAGGCTTCACATTTATCCTCTTACTGCCTGACAACCAGATCAACACAGCCGTGATCTATGCCGCTCAGACTGATTCACTGTAATAATGGGGCTTCTTTGACTGCTTATGTCGCATTACACCATGACCCATAGCCCCAAACTGCCATCAGCCATTCTTGCGCCCAGTATTTTATCGGCCGACTTTGCCCGATTGGGTGAAGAAGTAACCTCAGTCCTCGCCGCTGGCGCGGATTGGATCCATTTTGACGTGATGGACAACCATTTCGTTCCAAACTTAACCATTGGCCCCATGGTCTGTGAAGCCATTCGTCCTTTGACCGACGCGATCATCGACGTTCACCTCATGGTGCAGCCCGTTGATGCCTTGGTACCGGCGTTTGCCAAGGCTGGCGCCAATGTCATTACTTTTCATCCCGAAGCGTCTTCGCACGTGGATCGGACACTGTCATTGATCCGTGACCATGGTTGTCGCGCCGGCCTGGTTTTTAACCCGGCCACGCCCCTGAATTGGCTCGACCACGTGATGGACAAAGTCGATATTGTGCTGCTGATGTCGGTCAACCCTGGGTTTGGCGGCCAATCGTTTATTTCCGCCACACTCGAGAAACTCAGGGCGACGCGCGCGCGTATTGATGCCCATCAAGCCACGGGCGGGCAGCCGATTGCGCTTGAGGTCGATGGTGGGGTCAAAATCGACAATATTGGGGCGATTCGCGCGGCTGGCGCCGACACCTTTGTGGCAGGCTCAGCGATTTTTGGGCAACCAGACTACGCCAACGTGATTTCGCAAATGCGCGCTGAAATTGCCAAAGTCGACGCAGCCCTCGCTTGAGCGCCCAACCTGTGACGATGACAACAACTGAAACACCCGCCAACACCACACGCTGGCAAGGCGTTTTGTTGGATTTAGACGGCACCCTTCTGGATACCCTACCCGACTTGGCGGGCGCGGCTAACGCCATGCGCCAAGAATTGGGTCTAAGCGTCTTACCAGCCGCTGAAATCAGCACCTATATTGGCAAGGGCGTCGACTTATTGGTGGCAAGGGCACAATCCGGCAACATTGCGGCAAGCACCACCGAAGGCGAGGCGTTCGAGCGGGCACGCCAGTTCTTCTACACCCACTACGAAACACTTAACGGTCAACTTGCCACTTTTTACCCAGGGGTGTTCGAAGGGTTGCGCACCTTCCAGGCCATGGGCATACCGATGGGGGTTGTCACCAACAAGCCAACGCAATTCACGCTGCCCCTGCTCGAACGCACAGGTCTGGCACCATTCATGCAAACGGTCGTGTGTGGCGATTC
>JAFMCG010000060.1 GCA_017857895.1 Burkholderiaceae bacterium | reverse complement strand
CAATTCAAAAACCCACCTTTAAACAACTGGTCATACGGTATTTACTGATCTGGCCTTTACCGTTGCTAGGCATGGCTATTTTACTGCCTCTGATATCAGCAACGGGTTGGAAAGCACTCCTTTTACTTTCGGTATTCGCCCCTTTTTTGATTTTTATTCCAACATTTGGGTCAAACCAACAGTTTCTACATGACCGCTTGGCTGGAACGCGTTTGATTGACGTACGATCCGAATCAAAAGACGCCGTAAAAAAATAATTTCCCCCGTTTTAAACAATCTGGCCATAGGGAGCTTGCCAAGTCCCTGCGGGTAGGCGATGCTAAGTGTTTTATAAGAACAACGCCAAAACACCATGGCAGACGAGTATCAAAAGCTCTACGACAACTTCAGATGGCACGTACCCCGTGATTTCAATATTGCGAGATCTTGCTGTCTCGACTGGGCCCCAGGGCTAGGTCACAGCCACCAAGAAGCGTTGCGTTGGCAGCAACCAAACCGCCCCAATCAGTCCGTGTCATTTGCTGAGCTTGGGGCGTTGGTTTGTCAACTGTCTAACGGCTTATCCAAGCTCGGTGTCATTCCTGGCGATCGCGTGATTGTGGTGATGAGTCGACCCATCGAGGCCTTGGCTGTGATGCTGGCCTGCTGGGCAAGTGCTGCGGTTGCTGTCCCGCTCTCACCCACAGAAAGCGAAGACACCCTCGTTGTTAAGCTCAAGCACGCTCGCGGTCGCTTGGCCTTCATCGATCAAAACACAGCACAAACGTCCTTAGCAGCCATCGCCCGCTGCCCACTCATTCAACAAGTGGTTGGCTTTGATGTGAGCCTTGGGAGTGTCATGAGTTGGCATGGATTTATTGCGCGCCAATCTCAGCAGTTTCAGCCCACCCTTGCGCTGCCGTCGGCACCCGCGCTCATGGTCTGGCCCGAGAACAACCAACATCTTTTTACACCTGACACAGCCCTGATCTTGCCCCAGCAAGCACTCATCGGCAACTTGCCCGGATTTGTGGCTTCGCACAACTGGTTTCCGGCCCAAGCAACGGCGTTGCAAACAACCCTGATGCCATGGGTTGAAGCAGGATTGATGGCAGCCATCTTGCCAGCCTTATATTTTGGTCGTGTTGTCATATTTGATCAATCGACAAGATTGACGCTTGCCAGTGACGCTTCGCATCTGTCCACAACACCGATTCGCTGGTGTCGCTGGCTCAAATCAACAAACCAGACGACACCGTCATCGCTAGCCTCAGTGGCACTGATTGGGGATCAACTGAGCCCAGCATGGCGTGCCGCGAGCGTCGAGCGCACGGGAATTTCGCCAAACTTGGCCGTTTACATCCCGGGCTGCGGTTTAGCGCTGGTGCAAAGCAATCAAAAATGGCCATCCGTAAACGACGATTTGTATTTAACGCCTGGGTTTAAGGCTCAAACAAACCCCGATCCTGAGTCGTCGGTGGCTGGTCATTCGACCATGGGCTTCATCAGTGTGGCGCGTATGGATGCCTATGGACACACCAATCCGGCACAGTACGTGCAGGCTTGGCCACAAAAGGCCTCGTTCGACAGTCAAGGCTTGGGCGCTGATGCCCTGTGGCTGACGACTGATTTATTAGCCGAAACAATCCAGCATCAGCGGTTTCGCATTTTTGGGCGGCCTGATCATATGGTGCCCACGGCGCTGGGACGACTCAATGCAAATCAAATTGAACAACGCATGCTGCGCATTGATGAGGTGTTGGCTGCGGCTGCGTTTGCCTGGCCGCAAAAAATCAATGCCTTACCCAACACAATTGTGGTTGTTTTGCAGCTTTCGCCAAAAACAGCAACCAACCAATCGACTTGGCGACACGAAATCGGTCTCAAGGTTAGAGGCTTTATACTGGAGCTATTGAGTCCATTGTCTGCGCAACCACCCAAACCATTGCTAATCAAAATCGGGTTCATTGACCACATTGAATACGATCAGGTTGATCAACCCTTGAGACAGGCTTGGAACAAACGGTTAAGACTCGCAGATATTGATTTTTTGCCTTCGGCACCACTCGTTTCAGCGTCACGACCACCGCGCTGACCTGAAATTTCGTTTCACCCTCTCAATTGGCAGCACAAATGGCACTCTACCAACTCGACCACCTTATCCCGCAGATTGACCCAACCGCTTGGGTGTTTGAGTCCGCCGTCATTATTGGGGATGTCCGCATCGGCGCAAGAGCCAGTATCTGGCCAAACGTCAGTATTCGTGGCGACAACACGACCATCTCCGTTGGGGCTGGCTCTAACGTCCAAGAAGGGGCCGTTTTGCACGTTGACAGTGATAAGCCACTGACCATCCATGAAAACGTGACCGTCGGTCATCAGGCCATGTTGCACGGTTGCACGATCCACAGCGGCTCACTGATTGGCATGCAAGCCATCGTTTTAAATAACGCAGTGATCGGTAAAAACTGCTTGATCGGTGCCGGCGCGATTGTGCCTGAAGGTCGAATCATTCCCGATGGCAGTCTGGTCATTGGCATTGGCAAGATCATGCGAACGCTCAGCGAAGAAGAAATCGCCCAAATGCACGACAACAATTCAAACTACCAAGTCCGTGCACAGTATTTCGCCAAATCGCTCAAACGGATCGGCTGATGAACGCAAGCGATCAAATCAAAAAATTCCTACTGCAAGACAAAAGCGCCCGAGTGATTGCCACTTCGATCGAGCAAGCTTGGCAGGACGCCATAACACACCAAACCAATTCTGAACCTGTGCTTCAGTTGCTTGGCGAACTGGTGGCCGCCGCGACATTGTTGGCAGCAAACCTTAAGTTCGATGGTGCGTTGCTACTTCAAATGCAGGGCCAAGGCGCGGTCAAACTGTTGGTTGTTGAATGTCGTCACGACATGACTATTCGAGCAACCGTCAAGCTCAGGCGCGAGCCGCAAATCCACGAGACAGGTCTACAAGCGTTACTCAATGCTGATCAACAAGGTCGTTTTGTGGTGATTCTAAATCCACCCAAGGATCAACCAACGCGACAGCCTTATCAAGGTGTTGTGCCTTTGCGCGGTGATACGGTGGCCGAAGTACTTGAAGACTATATGGGTCAATCAGAGCAATTGCTCACACGCATTTGGCTTTCGGCGCGGCCCGATCGCGTTGCTGGTTTGCTACTGCAACGCATGCCGTATGATGGCGGCCAAGATACGGTCGATGAGGCTCAAGCGGCGCAATCATGGCAAACCGCTGAAGCCATTTGTGAAACCATTTCCAGCGAAGAATTGGTGTCGATTTCAACCGATACTTTGCTGCACCGCCTGTTTTGGGAGTCTCCAGTCATTAATCTTGAAGAGACCCCCATTGCTTGGCATTGTGGCTGCGACAGGTCGCGAGTGGCGGGTATGTTGCGCTCGTTGGGTGTTGATGAAGTCAACAGCATCGTCAAGGAACAGGGGCAAGTGACAGTGACTTGTGAGTTTTGTGGCACGCCTTATGTCTTTGATCCGATCGATGCAACCGCGCTGTTTGAATCAGGTTTACCCGACAGCAGGCCGACCCTGCATTAATCCGTAGATCTGCGAATAGACAGCACACGGGCGCAAGCGCAAGCTTGCGCGATGCTGAAACCACACATCCCCAAACAATACCAAGCCGGTCATGCCCTGATCGAGTGGGTTATTGTTTCACTACCACTCATCTGGCTGGGTTTACTTGCTGTTGAGGTTTCGGGATGGCACAGCACGCGACAAGAACTCGCACTCTTGGCTCAACAAGCCACCCTATTTGCAAGCATGACTGGGGGCCGCACTGAGTCCATTGAACGGCACATGAATCAGCACCGATCATGGCGACTTCACGGTGCAATTGAAGTTTGCGTCAAGGACCGCGTGAATCAACTGATGAACGACTTCAAAGACAGGCGCTTGAGTCAGCAACTCGGTCATGACGTTATTCGACACGACCACATCGCTGAACAACACAGACGATTTGTCGCCAAAGGTTGGGCCAATGGACGAGGGCCAAGATCAGGCCAATCCATCTCAGCGGCAAACTTTCTGCGCGTGAGCGTTATCCTTAAACATCAACCAGTCACACCTGTGATTCGTTTTTTTATGCCAACGATCAAAATCGCTAGTCATCACCAAGCGGTGATGCAAAGCCATCGAACCCGAAACCCAAACGCTTGTGTCACCTTAGCCGCCTATAAAGGGAAACTGGCCGGGGGCGACTAACGAATCGGGGTAGCGACCTGTGCAGGCCCCTTGGGTGGCACCTCGGGGGGCAAGATTTGAACGTACACTTCTTTGTCTAACATCAAGCCAAGATCTGTTCTGGCCCTTTCCTCAATCGCTTGGGTGCCAACACGCAAGTCTTCGACCTCGGCCTCCATGGCCATATTGCGTTGACGAATGCCTTCGTTCACCGAGCGCTGCTCTGCAACCTTTTGTTCCAACTCCCAAACTGCAAACCAGCCTCCTTGACCAAACCAGAGTGGGTACTGGATCAACAAGAACAGGGCTAGCAGCGTTAGGAAGAGCAGCCGCATCGGTTAACAATTACCGGAGGTTATAAAAAGCGTCACGCCCAGGGTAAGTCGCCACCTCCGCGAGCTCTTCTTCAATGCGCAACAGCTGGTTGTATTTTGCCATCCGATCAGAACGCGACATCGAGCCTGTTTTGATTTGCATGGCGTTTGTGGCCACCGCAATATCAGCAATCGTGGCATCTTCGGTTTCGCCTGAGCGATGTGAAACAACCGCGGTGTAGCCCGCACGTTTGGCCATTTCGATCGCGGCAAATGTTTCTGTCAGGGTGCCAATCTGGTTGATTTTGATCAGAATAGAATTGGCAATCTGTTGATCAATCCCTTGCTTCAAAATTTTCGTATTGGTCACAAACAAATCATCACCAACCAACTGAATCTTTTTCCCCAGCTTTTCCGTCAAAATTTTCCAGCCTTCCCAATCGTTTTCAGCCATGCCGTCTTCAATCGAAATAATGGGGTACTTGTCACACCAGGTTGACAGCAGGTTGGCAAACCCTTCAGACGAAAGCGACAGGTTACCTTCACCTTTTAAGTGGTACTGCCCATCGCTGTAAAATTCAGTGGCGGCGCAATCAAGGCCTAGTGCGATTTGAGTGCCCGGCTCATAGCCCGCATTCTCTATCGCGCGCAAAATAAGCTCAATGGCTGCCTCGTGGCTCTGTACGCTTGGTGCAAACCCACCCTCATCGCCAACAGCCGTTGACATGCCTTGCTCATCGATGAGCTTTTTAAGGGCGTGAAACGTCTCCGCCCCCATACGCACGGCCTCACGGAAAGATTTTGCACCCAGCGGCAAAATCATGAGTTCTTGCAGATCAAGAGAATTGTTGGCGTGCGCACCACCATTGATCACGTTCATCATTGGCACAGGCATGCTCATGGGGCCGCTGCCACCAAAGTAGCGATACAAGGACAAGCCAGACTCTTCGGCTGCCGCACGTGCCACGGCCATGCTGACCGCTAAGATAGCATTGGCGCCTAACCGCGATTTGTTTTCAGTGCCATCGAGATCAATCAAGGTACGGTCAATGAAAGTCTGCTCTTGGGCATCGAGTCCCATGACAGCCTCAGAGATCTCGGTGTTGACATTTTCAACCGCACGTAAAACGCCCTTACCGAGATAGCGCGCCTTGTCGCCGTCACGCAGCTCGACAGCTTCGCGGCTGCCCGTTGATGCCCCAGAAGGCACCGATGCCCGCCCCATGGCACCAGACTCAAGCAACACGTCACATTCAACGGTAGGGTTGCCACGCGAATCCAATATTTCACGACCGATAATATCAACGATTGAGCTCATCATAAGTTCCTAAAAACAAACCAAATTAAAAAGTATCTTCCAAGTAGCCCGCCGCTTTGGTCACGCGGTCTAAGCCAATCAGTGTGTGCAATAAGGCGGCCATTCGATCCAATGGCACCGCATTGGGGCCATCTGAAAGGGCTTGATCAGGATTGGGATGGGTTTCCATAAATATACCGGCGACCCCGACGGCTATGGCAGCCCGGGCCAAGACAGGCACAAATTCGCGTTGACCACCCGAAGACGTCCCATGTCCGCCAGGCAACTGGACAGAGTGCGTGGCATCAAACACCACTGGACATGCCGTTGCCCGCATGATCGCCAGCGAGCGCATGTCAGAGACCAAGTTGTGATAACCGAACGAAGCGCCTCGCTCACAGACCATGACATCAGCCACCACCCCCGCTTGCTCGGCAGCATCGCGGGCTTTCTTGACAACCTGCAACATGTCTTCAGGCGCTAGAAACTGGCCCTTTTTTATATTCACTGGTTTGCCGCTAAGGGCGCAGGCCTGAATGAAGTCTGTCTGCCGACACAAAAAAGCCGGCGTCTGCAAAACATCAACCACTTCAGCAACCGGCTTGATCTGACTGATATCGTGAACATCCGTCAGGATTGGCACACCCATCTCGGCACGCACGTCAGCCAAGATCTGAAGTCCCTGCGCCATGCCGAGCCCGCGAAATGAGCGCGAGGAACTGCGATTGGCCTTATCGAAGGAACTCTTGTAAATGAAAGGGATGCCAAGGGCAGCCGTGATTTCTTTGAGTTGCCCTGCGGTGTCAAACGCCATTTGGCGAGACTCAATGGCGCATGGGCCTGCAATCAAAAAAAAAGGCTTGTCATTGCCAACGTCAAACCCAGCCAGCCTCATTGCGCGGCTCCCGTGTTTGATGATTCGAGGCGACGCGCTTGGTAAGCCAGTGCCGCTCGCACAAAGCCTGTAAAGAGTGGATGACCGTCTCTTGGGGTTGAGGTGAACTCTGGGTGAAACTGTACCCCCATAAACCAGGGGTGGCCAGGCAACTCCATGATTTCTGGCAAGTTCTCCGTCGGTGTTCGGGCGCTAATGACCAATCCAGCGGCTTCCAGACGCGGCACATACACGTTATTGACCTCATAACGGTGGCGATGTCGCTCGTTGACCTGTGTGCCGTATATGTGGCTCGCCAACGTGTCTGGTTTGACGGGGCATTTTTGTGAGCCTTTTCGCATCGTGCCACCAAGATCCGAGTCCGCTGAACGAACCTCGGACTTACCCTCTCTATCCATCCACTCGGTGATCAAAGCAACCACGGGGTGAGGCGAGCCGGGATCAAATTCAGTACTGTTGGCGCCCCCGAGCTGAGCCATATGCCGCGCAAACTCAACCACAGCAAGCTGCATGCCCAGACAGATACCCAAATAAGGCACGTTGTTTTCACGGGCGTATCTGATGGCTTTGATCTTGCCTTCCGTGCCGCGCTTGCCAAAGCCGCCTGGCACCAAAATCGCATCAAAGTCACGTAAGACGTCTGTGCCTTGCGAATCCACTTCTTCGGAGTCAATGTAAGTGACATCGACCTTAGATCTTGTGTGCATGCCGGCGTGAGTCAGCGCCTCTGTGAGTGACTTGTATGACTCAGTCAGATCCACGTATTTACCAACCATGGCGATTCGCACGGTGTGCTCGGGATGCGCGAGCGCATCGAGCATGTTGTCCCACATTGACAGGTCAGCTTCGGGCTGATTCAAGCCCAATACTTCACAAATCAGGTTATCTAAGCCCTGACGGTGCAACATGCCAGGAATGGCATAAATGGAATGCGCATCCCATACCGAAATCACCGCGTCTAAGGGCACATTGGAAAACATTGAAATTTTGGCGCGCTCGTCGTCTGGAATGGGCCGGTCGGCGCGGCAAAGCAAGGCGTTGGGAATAATGCCGATCTCGCGCAGTTTTTGTACCGAGTGCTGGGTAGGCTTGGTCTTTAGTTCACCGGCGGTGGCAATAAATGGCACCAGCGTCAAATGCACGAATGCGGTTTGATGGCGGCCCAGTCGCAAACTCATTTGACGCACCGCTTCAAGAAACGGCAGCGATTCGATGTCACCCACCGTGCCACCGATTTCAACAATTGCCACATCGGTTGCGCCGTCCCAGGCTTGGGTCGCGCCACGGACAATGAAATCTTGGATTTCATTGGTGATGTGTGGAATCACTTGCACGGTTTTACCAAGATAATCGCCACGACGCTCTTTGCGCAGGACAGACTCATAAATCTGTCCTGTCGTGAAGTTATTGGCCTTGCGCATCTTGGTGGAGATGAAGCGCTCGTAGTGACCGAGATCGAGGTCGGTTTCAGCCCCATCTTCAGTCACGAACACTTCGCCGTGCTGAAACGGACTCATGGTGCCCGGGTCGACGTTGATATAAGGATCAAGCTTGAGCATGGTGACCTGCAAACCACGTGACTCAAGGATGGCGGCCAACGACGCCGCAGCGATCCCCTTGCCAAGAGAGGAAACCACACCACCAGTTACGAAAACATATTTGGTCATAAGTCGTACGCCGGTATTAAGGGCGTTCGCGGGAAATTTGGATTATAGCGGCAGGGATTCGGTCCGAGTGAATAACCAATGTAAAGCAGTTGGTGACAAGCCGGGTGACAAACGTTCTCGAACCACCCGATGATAGTCATTTAACCATTGGCGCTCGTCTGACCTTAATTGCTCAAGCACAAAGCAACGGGTGTCAATGGGGCATAACGTCAAGGTTTCAAACGCTAAAAAATCACCAAAGTCGGTCGAGGCAACAGCCTGACAACAAACGAGGTTTTCAATTCGAACGCCCCACTGCCCCGTTCGGTACAGGCCTGGCTCATTGGATGTCACCATGCCCTCTAATAATGCCATGTCGGCGCTCGGTGGCGCGCGATAAGACAGCACCTGTGGCCCCTCATGGACATTTAAAAAGTAACCCACGCCATGACCTGTGCCGTGCCCATAGTCTAGGCCACGCTGCCACAAGGGTGCGCGCGCCACGGCGTCTACCAGAGGCGCTGGCGTGCCGCTCGGAAAACGCAGCCTAGACAGGGCAATCATGCCTTGCAGCACCGCTGTGCAGTCACTGCGCTGCGCCTCGGACAACGCTCCCACTGGCACCATTCGGGTGATGTCAGTCGTGCCGCCTAAGTACTGCCCCCCTGAATCAATCAGTAACAGGCCGTCACCCTCAATCAATGACGCATTGAACTCGGTTGCCCGATAGTGGGCCATGGCACCATTGGCGTTGAACGCGGCAATGGTCGCAAAACTCGGACCCACAAACCCAGGCTGGCGGCTGCGCGCCTGGGTCACCCACTGGTCAATCATGTTTTCTTTGAAGGGCGACTCGGCGCGTGCCTCAATGGCTTGCTCGAGTAATGCAAAAAACTCACACAAGGCCTGTCCGTCTGCCACCATCGTCTGACGCCAGTGAGAGAGTTCGTGCTGATTTTTGCAAGACTTCAGCCGCGTCGATGGGTTCATCGCTCGCACGACTGGAGCCAAGGTGGCTTGGGCAAAGCGACACGTAATCCGCTTTGGGTCAAGCAATAAACAATCGGTCAGTGGCAGAGCGGCGAGATGTTCAAAGGCTTTCGAATAGTCAGTCACGGCTACGCCATCAGTGGCTAAAGCGGCGACGAGCACGTCACTGACTTGTTCAGGGGCAATAAACAAAGTCGCTTGTTCAGGGCCGATCAACAAATGAGACAGAAATACCGGATTGAACTTAACATCACTGCCCCTCAAGTTCAGCACCCAAGCAATGTCGTCAAGGGTGGAAATAAAATGATGACTGGCCTGCAAGGCTTTCATCTGCGATCGAACTTGGGCGAGTTTATTGTTTCGCGAATCGCCCGCATAGGCTTCGGGTAAGGCCCAAACGGGTTCTTGTGGCAAGGCAGGTCGATCATCCCAGACTTGGCTGGCAATATCCAGATCAAGCCGGCAGATAACAGTCGCTGACAACTGGTTTTGTAACCCCTCAAAAGCGCTTAGAGAAAGGGTTCGCCCGTCAACGGCTAGCACCGCGTTGGCTGATAAATGGCTCGCAAGCCATGACAAGTGACTGCTATCTAAGCTTGAAGAAGTCCGTTGTAATTCGAACCCCGTACCGGCCAACTCTTGTATCGCTTGATCCCAATAACGACTGTCAACCCACAACCCAGCAGCATCTTGCGTGACAATCACTGTGCCCACCGAGCCCGTAAAACCAGTCAGCCACTGCCTGATTTGCCAATGCGCGGGTAGGTACTCAGACAGATGGGGATCGGCTGAAGGTATCAGCCATGCGTGCACACCGTGTTCACGCATGGCTTGGCGAACATCGGCCAGACGTTTAACCGATGGCGACATCTAGCTTGGCAGCCGTTTGGGATTGGACTTCCTCAACCGTGACGCCAGGCGCCAACTCGATCAAACGTAAGCCTTCAGGCGTGACTTCCATGACGCCCAAGTCAGTGATGATCAAATCCACCACACCGACACCTGTCAGCGGCAAGTTGCACTGTGGCAAGAGCTTCATGTCTATGGTGCCGTCTTTCTTCTTGGCCACATGCTCCATGAGCACCACCACGCGACTGACACCAGCCACCAAGTCCATGGCGCCGCCCATGCCTTTGACCATCTTCCCTGGGATCATCCAGTTGGCTAAATCACCTTTTTCAGAGACTTGCATCGCCCCCAAAATGGCCAAATTGATTTTGCCGCCCCGGATCATGGCAAACGAATCTGCCGACGAAAAAATCGACGACCCTGGCAACGTGGTAACCGTTTGCTTGCCAGCATTGATCATGTCGGGGTCGACTTCCGCTTCGGTCGGATGGGGTCCAATCCCCAACAAACCGTTCTCCGATTGGAGCCACACTTCCATGCCCTCTGGCACGTGGTTGGCCACCATCGTCGGCAAACCAATACCTAAGTTGACGTAGAAACCGTCTTGTAACTCTTTGGCTGCACGCGCAGCCATTTCATCTCTGGTCCAGGCCATGACGACTTGCCTCCTTTAGCGGTTGGCGCGCACAGTGCGCTGCTCGATGCGTTTTTCCGGCGTAGCATTCACCACGATGCGATTGACGTAGATGCCCGGTAGGTGAATGTGATCAGGATCAAGCTCACCGTTTTCAACCACTTTCTCAACCTCAGCAATGGTGAACTTGCCGGCCATGGCGACATTCGGATTGAAGTTACGGGCGGTCTTGCGAAAAATCAAATTGCCACTGCGATCAGCAATATAAGCTTTGACCAATGAAACCTCAGGCACTAGCGCGCGTTCCATGACGTAAACCTCACCATCAAACTCGCGGGTTTCTTTGCCTTCGGCAACAATCGTACCCACCCCTGTCTTGGTGAAAAAAGCAGGAATACCAGCACCACCGGCTCGAAGCTTTTCAGCCAAGGTGCCTTGGGGTGTAAATTCCAGCTCAAGCTCACCGGCCAAGAATTGGCGTTCAAACTCTTTGTTTTCACCAACGTAAGAGGCAATCATTCGAACGACTTGTCGGGTTTGAAGCAACATGCCCAAACCAAACCCATCGACGCCAGCATTGTTGCTGATGCAAGTCAGCTCTTTCACACCACTGTCACGAACGGCTGCGATGAGCGCCTCGGGGATACCGCAAAGCCCAAACCCACCGACCGCTATGGTCTGTCCGTCCTTGACCACCCCATCAAGGGCTGCCGAGGCACTGGCAAACACTTTATCCATTGATTGAACTCCCTCTAAAATGACCAATGATTTCGCGCGACCAGGCAAAACCAGGGGCGCGCTCGATCCGTTTCAAATCACGTTGCTGGTCTCAGTGTAACTTGGCTGAGCACCCCACAAGAACACTTTTGGTGAGCGATTTAAGGGACCACGCTATCACTGATTTTTGGACTCGCGCTCGCAGATACTGGCCAAACGATCAAGCACCGCCTCAGGCCATGGCACCGGACGCTCGGGTGGTCGCGTCACACGCACCATGACCGACCGCCCGCGGGCGTAAGGTCCTTGAGCCAGATCTGCGAGGACATAAAACTCGGTTCGATGGGTCAGGCTGGTGCGACCGACTTTTTCCACGACATGGCGCAGTCGAACCGTCGCGGGATAGGTGATCGCTTTAAGGTAGTCGCAAGCACAATGGACGACCACAACACCCTCTTGAGCCGTGCTTGAGACCCCAGCGGCGGCCAGCATTTGAATGCGAGCCTCTTCCATCAATCGGAAATAAACCGCGTTATTCATGTGCCGCAACATATCTGAGTCTGCCCAGCGCATGGCTATATCACAGTCATACCAGTCGCCTTCAGACAGTTTTCTTTGTTCAGTCACCACGCCAATTCACTCCTTCGCCAAAAGCCCTATTTAAGCAATTTGCAAGACCAAGCCGGTCATTCAAAGGCTCGGGTGCAATACAATCAAACGATTGTAGAGTGATCTAGGAAGGGGACAGGCATGTCAGAACGTGAATCGATGGAATATGACGTTGTTGTGGTCGGCGGGGGCCCAGCGGGCTTGGCCACGGCCATCCGACTCAAGCAACTGGCTGCTGAAAAAGGCCAAGAGGTCTCCGTCTGTGTACTCGAGAAAGGCGCAGAAATTGGTGCGCACATTTTGTCTGGTGCTGTCATGGACCCGCAGGCATTGACTGAATTGCTGCCCGACTGGAAGAGCCAAGGCGCACCGCTAGACACCCCAGTTACTGAAGATAAGTTTCTGTTTTTGACCAAGACCGGTTCCAAGCGAACCCCTGAATGGTCGCTACCCGATTGCTTTAAAAACCACGGCAATTACATTATTAGCTTGGGGCAAGTGGCACGCTGGCTCGGTGAACAAGCTGAGGCCTTAGGCGTAGACATCTTCCCAGGCTTTGCAGCCGCCGAGTTGCTGTATGGTGAACAAGGCCAGGTCATTGGTGTGGCCACTGGCAACATGGGGGTTGGGCGCGACGGGCAACCGACTGAACACTTTCAGCCTGGCATGGCGCTCTTGGCCAAGTACACGGTTTTTGCTGAAGGCGCCCGTGGTCAGCTGGGGCGTGAACTGATCGCTCGATACAAGCTTGACGACGGCCGTGATCCCCAGAGCTACGGCATTGGCATCAAAGAGTTGTGGGAAGTTGCCCCCTCACGCGCCAAACCGGGACAAGTGATTCACACCGCTGGCTGGCCTTTGGATTCAGACACATACGGCGGCTCATTTCTTTACCACATGAAAGACAACCAAGTCGCTGTGGGCATGGTCGTTGGGCTTGACTACGCCAATCCATGGCTGTCGCCCTTTGAAGAATTCCAACGCTATAAAACGCACCCAGCCATTGCACCCATTTTTGAAGGTGGCAAACGATTGGCATACGGTGCACGGGCGCTGACCGCCGGCGGTCTGTTGTCTCTACCAAAACTGGTTTTCCCAGGGGGAGCGTTGGTCGGCTGTGAAGCGGGGTTTTTGAATGCCTCGCGCATCAAAGGCAGTCATGCCGCGATAAAGTCCGGCATGTTGGCTGCCGAGGCTGCATTTGAGGCTATTGCCGCAGGACGCCAGCAAGATGAGCTCGTGGCCTACCCCGTTTCTTTTGAAAAGTCGTGGTTACACACCGAACTTAACAAGTCCAGAAACTTTAAACAATGGTTTAAAAAAGGCCGCACTGTCGCAACCCTAATGACAGGCGTCGAGCAATGGCTACTCAAGGGCAACATCCCTTGGACCATTCACCGGACGCGACCCGATCATGAATGCCTGAAACCGGCTGCCGAATGCATGCAGATCGACTATCCCAAGCCTGACGGTAAATTAACGTTTGATCGGCTGAGCTCGGTTTTCATCTCAAACACCAACCATGAAGAAAACCAGCCCATCCACTTAACACTCAAAGACAGTAGCGTCCCGGTGAAGCTCAATCTGGCCACTTATGCAGGGCCCGAGTCGCGCTACTGCCCAGCCGGTGTTTATGAGTATGTCAAAGACGAAACAGGCGACGATCGCCTGCAGATCAACGCCCAGAACTGTGTGCACTGTAAAACCTGCGATATCAAGGATCCTTCGCAGAACATTGTTTGGGTTGCCCCACAAGGTGGCGAGGGTCCGGTTTACACCGGTATGTGACAAGACCTCGACCTCAATTGAGGTCGAGCCTTTATTGTTTGCCAACAGGTCGCCAATGCTCGATCCACAAGCCCAGGCTGTTATTCAAGCGGTCAGTGCCCTAGGCAACCCGCCGCTCGAACAACAGACACCGTCACAAGCGCGAGAACTTTACGCGGCGCGCAAAGCATTAACCGATGCATCACCCCGTTCCGTGCAAGCCGTCACAAACGTCGAATTTCACGGACCCGGGGGGATTATTTCACTGCGTCACTACCGCCCACAAGGATCAGTACCATCACAACCGCTGGGAACCGTCTTGTATTTTCATGGTGGGGGCTATGTGGTTGGCAACCTAGAAAGTCACGACACCGTGTGCCGGCATTTGTGCGCTCAGTCGGGCTGTGCCGTGGTGGCTGTCGACTATCGCTTGGCACCTGAGCACCGCTTTCCAGCCG
>JAFMCG010000059.1 GCA_017857895.1 Burkholderiaceae bacterium | reverse complement strand
TTCTTTTGGTTTCGTGTTTCAGGCCTTTCATCTCATGCCGCACTTAAACGCCCTTCAAAACGTCATGGTGCCGTGTTTGTTGGCTGGGCTTTCATTGTCCGAAGCGAAAGCTCGAGCCGTCAGGCTACTGACCTCATTGGGCCTCGCCGGGGTGCTGCAGGCGTTTCCTGCTGTGCTTTCTGGCGGTGAACAGCAACGGGTTGCCTTGGCACGCGCGCTCGTTCATCAACCCGAAGTGGTGCTGGCTGATGAGCCCACCGGCAACCTCGATCCTGAAACCGCCTCGCAGGCCCTTGACCTGCTGTGCCAGACTTGTCGAGATCAGGGCGCCGCCTTGGTCATGGTCACGCATGCGATCGAGGCTGCGCAGCGGCTTGATCGCCGCTTTGTGTTGACGGGCTGATGCTGTTTTATTGGCTTTTATCCTCAGCCTTTCGGGCGCAACCTGGCCGTTGGCTTGCTGCCGGCTTTACGGTTGCCTTGGGCATTGCATTGGCTGTGGCCATTCACACGGTTAACCGTTCCGCACTCGGTGAATTCGGGCGCGCACTTGATCTGGTGAACGGTCAAGCATCGGCGCAATTGGTATCCGTGTCTGGTGACCTACCCGACTCGATCTTCGATGAAATTGTGGCGCGTCAACAATCGCTTGGCATTCGGTCCACGAGCCCAGTCCTCAAACGAGATACTGGCCTCATAACTGTCCTAGGCATCGATGTGTTTCGTGCCGCACAAGTCACACCTGCCCTGATGCCATCAGCGGCTTCAGGGCAAGGCATGTCGCTCTTTGGTGGTGATTCAATATTTCTGTCGGCCACTGCCCTTCAATCCCTTGATTTGGCCGTAGGCGACCCGCTCACGCTGCCCATCGGCGACCGTGAAGAGACCTTCATCATTGGTGGCCTGGTCCCAGGCGCCGCCGGTCAAAGCCTCGCAGTCATGGACCTAGGCTTGGCCCAGTGGCGACTCAACGGCATGGGCCAACTCAGTCGCTTGGACATCGTGCCCGAACCGGGACAAAGCTTTGATTCGATTGCACGCGCTGTTGGGGCACTGAACCTTGGTCTGACGCTTGTCACCGCCGACGACCGCGATCGACGCATGTCCAACCTATCGCGGGCCTATCGCGTGAACTTAAGTGTGCTGGCATTGGTGGCTTTGTTCACCGGCGTCTTTCTGGTGTTCACCACCATCAGTTTTTCAGTGCTGCGCCAGCAATCGCAATTGGCACTTTTAAGTGTGCTGGGCGCCAAACGCCAATGGTTATTTGCTCTGGTTCTCACACAAGCCTTGATTGTGACGGCCTTTGGCGGCCTTCTGGGTTTGGGCATTGGGTTGGGCTTGGCCGGGTTGCTGTTGCGTGTGGCCGGCGGCGACCTCGGTGGCGGCTACTTCTCAACCGCCGTACCACCGCTTGATATCGACCCCATTGCATTGCTGGGGTTTTGGGTGCTGTCCTTGGCTGTGGGGGTTTTGGCGGGCTATTTCCCCGCTCGCGCCGCCACCAATGCGTCGCCCATCAAACAATTACGATCAGGAGCCGCAGAGCGCCTACTCAAGCCCGTGTTGCATTACCGCGTGGCGATTGGCTTAGGCGTGGTCAGTCTGGTCTTGGCCTTCATGCCCGCCATCGGTGGTTTACCCATCGCCGCCTATTTGTCAATCGCCTTTCTCTTGTTTGCTGGCTTGGCCCTCACGCCGTCACTGGTCTACCACGGCTTTTCTTTGTGTTCTCAATTTTTGTTGCGCGACAAATCGCGAAACTCTTCTTTCACACTGGCCATTTGGCGCTTGGCCCAAGCCCCTGCTAGCGCAGCCGGTCTGATTGCAGGCGTGATCGCTGCGCTGGCACTCACCGTTGCCATGGTTGTCATGGTCTCGAGCTTTCGCGACTCGGTCACCCTCTGGCTCGATCAAGTGCTACCGGCCGATTTGTACGCCAGCTTGGGCACTGCCAATGAGAACGCAAGCGAAGCCGAATCCCAAACCCAAATTCAAACAGCCCTGCTGGCCTTGGACGGCATCGAGCGCGTGTCGTTCACCTTGCAACAAGCGGTGTTGTTTCGACCGGATCGCCCAGAAGTCGCGTTGATTGCAAGACCTGTTCCACCCGGTCAAGCCGCCGATGTCTTGCCGCTAACCGGTCAAGTGTTTGCTCAAGGACTTGGGTCGACAACAAATCCTTTGCCTGAAGTCTTTGTTTCTGAAGCCATGACCGACCTTTACGACTGGCGACCTGGTGAGGTACACACCCTGCCGATGGCAGGGGTGCCAGGCGGTCAACTGTCGGTTTTTGTGGCTGGCGTTTTTAGGGACTATGGCCGGCAGCACGGATCAATCGTGATCGATTCCTCGGTCTACCAATCGTTGACCAGTGACAGGCGCCACACGGGTTTGGCCATTTGGCTATCGCCCCAAGCCAACCCTGCTGCAGTTTTGGATCGTCTGCGGGCTGCAGTGCCTGCTTACGCTGAATTGCGCTTTAGAAGCGCAACGGATTTGCGTGCGTTATCGTTGACGATTTTTGATCGCAGCTTTGCCCTGACCTATGCGCTCGAAGTGGCGGCACTGCTGGTGGCTTTGTTTTCTGTGGCGGCCGGCTTTGCCGGCCAAGCCTTGCTACGACAAAAAGAATATGCTTTGGTCTACCACTTGGGTCAGTCCACTGGCCAGCGGATACGCTGGATCACGGCTGAATCCGGACTGTTGTTGGCATTGGCTGCCGGCTGGGGAACGGTCTTGGGACTTTTGATGAGTCAAATCCTGATCCACCGAGTCAACCCCCAATCGTTTCACTGGACCATGCAGACCAGCCTGCCCACCGCTGCCATTATTATTTTAATGCTGTCGATTATTTTATTGGGCATTGTTGCGGCGGCATGGGCCTCGCACCGGAATCTAAAGCCTGACCATTTGGCCTTGTCATTGCGCGAGGATTGGTAATGGAAAGTCACACTCGCCGGTTGTGGTTAAAGCAGGCATTGATCCTGTCGGCCACTCAACCCTGGGCTGCTGTACCTGCCTTCGCTTCCAATAGCGCATCGCCCTACCCAACGGTGCAACCGCAGGCCTTGGTGTTCCCCCGCGATTTTGGCGCCCACCCCGCGTTTCGCACTGAGTGGTGGTATCTCACGGGTTGGTTGAATGCGAGTCCACAACCCATTGGTTTTCAAATCACATTTTTTAGAAGTCGCACCCGTCACCCTGATGACAACCCCAGTCGGTTTGCACCACAGCAATTGATGTTCGCCCATGCCGCGCTGGCTTTACCCAACGAGGGCAAGCTTCGACACTCGCAAACCTCAGCACGCGTGGGGCCAGCCGGTGTTGCGTTTGAAACAGCGGATACGGCCCTGCAACTGTCTGGCTGGACTTTAAAGCGCACGCCTGACGATCGCTATGACATCTTTATCCCTGCCGATGACTTCACACTCACCATCGAAGCCACGCCTGCTGGCGCACCTGTCTTGCGCGGTGAATCGGGTTATTCGCTCAAAGGACCCTCAGCAGAACTGGCCAGTTATTACTACAGTCGCCCGCAGATGTCTGTCCAAGCCACACTGACCCTCAAAGACACCACTTCAAACAGCCAAACAGCACCACAAAACTTCTCTGGCACGGCTTGGTTCGACCACGAATGGTCCAGCAGTCTGTTGATGGACGGTGCCGTGGGCTGGGATTGGATTGGCATCAATCTGTTTGATGGTGGCAGCCTAATGGGTTTTAGGATTCGAGATGCTGCCGGTCAAACGCTCTTTAGCGAGTGGGATTGGCGCGACGCCCAAGGCCATCGAATCTCAGCAAAAGCCAACGCCGATTGGGTGCCCTTTGGCAGCTGGCGATCACCACGGTCGCTCATCGTCTACCCCGAGGGCTTTACCCTCAAAACCCCAGACCAACAGTGGCAATTGAAAACACTCATGGCCGACCAAGAAGTCGACGCCCGCGCCAGCACTGGTGGGTTCTACTACGAAGGTGCCGTTGAATTGCTCGAAAACGGTCAAGCCATTGGCCGTGGGTACCTAGAGCTGACCGGGTACGGCGAACCGCTGCGCCTTTGAGGTGGGGCTTAGAACAGGTGTCGTTTAGAAATAAGCTGAGCGATTTCAACCTGGCGGGGCTACCGTTAGCAAGCCATCCCTTACACTGCTCCTCATGACAAAAAAAGCAACAAACCTCAGTAGTCTGACCCGCTGGTTACGGGATTACCGCGTTCTATCGCGCTACCGAACCCAATGGCTGCTGGCTGCCCTGTTCCTGCTGCTAGCAGCAGGCGCCACACTGACCGTACCGCTGGCGTTCCGCAATTTGGTTGACACCGGTTTAACCAGCCAAGCGATCAACCAACAGTTCATTAACCTGCTCATACTGGCTGCTGTTCTGGCCGTCATGACATCTTGTCGCTTTTACGTGATGTCTTGGCTGGGTGAACGGGTGGTGGCTGACATACGGCAACGCGTCTTTGAAAACGTCTTGCGCCAAAGCCCCGCTTACTTTGAGACTTTGCAGACTGGCGAAGTGCTGTCGCGGCTGACCAGCGACACCACCTTGGTGCAAACACTGGTCGGCTCAAGCGTCTCAATTGCGTTGCGAAGTCTCGTCATGCTGATTGGCGGCATGACCATGATGCTCATCACCAGCGCCTGGTTGGCGAGCGTCATGATCGGCCTGCTGTTGATTATTGTGTTGCCCTTGTGGGCCCTAGGCCGATACGTGCGCCGAATGTCGCGGGCGAGTCAAGACAAAGTGGCTGACACCAGTGCCATGGCCGGTGAAGTCCTAAACGCCGTGACCACCGTTCAAGCCTTCGTGCGCGAGCCTCACGAACAAAAGCGCTATCAATCAGCGGTTGAAATGGCATTTGCTGTCGCCAAAAAACGCATCGCGATGCGATCTGCGTTGACGGCCACGACCATTCTCATGGCCTTCTCAGTGATTGTCTTTGTGCTGTGGGTCGGGGCTCAACAAGTCACCGCCGGCACGATGACCTTGGGCGACCTCACCCAGTTCGTGCTTTACGCGGTCCTGATTGCCGGTTCCATTGGAGCCCTTTCTGAAACATGGGGTGATCTACAAAGGGCCGCCGGGGCCACTGAACGATTGGTTGAGTTAATGCAAGCCGAACCGGCAATCGCCATCCCACGGGCAGTTGAACCCAACAACAAATCATCGGTCACAAAACCAGCTGTCGATCAGGCAAACGCCATTGTTTTTAAAAACGTGACATTTTCTTATTCATCGCGGCCTGACTTCTTGGCCATGAAGCAACTGAGCTTGTCAGTGCCCAAGGGCGGACGTTACGCACTTGTTGGTCCTTCGGGTGCCGGCAAAAGCACCCTCTTTGCCATGTTGCTGCGCTTTTACGAACCCACCAGCGGCCAAATCGGGATTTTTGGGCAAGAGATTGCCCAGTGGCCCGTCAGTGAGCTGCGCAACATGATCGGTATCGTGCCACAAGAGCCCGTGATTTTTGCGTCAAGCGCCATGGAAAACATCCGCTACGGCCGATTAGACGCCACCGACGAAGAAGTCATCGCCGCGGCCACGACTGCTCATGCGCATGGCTTTATTTCTGCATTGCCCCAAGGCTATCAAAGCTTTCTCGGTGAACGCGGTGTGCGCTTATCAGGCGGCCAAAAGCAACGCATTTCGATTGCGCGCGCGATTCTTAAAAACCCACCGATTCTCTTGCTTGATGAGGCCACCAGCGCCTTAGACGCCGAATCCGAGCGCGAGGTGCAACAAGCACTCGATAGCGTTCTGCCCGGGCGCACCTCGCTCACCATTGCCCATCGCTTGGCCACCGTCTTAAGAGCCGATCGCATTCTTGTCCTTGAAAACGGTCAAGTCTTAGAACAAGGCAGGCACGATGAATTGATGGCTCAAGGCGGGCTTTATGCCAGACTTGCCAAACTTCAGTTCGCGTAAAAAGGAACCTCAAGCCCTCGTTGTGGTCTATTGGCTAACTTTCTACACGGAGAACCCATGAACACGGAACGCGCCATCCTTTCTATCGCCATGCTCGCCGCCTTTGCCGACGGCAACAAAGACGACAATGAACGCGAACACGTCAAACAGTTTGCTGAACAACTCGGCGCAAGCTCCGTTGAACTCATGGGCGTTTATCAAGATGTCTTGCTTGGGCGCGTGGCACTTGCGCACGCTGTTGCCGCACTGACTGATGAAGGCCAACGCCGCTACGCTTATGAATTGGCGGTGTGCGTGTGCGACAGCGATGGCGTTCGTTGTGAAACAGAAAACACGTTCCTGAAGGATCTGCGAACCCGCTTGGGTTTAGAAGCTGACAAAGCAGTGGCAGCCGCCGAACAACAGGCAGACGCGATTGCGCTCTCTGGTGTGGCGCCACTGAGCCTGGCTAACGAGGCAACAAACAATGCCGTGAATGAGGCCGCGCTCAACAAAACCATTATCAACTACGCGATCCTTAATGGTGCGCTTGAGTTGTTGCCTCAGTCTTGGGCCTCGGTGGCCATCATTCCCATGCAGATAAAAATGGTCTACCGAATCGGCAAAGCCCATGGCCACGAACTCGATCAAGGCCATATCCGCGAATTTCTGGCCACTGCGGGAGTAGGCATGACATCGCAATACCTCGAACAATTTGGCCGTAAATTGGTGGGGGGCTTGTTGGGTGGCTTTTTGGGCAAGACCGGTAAAAAAGCCGGTCGGGCAGCCGCCAGTGTGGCGTTTTCGTTTGCGACAACCTATGCCCTTGGACAATTGGCCAAACGCTACTACGCTGGTAGTCGCCAAATGAACACGGCACTGCTGAAACAAACCTTTGGCGAATTGCTAGAACCGGCCAAAAAACTTCAGACCCAATACCTGCCCGACATTCAAGAAAAAGCGCGCAACCTTGATGCCAGTTCCGTCCTTTCCATGGTCAGGGGCACAAACACACCCGTTTGATCTAAAATGCTCGCCACCCACGCCGTCTGGCAAAGCGACCGTGATGATGCCGCTTATCACGCCCTTGGCACCGTTTTCAGTGGTGAACGGGGCTTTAAAAGCCAACATGTCGCCATGCGAGCCACCTGGCGCACCCACATCAATGTTCGTGATGGTCGGCTGCGCCTGAATGACCGTTAAAGTCTCTGTGGCTAGCTTGCTGGCATAAACCGGGGCACTAAACACCAATGAAAGGCAAGTGGCGAGTGTTAAAAATGAGAAGGTTTTCATGAGGGGAGGCAGTTTTACGGTGATTGGACAAAAAGGGTTAAGTTCAGAAATTAAGTGCCACATTTAAATGCAGTGTTTGAGTGTGTGTGACAAACATTGTTTCGATCACACGCCTAGCGATTGACCGACACCGAACAATGTCAGGACACCCAACACAGCAAATATGGCAGCGGCGACGCCATGGACCAAACGCATGGGAATGCGTGCTGCGAATTTGTCACCCACAAACACGGCGGGCACATCGGCCACCAACATTCCCAAGGTCGTTCCCAGCACAACTAGAATGGGCGCTGCGTAATTGGCCGCAAGCGCCACCGTCGCGATTTGGGTTTTGTCACCCATTTCAGCCAAAAAGAAAGTCACTAAGGTGGCGCCAAAGACACCCAAACGACGCGTCAAGCGCATGTCACTGTCTTCTATTCTGTCGGGAATCAGCGCCCAAATCGCCATGCCGATAAATGACATCCCCAGCAACCAGCGCAACCATTGGGGACTGAGTGCCTCTGTGATCCACAAGCCAAGCACACCAGCTAACGCGTGATTAAGCACGGTCGCTACCAAAATACCTAGCATGATTGGGATGGGTTTCTTGAAGCGCGCAGCCAGTAGAAAAGCCAATAACTGCGTCTTGTCACCCATTTCGGCCAAAGTGACGACTGCCGTTGATACCAAAAATGCTTCCATACTTATTCCAAGACCGGATCGAAGACGATTGACCATCGCCCCCATCCGGTCAAGTCGAAGAGACAATGGTCAAAGGTCTTGCCAAGTTTGGAACCGCATGCGCCATGATCAGTCGATCAAGTGTGTTGACGCATGCCTCTGAAAACACGCTGAGCGGCTACTCCCCAATGACACCTTCAATGTATCACAGGGGCATGCTTCTCATCACGCTTGGGAAGACCGAAATCGTCTCACCCATGCGCTCGCTTAAAACCCCTTGCTAATTGAAAACAGCGCACCCACACGGCCCGCTGGGTGACCTTGCGTACTTAAGAAAAAGTCGTCTGAAGAAGCCCCCACCACGCTTAAGTCAAAGACCCAACCGCTGACATCTTTAGAGATGCCCGCCTTGTAATCAAAATAGCCACTGAGACTATTGCCATTGGCATCGACCGCGTTTTTCAACGTCTGATAGCCGGCATGCAAACCGATGGCCCAATTATTGCCAAGATCAATCGAGCCACTGGCATCAAAATAAAACGTGTTCTTTGAGTCGGCAATACCGAAGTAGTTACTGGGCGCGTAATAGACCTTAAACGATACGGGTCCTTTACCAACGCCCACGTAAAGCTCGGTCGTGTTCGGTGACACAGCCATATCAGCGCCGGGGTAGGCATACTGAATCACACCCAAGTCAAGCTCAAGCCCTTGGCCAACATCACCTTTCCAGCCACCATAAAAATCCATTTCAATCGATGTACCCGTGGTCCAACCAACGTTTGAGTTCCAGTTACCGAGGTAGAACCCAGACTCATGATTGAGATCAATACCGCCTTGAACCGCGGGCTTAAAGTTGGTTTGCGTGTAACCACGGAACCGATAGTCGTTGGTGACTGCAAGATTGCCCGACAGCGTCAGACCGTGCCCAAGGTCTGTGCCCTCGGCTTGGGCAGTGGCCACACAGGCCGCCAATAGCGGCGCACTTAACAGATAAGCGGACAAGCGTTTGATATTCATTTGGCATTCCCACGTGATGAATTGAGGCTGCAACCCAATGGTGCAACCACCCGTGAAAAGATCGCGAGTAACCATTCCAAGCAAGAACCGTGCCAGTTTCTTACCCGTCATTGTCCTGTCAAAAAGCATTCAAAGATGCGTTTTAAACGTATTCATGCCTGTTTTTGGCGCTTATGCACCCAATTGAAACAAAACGTAAGCGCAAAAAAGCCCGACTCAATCTGAGTCGGGCTTTTTTTACAACTGTCAAACCACTGATTTCAGTGCCGTTTCAATCGATTTGACTGTTCAGTCCGCTAGGTCAAAGCGATCCGCGTTCATCACCTTAACCCAAGCCGCCACGAAGTCTTTAACAAACTTCTCCTGGTTGTCATCTTGCGCATAGACCTCTGAATAAGACCGAAGTATTGAGTTGGAACCAAACACCAAATCCACTCGAGTAGCGGTCCACTTCACCGCACCCGTGGCCCGCTCGCAGATGTCATACGAATTGCGACCGGTTGGCTTCCACGAATAAGCCATGTCCGTGAGGTTCACGAAAAAGTCATTGCTTAGGACACCGGTGCGATCGGTAAACACGCCATGTTGACTGCCACCATGGTTGGTACCCAACACACGCATGCCACCCACCAATGCAGTCATCTCAGGGGCGGTTAATCCCATCAATTGCGCCCGATCAAGTAACAACTCCTCAGCACTGACCGTGTAGTCTTTTTGAACCCAGTTTCTAAAACCATCGTGAATGGGTTCCAAAACTTCAAAAGACTCAACATCAGTTGCCTCTTGCGAAGCATCGCCACGGCCTGGTGCAAACGGTACCGTGACGTTCACACCAGCGGCTTTCGCAGCCTGCTCAACACCCACATTGCCAGCCAGCACAATCACATCGGCCACGCTAACACCAGCGTCTTTGGCAATCCCTTCTAGCACAGCCAACACCCGCGCCAGTCGTTCAGGCTCGTTGCCCTCCCAGTCCTTTTGTGGTGCCAGACGAATCCGCGCGCCATTGGCACCGCCTCGCAAGTCTGAACCACGATAAGTGCGCGCGCTGTCCCAAGCGGTGGTGACCAAATCGCTCACACTCAAACCGCTGGCCTGGATTTTGGTTTTGAGGGCAGCCACGTCGTAATCGGCCCGCCCTGCTGGCACGGGATCCTGCCAGATCAAATCTTCAGCCGGCACCTCAGGACCAACGTAACGTGACTTGGGGCCCATGTCGCGGTGCGTGAGCTTAAACCATGCCCGTGCAAACACATCTGAAAAATAGTCCGGATCTTTATAGAACCGCTCAGAGATCTTGCGATACGCCGGATCCTTGACCATCGCCATGTCGGCGTCAGTCATGATGGGATTTAAGCGAATTGATGGATCTTCAACATCAACGGGCTTATCCTCTTCCTTAATGTTGATGGGCTCCCACTGCCAGGCACCAGCTGGGCTCTTTTTGAGTTCCCAATCGTAAGTAAAGAGCAAGTAAAAGTAGCCGTTATCCCATTTGGTTGGATTGGTCGTCCATGCGCCTTCCAAGCCGCTTGAAACCGTGTCGCGGCCAATGCCACGCGTGGTCTTGTTGATCCACCCAAAACCTTGGTCTTCTAATTCGGCACCCTCTGGGCTTGGGCCAAGCGAATTGGCATCACCGTTGCCGTGGCACTTGCCCACGGTATGACCACCTGCGGTCAATGCCACGGTCTCTTCATCATTCATGGCCATACGGGCAAAGGTCAATCGCACATCATGCGCGGTGCGCAAAGGGTCGGGCTGCCCGCCGACACCCTCTGGGTTCACGTAGATCAGACCCATCTGCACGGCGGCCAGTGGGTTTTCCAGTGATTCGCGAACTTCGCCCTCACCCTCGTAACGGTTGGCTGCCAACCAGTCTTTCTCTGAACCCCAGTAGATGTCTTCTTCAGGCTGCCAAATGTCTTCGCGACCAAACCCAAAACCCGCTGTCTTTAAACCCATCGATTCATAAGCCACATTACCGGCCAAGATGATCAGGTCAGCCCAGCTCAATTTGTTGCCGTATTTCTTCTTAATCGGCCACAACAAGCGACGCGCTTTATCCAGATTGACGTTGTCTGGCCATGAGTTCAGTGGTGCAAAACGTTGGTTGCCGGTTCCAGCACCTCCGCGGCCATCGGCCACACGGTAAGAACCCGCAGCGTGCCATGCCATGCGAATCATCAAGCCACCATAGTGCCCCCAGTCGGCTGGCCACCAAGGCTGACTGTCCGTCATCAGCGCACGCAGGTCTTTTTTAAGGGCATCGACATCAACTGACTTGACCGCTTTGCGGTAGTCAAAGCCGGCATCCATGGGATTGACCTTGCTGTCGTGCTGGTGCAGGATGTTGAGGTTCAGCGCCTTGGGCCACCAAGCCATATTGGACTGACTCGTTTCAGTGTTCGCGCCGTGCATCACGGGGCATTTTCCTTGGTTTGACATCGCTATCTCCATGTTCGCCTGCAAAGATGATAGATTAATTCAATCATCAATAATTTAATAATTGTATTTATCTATTAAATGGATAGTCACTCGGGCCATGTTCTGCGAGATTCTTTTTTCTGGATGACTAGGGTTAATCCTAGCACCGCAAACAATCAACGAACAGAATCCTTACAAAATGACACATGGACCGAATGTGGCATCTGGCGAGTACAGAAGACACACTGTTACCATCAATTATTGTCGTTTCATCCCGGGTTCCCATGAACGAAAGTCTGGTCTTTGCGCAATTCGGTCTACTCGCCACCTTGGGTTGGCAGGTCAATCAGCGCTGGTCAAGTCTGTCTTGGGGCACGACCGTCGCGCTGTTGCTAGCCATTGCTGTCACACTGGCCATTTGGACACTCACCGTCAATCGACCCGGCAATTTTCGGATCGTGCCAGAACCAAAAGCCGATGGACAGCTCGTGACAAGTGGCCCCTATCACTGGATTCGACACCCCATGTACACCAGCCTGCTTTTACTGGCGGCAGCCTTTGCGCTACTGATTGATGGTTGGTGGGCTTGGTTTAATTGGGGTGCGCTGTTTGTGGTGCTTTTGTTTAAGCTAGCCGTTGAAGAACATTTGCTTAAACAACATTACAGCGTTTATAAAGACTATCAGGCGCAAACAAAACGCCTCGTTCCTTGGATTTTTTAAGAACACTCAGTCACCGGCACCAAAAAGGTAAGGCATCATGGCCCTGAACTGTCGATTAGGCGACCTGGCAATCACTGTTAAGTGCGAGATTCCAGAGAACCTCGGGCGAATTGTCAAAATCATCGCCTCCAATGGTATTGAGCACTGGAGCGGGTACGGTCCTTTGCACACTTGGGAAGTTCAAACCCTGTCTGAGACCGACTCGTTAACCTACATCATCAAGGGACGCGTCACGCAGAAGTGCCAGGGGCCTGTGCCTGACGCTTTCTTGCGGCCCCTGCATCCGCCGACTGATGAAGAGGTTTTGGTTGAAAGCCAACCCACCGAAAAAAGCTTGGCGTAGCCCTGGCACTGCCATGGGCTTGGCTGGCATGATCAGACCCATTGACCCCACTAGCGCCATTCTCTAGCATCGAAAGCATTTACTGAAACGTTGGATCGGGAGCAGGCAATGGGGCGTCTACAAGACAAAGTGGCATTGATCATGGGTGCAGGATCGGTTGGACCGGGCTGGGGCAACGGACGCGCCATGGGCGTGCGCTTTGCCCAAGAAGGGGCGAGCCTTTACGCCACTGACCTCTCTTTGCAAAACTTACAAGAAACGATAGACCGCGTGCAGGCCCTCAATGGCCATATCCAATCCGCCGCATGCGACGTCACCAACCACCAACAGATCGAACAAACCGTCAAAGACTGCTTGAAGGCCTACGGGCGGATCGACATTTTGGTGAACAACGTTGGCGGCTCTGCGGCCGGTGGCCCGGTCGAGATGAGTGAAGAGGTCTGGGACAGCCAAGTGGATCGAAACCTCAAAAGTGTGTTTTTGGCCTGTAAACACGTCCTACCCATCATGCAACAACAAGGGTCTGGCGCCATTATCAATATCGCTTCAACTTCCGGCATCCGCTGGACGGGATCGGCCCAAGTGGCCTACGCGGCCACCAAAGCCGGCGTCATCCAGCTTTCGCGTGTGGTGGCCGTTCAGTACGCGCCCGATAATATCCGTGTCAACACCATTGTTCCGGGTCAGTTACACACCCCCATGGTCGAAACGCGTTTGGCTGGGCAGCGCGCCGGTGGCGACGTTAAAGCCATCTTGGCGCAGCGCCAAGCGCGCATACCTCTGCCCTTTATGGGTGACGGCACCGACACCGCCAACGCCGCTGTCTTTCTCGCCAGCGACGAAGCCCGGTTTGTAACAGGGACTGAGCTGGTGGTCGATGGTGGCATGTCCGTTCGCTGCGGCTGACTTTAGAGCCTGCGGTGTGTGACTTTGGTTATCATGCGCTGTAACAAATCGACATATATTCAAACCAATATCAATTAACAACGGCTGGTGGATGATCCACCTCGTGGTTCGGGAGAAAGCTATGCAAAAGTATCAAGCGTGGATTGACGGACAGTGGGTCGACCCAGCCAGCGGCGAATGGTTTGAAACCGAAAACCCCTACACCGCAGAACCCTGGGCACTGATCCCACGCTGCAATGCCGAAGACGCCGATCGCGCCGTACAAGCAGCCTACAACGCCTACGACAAAGGCCCTTGGGCTGAGATGACGGCCACTGGGCGTGGCGCGCTTTTACGCAAGCTCGGCGATCTTTTGTCAGAAAACGCCGAATGGTTGGCTGACATCGAAGTACGCGACAACGGCAAACTCAAAGCCGAAATGTATGGCCAGACGCAATACATGCCACAGTGGTTCTATTATTTCGGTGGCTTGGCCGACAAGATTGAAGGCGCAGTGATCCCGGTCGACAAACCCGGTATGTTTAACTTCACCCACCATGAGCCACTTGGCGTGGTGACCATTATCACCCCTTGGAATTCGCCACTGCTGCTGACCACTTGGAAGCTTGCACCGGCGTTGGCCGCCGGCAACACGGTCGTGATCAAGCCATCCGAGTTCACCTCAGCTTCGGTCTTGGCCTTCATGAGTCTGGTTGAACGCGCCGGCTTTCCCAAAGGTGTGGTGAATGTGGTCACTGGGTTTGGTCACGAGGTTGGCAGCGCTTTGGTTGAGCATCCAAAAGTCGCGCGCGTGGCCTTTACAGGCGGCGAGCCCGGTGGCATCAAGGTCTATGAAGCCGCAGCCAGGGGCTTGAAGCCCGTTTCACTGGAACTCGGTGGTAAATCACCCAACATCATTTTTGAAGATGCCGATATCGACAACGCCGTCAAAGGCGCCGTGTCGGGTATTTTTGCAGCCACGGGACAAACCTGTTTGGCCGGCTCACGCCTATTGGTCCATGAAAGCGTGCATGACGAAGTGGTTGAAAAACTCTTGGCCTTAGCCAAAACCGCCAAAATGGGTGACCCCATGCAGCCTGGCACGCAAGTTGGGCCGGTCACGACTCGCCCCCAGTTTGAAAAAATCATGTCTTACATTGAGATTGCCAAAGCAGACGGCGCCCATTGCGCACTTGGCGG
>JAFMCG010000205.1 GCA_017857895.1 Burkholderiaceae bacterium | reverse complement strand
ACGACACATCCTCAAGGATGGCCGAGCCAGAGGCGTAAGACTTAAAAACGTGTTGAAATTCAATCATCAGCCATTACCTAGCAAAGTTATTACATGGCGGTTTCAAGTGTGAAGTGCAACAAGCCGGCGGTAATATTCGTCGGCATTAAATGTATCAGGTAAAAAGAGTTCAGCAGGGCATTTGAATCCGAGGCTTTTTCTAGGCCTTGAGTTTAACGCCCAAGCGACTGAATCTAACTCATCCTGACTGAATACTGATAGGTCGATTCCTTTGGGTAAATACTGTCGTAGCAATCCGTTGGTATTTTCATTGATTCCCCGCTGCCAAGGGCTATGTGGGTCAGCGAAATACACTTTGACGCCTGTGCGCTCTGAGAGCTTTTCATGCTGAGACATTTCCTTGCCCTGATCGTAGGTCATCGACAAGCGGCGCTGGACGTCAATTCGGTTCAGCACTGTGCTGAAACCTCAACAGCGGCTTGCGCACCACCGTCTGCCACTTTGGCCAAGGTCACAAACAAACTCGTTCGTTCAACGAGCGTACCGACAGCAGAGGCGTTGCCACGACCTTTGATCAAGTCGCCCTCCCAGTGACCAGGAATCACCCGGTCATCCACTTCTGGCGGTCGTTGGTGAATGCTGACCATATTAGGAATTTCGCCACGACGGTCTTCACCACGCGCACGTGGACGACGCGCTTTGCGCGCCTGCCTAAGCGTTGCAAGCAATTCTGTGCGCAATTCACCACGCGGCATGGCATAAAGCGCCGTGTAGATGGTTTCGTGACTGACACGCATCGAGAGATCATCAGGGTACATACGTGGCAGTATGCCCGCGATCTGCTCTGGAGAGTATCTCTGTTTGAGCAACTTCTGGACTTGAGCCCACAGGAAACCGTCAGACGCCAACAGCGGGGGTTTGCGACCACTCGAGCGAGCCACGCGAGACCGTTGTTGTGCAAGAACGGCTCGGTAACCACCGGCCAAAGCGGGCCTGCCAGGCTTAGAAGCCTGTGCCTGAGGACTACACCAATTGTTACGAGCAAGCTCTCGACTCACCGAGCTCGCGCTTCGGTCCAGACTAAGCGCAATGGCCCGAATGGTGCATCCTTTCTCAAGGCTCAGCTGAATCAAAACGCGCTCTTCAAAATTAAGATGCTTATATTTGGTTTTCATCGCAACACAGTACCTCAAGGTTAGTGTCGCACTTCACTTTTGAACTCATTGTAAACCGGCGAAGCGATTGCTACTATTTGTTTAAAGGTTGACAATGTGGATTAAACAGCGGTTCTAAAAGATTAGGCGACAACGAGGATAGAAATGAAAACATTAAAACTAGCCGCGATTGGTGCGGCATTGCTTTTTAGTGGTGCAATGGTGCAGGCGGGACCGACATTCGATGCTGTTAAACAAAAAGGTTTTGTTCAGTGTGGTGTGACTATCGGCGTGCCTGGCTTCTCTAATACAGACAGCAAAGGCGTTTTGACAGGTATGGATGTCGACATGTGCAAGGCCATCGCTGCGGCCATGTTCAACGATGCCAATGCCTTTAAGCTCACTCCCCTTCAAATCGCACAACGTTTTATCGCCCTTCAGTCCGGTGAGATTGATGTGTTGACAAGCAACACCACGCAAACCTTGGCCCGTGACACCACATTGGGATTGGTGGGGGTCGGTATTAATTTTTACGATAGTCAAGGCGTGATGGTCAAAAAAGAACTCGGAATCAAAGGCGTCAAAGAGCTAAATGGCGCTACGATTTGCGTGAACCCTGGCACAACCTCTGAGCTCAACCTTGCAAGCTGGTTCCGTACCAACAATATTTCGTTTAAGTCCGTGGTGATTGAAAAGATAGACGAAAGTGTGCGTGCTTTTGTGGCCGGTCGTTGTGATGCACTTACATCTGACAGGTCGCTATTGGCAGGGGTCAGAACCACCTTAGAAAACCCTGATGCGTACGTGATCTTGCCAGACACTCTCTCAAAAGAGCCGTTGGGACCTATGGTTCGTCAAGGCGATAATGCTTGGTTGAACGTGGCTCGTTGGACCCTGTTTGCCATGATCGAGGCTGAGGAATATGGTATCACTTCCAAGAACGTTCAAGAAATGCTCAAGAGCTCAGACTCCAACGTGCAGCTCATCTTAGGCACCACACCGGGCATGGGTAAGAACTTGGGCCTCAGTAACGAATGGGCCTTCAGTGTGGTGTCGCAAGTGGGCAACTACGGCGAAACATTTGAGCGTAATTTTGGTGCTGATAGCCCATTGAAGCTTCAACGTGGCTTAAATGCCACGTGGCGCAATGGTGGCTTGATGTACGGCTGGCCAATCCGCTAAACCACATGATCACTTAAGCACAGCAATCAAAAACACTCGACACGTCAGTACCGCTAGCGTGTCGAGTGGTTTAAATACCGCAACCTTCTTGAAACACAAAACCCCGCCATGCATTTTTATGGCCCAAGCGGTTGTTGGAGAGCCCTTTGTCGAGTAGACCGGTTCCCCTCGTACTAAAAGTTTGAAACGACTCCAAGTTTCGAGTCATCTTCTACCAAGTCGTGGCCGTGACGTTGGTTGGCGTTGGCCTTGGGCCGACGCTCTGAGTTGCCCGCCATCAAAACCATCTGTGTGGTCTACATTGAGTTGATCTGTGGCGTGCCATTGATTAGCCTGCTCTTCATGTCTTCGGTCATGTTGCCTTTTTTT
>JAFMCG010000204.1 GCA_017857895.1 Burkholderiaceae bacterium | reverse complement strand
CTGGGTCACACCAGTTGAATTTGAACGCCTGTATAACCAAAACTTAGAGACTTCTATTGTCCATTAATTTGACTAGGTCCAGGCTAAACCGCACCTGTCACGGATTTTGGCACCAGCCAATAAAGTAGCCATTTGGCGCCGTACAAAACAATGAGGGTACCAATCAAATCACCAACGAACATGGCACCTGTGCTGCTGGCCACCGCATCGACTGTACCCAAAAACACAAAGTACGCGTTGTGCATGACCGCCGTAAAGCCAGCGGATACTGTGCTTAGCAACAGCAAATGCGTGGCAGACAGTCCTGCCAAGTTCAGTTGCGTCCCCCAAAACCTGGCACAAAGCAATAGAGCGGCTGTGGGCGCGAGTGCCGATATGCCACCAACAATCAAGATGTAGTCAGGGTCGTTTAGACCGAGTAAGTAGATGCTGGTGGCTACGCTGCCCAGAAAGATACCCAAGGCGCCAACCCAACCGGCCAACAGAACCGCAATCATCCGCAAAGCCGCCGGTAAAAAAATCCAGCTCACCTGCTCGGAAAACGCGAGACGATCAAATAGCCAGCCATTTAGTGCGAATAGGCCTATCCAAAGTCCAGTGACCACGCCTAATTGAAACAAGAACGTGCGGACGGTTAAGTTCGGGACAGCTAAGGGATTGAACACGATTATGGCTGCCGAGCCTCTGCCAAACATTTACCGAAGGCTGCAAAGTAAGCATCGGTTTTTTCTGTAGCCACGACATATTTGACACGGGTATCCACCTCATCGACCTTGAGTGCCAACAAGCCTTTTTTACGCAAAGACTTTAAACGACGGTGCAAGGTCGTGGGGGACACGTCAACCGCTAGCTTCATCGCCTCGAGAACAGTGACGCGATGACTGTTATGCCAAGAGGCTGCCAATGCATTGAGCAACCGCTCCTCAACCGGATCGACCTGCGGGAACGTGGGTAACTCACGAATGGCTTGAATCAGGTTCAAAAACCGGACGTAGGTTGCCGATGCTTGGCTATCGTTTTTCATTTCGTTTCCGAACAGGAAATATGTTTCACGTAATCTAGCGAGATGTTAGATTTTAATGAATAATTTATTACATGCGTAGGAATTCCTTAAATGTCTGAGTTTAAACAAAGTACCAAACCCCTTGATCTCACCCAATCGGTCATTTTGATTGCGGGTGCTGCCAGCCTTGTCGGTTCACACACCGCCGATCAATTGCTAGCGGCGGGGGTCAAAGAAGTGATTCTTTTGGATAATTTTTCTTTTGGTTCAGCCGATGCTATCAAGCACCTTGAAGGCAACCCACGCGTGCGCCTCATTAAGGCTGACTTAATGCGATTGCCAGAAATCATTGAAGCCACAAAAGGGGTTGACGGTGTCATTCAATTGGCAGCGTACATGACACTTGGTTTTTCTCAAACACCTTGGAACGCCATGGATGTGAACCTTCGGGGTGTGCAAAATATCCTAGAAGCCTGTGCGATTAATGGCGTCAAAAAGGTCATCTTTGCGTCATCCAATGCTGTTTATGGGTACGGGTCTGGGATTAAAGGCGCACTGCATGAAACGCTTTGCTTTCACTCTGAAGGTGCGCCGCCAGCTGCCATTTTGTATGGTGCCTCAAAAATCATGGGCGAACAGCTTTGCCGCACTTACTATCAACAACGCGGCCTAGACTATCTCGTTTTGCGCTATTCCACTGTCTATGGCGAACGCCAACACTACCGCGCCGCTAATGCGCTTTACATCATGGACACCTACGATCAGGTCAAAGCAGGGCAAGCACCCGTGATGCCTGGCGATGGTAGCGAAACAAAGCACTTTGTCTATGTTACAGATGTGGCACGCGCCAATGTCATGGCTTTGCAAAGCCCAACCACTGACACCGCGATGAATATTTCCGGACCGGCTCCGACCACAACGGGTGAGCTGGTGCAACTCGTTTTGGACTACTGTGCAAGCGACTTAAAGCCTGAGTTGCGGCCAGATCCACCCGGTAAAGTTCGATTGACTTCAGGTGGCGCTTTCCATATCCCCCACGATAAAGCTGGCTTAGCGATTGGTTGGAAGCCAGAAGTGACCATGGCGCAAGGCATTGAACGCTTGTTACGCTGGCGCGAGTCAGTCAACAGCCATTAACCCAAAAGCGTTACGACGAGGACAGCTCAAATGAAATCCAAATACTTGGTGCGTCAAGCAGACGTTGAACCCTACCATCCCGCCAATCACACCGAGACCAGTAATCAACGGCTGATCTCATGGCACAACGTTGGTGCCAAGCATTTGGAAGTTGTTCTGGGAACGCTGGGTCAATCCGGCAGCGCCCTGCCCCACGCCCATCCTGGCATCGAGCAGGTTTGCTATTTACTGGAAGGCACCGCCCACGTCGAAGTGGGTGGGGAATCATTTGAAATGGTGCCTGGAGACTCGTGCTTTTTCCCCGCTGACTCGTTACACCTGTTTCAAGTGACATCAACTCAACCCGTGAAGTTACTGGTTATTTACAGCCCACCCTACGAGGAAAACCCCGAGAGAGTGAGGCGTTAAATAATGTCATTGGGGGCTCTTGGTTCTAAATTGACCATACTTAGCGCAATATATGAATAAAACCCACATTACACGATGTCGACACTCGTCCAGACCGTGACACCCAGCAGTGGTCTGACTGCGCTGGACAGCATTTCGAGGAAGATAAGTGAAAGTCAT
>JAFMCG010000002.1 GCA_017857895.1 Burkholderiaceae bacterium | reverse complement strand
ACAGGGTTTCTTAAGAGCCAACCCATTTTGGGCCAAGTCACGTGGTGTCGTCGACTGACATCGTTTCTAGCCATGCTGCTCGCCCCGCTTAAAGTGGTCAAACCCTTGAGCGCTCAAGGATTCAACCAGCCCGTTGCCATGGTGCAATCTTAGCCCTGGCGCTTGCGTCAGGGAACCCACCCGAGACAGTGGAATTGACAAGGCGATTGCCAGCTGTTCGATGTCAGTGCGTGATCGTTTGGGCGCTGTAAAACAGAGCTCATAGGCATCGCCACCGTTCAGGACTGCCAAACGCTTGATGTTTTCTGGAAGGGTCTGAAGCATGGGGTGAAGCGGCAGTTGTTGCCACTGAATTTCAGCGCCACAGTGACTCGCCTTCAATAGGTGCTGCAGGTCTTGAGCGAGCCCATCTGAAACATCGATCGCCGCATGGGCCAGTGGCAACAACGCTTGGCCCAAGGCTACTCTTGGTTCAGGTCGCTCAAGTCGCTCCCGAGTGGCTGCTAGCAACTCAGGCGAAATTTTGTCATCGCCTTGCAACGCCCTAAGCGCCACATCGGCGCCACCCAAGTCACCACTGAGCCACAAATCGTCATCAATTTGCCCTCGGTCTCGCCTCAGACCGAGCTCGCCTTTGGGCAAAGTGCCCAAAGCCGTCACGCTGATCACCGTTCCAAAATCGCTAGAAATCGTATCACCACCAATTAAGGGGCACTGCCACTGGTCAGCCAACCGGTAAAAACCGTCCGCAAAATCACCGAGCCAATCGGGGCATGGGGCTGTCAAACCAATGCCAAGCAGGCAAGCCAAGGGTTTGGCCCCCATCGCCGCCAAATCAGAAAGGTTGACGGCTAGCGCCTTATGTCCGAGTGTGGCGGGTGCAACATCAGAAAAAAAATGTCGCCCTTCAATGAGTAGGTCTTTGCAGCTCACCAGATCCGTGTCTGGCGGCAGGCTCAGTCGGGCGGCATCGTCACCGACCCCCAAGATGCCAGGAGACACTGGCCGGGAAAAAAAACGCGCAATGACCGAGAACTCGCCCAGTGTCATTTGGGCTCGCTAGCGTCTTGCCGACCCGCGATTGACTTCAGCGGCTCGGACCGTGGGTGCTAACTTATCTAGCACCCCATTAACAAACTTAAAGCCATCCGTACCACCAAAAGATTTTGCCAACTCAACAGACTCGTTGATCGCCACGCGATAAGGCACGTCTAGCTGGTATGTGAGCTCAAAGCTACCAATCAACAAAATCGCATGTTCAACGGGAGATAACTCGACCACAGGGCGGTCCAGATAGGGATCAAAGGCTTCGCGCAAGCCCTCGGCTTTTTGCGTCACGCCCTGCCAGATCAGTGCAAACCAAGCGGCATCGGCTTGAGCGAACTGCGGGTCGTCGCGCACATGAGCCTCAATGGCACCAATTTGGCCGTGATCGCTTTGCACCAACCAAGCGTAAATGGCTTGCAGTGCAAACTCGCGTGCCCGTCGCCGCGCGCTACGCGGCTTGGGGTCACGTCGACCACCCTCTTGTTCAGTGGCACTCACGCCTGATTCAGCCATCATTGCTGGTCCGCATCCTCGTCCGTTTCACCATCGCCATCCTCGTCATCGGTTTCCGGCTCAAGTGCTGCAATCAAGTTGGCCATTTCGACCGCTGCCTGAGCACAATCGCGACCTTTGCCGCTGGCACGATCATCAGCCTGGGCTTCGTTTTCCGTGGTTAGGACCCCATTGATCACCGGAATACCGGTTTCAAGGCCGACGCGAGAAATCGCCGCCGCACTTTCGTTGCTAACGATCTCAAAATGGTAAGTCTCACCCCGGATTACCGCACCCAGCGCAATCAAAGCATCAAACTCAAGGGTTTCAGCCATTTGAGCCAGTGTGAGTCCAAGCTCAAGCGCGCCTGGCACTGTCACGATCATGATGTCACGCTCGTCGACGCCAAGCTCTTGGAGTTCCAGCAGACAAGCGTCTAGTTCGGTTAGGCCAACGGTTTCGTTAAAGCGTGCCCGCACGATACCAATGTGCAGGCCTTCACCGTTTAAGTCTGGGGAGATAGTGTAGGGGCTCATTCGATTTCCTGTGGAGGGTTGTTGACTGCGAAGCTTTCATCGTAACCGGTAACCGCTAATCCGAATCCAGGGAGCATGCTCGGCATTTTTCTGGGTCTGGCCATTAGGCGCATTTGTCCGACACCAAGATCGCGCAGAATTTGCGCCCCGATGCCGTACGTTCTTAAATCCATTCGACCTGCTTTGCGGGCCGGTTTCGCATCATTCACACCGGACCAAGTCTGCACTTGCGCAAACACGTCAGCAGCCAAAGGATCAGCATTTAAGAGCACGATCACACCCACTGGCGCAGCTGCAATGGCCTTCATCGCGCGGTCGACACCCCAAGTGTGTCCTGGGCTATCAGTATCGAGAAAATCCAATAAAGTCGTCGGTTCGTGAACGCGGACCAAGGTTTCAGTCTCGCGATCGATCTGGCCTTTGACAAGTGCCATGTGTGGCCTGCCATCAACCGTGTCGCGATACACTGTCAATTCGAACGCCCCCCATGGCGTGGTGATAGACTTCTGGGCCACACGTTCGACCACCGACTCATGCTCACTGCGGTACTGAATCAGGTCAGCAATGGTACCAATCTTTAATTGGTGTTCGCGGCTGTATTCAATCAAGTCCGGCAGTCGCGCCATGGTGCCATCAGGCTTTAAGATTTCACAAATCACAGCCGCGGGAGTCAATCCAGCCATTTCTGTGAGGTCGCAACCCGCTTCAGTATGACCGGCACGAACCAACACCCCACCGGGTACCGCTCTTAAAGGAAAAATATGACCGGGTTGAACCAAATCCTCTGGCTTGGCCTCAGCGGCCACAGCCACACGAATGGTGTGGGCGCGATCCGCCACTGAAATGCCCGTTTCAACACCTTGAGCGGCTTCAATCGAAACCGTGAAGTTGGTGCCGTAGGCCGTGCCATTGCGGTTTGACATTAAGGGCAAATCCAACTGTCGGCATCGGGCCTCCGTCAGCGTCAAGCAGACCAAGCCGCGACCATGGGTCACCATAAAATTAATGGCCTCAGGGGTCACAAACTCGGCAGCCATGACCAAATCACCTTCGTTTTCGCGATCTTCTTCGTCAACCAACACCACCATCCGACCGGCACGCAATTCCTGCAAAATCTCGGTCACGGGCGCGATGCTACCGACCCCATGCGAAACGCGCTGGTCCTGGTTATGGTCTTGGTTCTGGTTCTGGTCTTGCGCCTGAGCAGGCGCTTGCGCGCCCAGTGTGGGTGACATACACAGCCTTTGCTTCTAAAAGCGGTTAATCCGAAGCGATTTATTCGTTTTGACCATTATAGAACTGTGCGCCCTTGAACTGTCGCCTTACCTAACAGATTCTCAGGCAAACCCACTACGCCACCTAGCCACGACTATCCCAGCCGAAGCCAGGCCAGGGGAAAACTGAATGAATTCTTTCAAATCCATGGCGAAAACCACCCAGCCAGCCTTCTGGCGCAACAGATGCCGTCTGCGTTAAAGCAAGTTTGTGAAAACCCTTTGGCTGAACCAGGCTGACTAGGTGGCTTTCACTACTTGTTTCAGATTAAAGACTTGTCATCAAATTTAAGGCACAGTTTCGTTAACATGCGACTACATTTTTTCTAGGTCAAGATGATCATGTCAGAACAAGAACTCAAACTGCACGTCCCCAAATCGGCACGTACAAGCCTGAAAGGCGCCATGCTTAGGGGTGCCGTGACTCGAGTTCGCCTGCGTGCGCAATACTTCGACACACCCGAACGCGCACTGGTCACAGCCGGTATTTCCCTGCGCTTGCGCCAAGAAGGGCGCACATGGGTGCAGACGCTCAAAATGGCGGGATCCAACCCTCTGTCTCGCCTCGAACTGAATCATCCGCGACCCGATGCAACGCTAGATCTATCCGTGTACGACGATTCCCCCGCCAAAAAACCACTGGCCAAAGCCGCTAAAGAACTGTCTGTCTGTTACGAAACGGACATTCAACGGCTGTATCGGCGAATTCGTACACCGGCAGGCGTGGTTGAAGTGGCTTTTGATACGGGTCAAATTAAAGCCGGTGGTCTAACACTACCCGTGTGCGAAGTGGAATTCGAATTGGTGTCGGGGCAATTGCAAGCTGTGTTTCTGTTGGGTCTGAAGTGGCAAGCGGCCCATCACTTGATTCTAGACCTACGAAGCAAAGCCGAGCGTGGCGACCGATTGGCCGCTTTGGCGCAACAACTCGCTGGCTTAGGCGACACACAAGAGTCCGTTACAGCCGCTGCACGTGCCGCCGCAGTGGCCTCGTTTTGGGCACCACGGCCCATCATGCCAATCAGCCTCAAAGCGAGCATGGATTGCCAACAGGCGCTGGCTAACGTCACGTTGGAATGTCTCGAACAAATTGCCCGCAACAGCGCTGTTTTGGCTGAGGTCGACACCGAAAGTGTCTGTCAGGCAGGCACGCCCGAGCACGTCCACCAATTGAGAGTCGGGATTCGACGCTTGCGATCTTGCTGGTCGCTGTACAAAGATCTCGCGACCCTGCCGCCAGAAGCCTGGCGAGAGGCTGTGAAAGACCACTTTTCTGCCTTGGGGACCACCCGCGACGACGACGTTTTGCGTGAATCGCTCATGCCGGTTCTCAATGCCGCCGGTCAGCCGCCCGTCGAGTTCGCGCGCCATAACGACAGTCACTCATCCATGCACCTGGCACGCAGCGTGCCTTTCCAACGTTGGTTAATCGAGATGCTGGCTTGGTCTGTCCAAGGCCATCCTATTCAGACTCCTTCGGCTTTCGCGGACGACCCATCGGCTCGACCCGCTAACCTCAAGCTCACGCTGAAGAAAAAACTTTTCAAATGGCATCAAAGGGTTCTCAGTGATGGTTTGAAATTTGATACGCTTGAAATAAAAGCCAAGCACGACCTACGTAAACGCGCCAAGCGGCTTCGCTATGGTTTGCAATTCAGCGAATCATTGTTGCCAGCAAAGAAACTAAAAAGCTATCGCAAACAGCTCTCGAGCATTCAAGACATATTGGGAGAGATGAACGACCTGTACGTCGCGCGCGAGAAATTCGAAGGCATTCGCGACGATCAACCACCGGCTTGGTTTGCGGTGGGTTGGATTGCGTCTCGCCTAGCCGTTTTGGATAAAGAAGCGAAAACGGCCTTCGCTGGACTCAAAAACGCCGACCACTTCTGGGACTAATTAGCAGGTAACGGCTACTGGACCATGGCTTGCGCAAACTCTTCGGCAACAAATGGCTGCAGATCTTCTATTTGCTCACCCACACCAATCCAATACACCGGCACTGGCCGACACCCTTGAGCACCACTGGCGAGCGCGGCCAACACACCACCTTTGGCTGTGCCGTCGAGCTTGGTCACAATCAATCCCGTAAGCCCTAAGGCTTCATCAAATGCCTTGATCTGGGCGAGCGCGTTTTGTCCGGTGTTGCCATCAACCACCAGCAAGACCTCATGCGGGGCGCTGTCGTCGGCTTTGTTTATCACGCGGTGGATTTTCTTCAGCTCAGCCATCAAATTCAGTTGTGTGGGTAATCGGCCCGCAGTGTCAACCATCACCACATCCATTGACCGAGCCCGCCCCGCCGTCACCGCATCAAATGCCACCGCGGCTGGGTCGCCACCGTCTTGAGCGATGACCGCCACGTCGTTGCGTTGCCCCCACTCAATCAATTGCTCTCTGGCTGCAGCGCGAAAAGTATCGCCGGCTGCCAATAAAACGCTCGCGCCTCGCGCCCGCAAAGCGAACGCCAATTTGCCGATTGAAGTGGTTTTTCCGGCACCATTGACCCCGGCAATCATCACCACGAGCGGTTTGGCCTCACCCACGTCAAACGGTTTTTCTAATACACGCAGGTGCTGGCTAACCACGCCCACTAGCGCTTGTCGCACCGCCTGCGGTTCACTCAAGCTCTGCTGACGGACTTGCTTGCGCAGGGCTTGGATCAGTGACTGGCTTGCCGGCACGCCCGCATCAGCCATAATAAGTGCTGATTCAAGGTCTTCGTAAAGGCTTTCATCAACGGTGCCCCCAGAAAAAAGGCCACCGATACTGCGCCCCGTTCGCGACAAACCTTGCTTCAGCCTTCCAACCCAGGGGGCCGGTGCAGGCGGGCTTGCCATGAGGCTTTCAGCGGGCTCAAGTTTTGAATTTTGGGGTGCGGGTGGGCCAGATGGATCTGACAGCTCAAGCGACTCGGGCAGGATTGGCGCTGCCTCTTGGGCATCGAGATCGGGGCTGGCCGAATCGGTTAGCGGTTTTTTTTTGCGGAAGAATCTAAACATGATGAAGAAGTATATTCGGATCGTCGCCGGTCAGTATCGAAGAACACCGATTGAGGTGCCAGATATTGAGGGCTTGCGCCCAACACCAGACCGGGTGCGCGAAACACTTTTCAATTGGCTCAACCACTTTTGGCAAGGCGAGTTTGGCGACAAACAAGTCCTTGACCTCTTTGCGGGCAGCGGCGCGCTCGGGTTTGAAGCCGCTTCAAGGGGTGTTGGTCACGTTCAAATGGTAGAGTCAGACCCAAAGGCCATGGCCGCTTTGCGTATCCTTCGCGATCGGCTTAATGCCGATGCGGTTCGCATACAGGGTGGTTTGGCGCAAAGCGCGCTCACTCGGCTGGAAAATGGTCGCTATGACTTGATTTTTTTGGATCCACCTTTCGGTAAAGGTTGGTTTCCTGACATTCTTGAGCAAGTCCTACCGTTGCTCAAACCCAACGCCTTGGTGTACGCTGAAAGTGAGGAGCCTGTCCCGGTGCCAGATAACTATGTTGCATTGCGTCAAGCGCGCGCCGGTGCCGTACACTATCAATTACTTCAACGCACCGCATCGCTAAAATGATTACTGCCATTTACCCCGGTACTTTTGACCCCTTAACTCGCGGCCACGAAGATTTGGTTCGACGAGCCGCCGGTCTATTTGATGAAGTGGTTGTGGGCGTGGCATTCAGCCACGCCAAGAAACCTTTTTTCACCGTGCAAGAGAGGGTGGAAATCGCGCAAGAAGTACTTGGACACTACCCAAATGTTCGGGTGGCCAGTTTTGCGGGGCTTTTAAAAGACTTTGTGCGCGAGCAAAATGGTCGCGTCATTGTGCGAGGGTTGCGCGCCGTCTCAGATTTTGAATACGAATTTCAAATGGCTGGCATGAACCGTCACCTATTGCCTGAAGTCGAGACATTGTTCATGACACCTTCTGATCAATATCAGTTTATATCCGGTACTTTTGTGCGGGAAATCGCACTATTGGGCGGTGACGTGGGTAAGTTCGTGTTTCCATCTGTCGAGCGTTGGTTGCAAGCGAAATCAAAAGAAAGACTCGAGCAGTCTTGGCCGCATGGTCAAACACCGACGTCATAGTCACGGGTTATAGGCAGACTGTTATGGCATTGCGCATTACTGAAGAGTGCATCAACTGCGACGTATGCGAGCCACAGTGCCCGAACGATGCCATTTCAATGGGCCAAGAGATCTACGTAATCGATCCAATGGCCTGCACCGAGTGTGTCGGTCATTATGAAGAACCACAATGTAAGGTCGTCTGCCCGGTTGATTGCATTGAACTGCACCCTCAGTTTAAAGAAAACCAAGAAGCCTTGATGCTCAAATACAAACGCCTCACGAGCGGTCAAACGCTGGTCTGAACAATGGTTTTTACTCTGGTGGGGTCGCCTCTGGGTGCACCTTGACCAAGCGGCACGCCTGCCCCAACAAATTAGAAAACCAAGCAGCCACCAAGTCCCCCTCATCGACCACATCGATGGCGTGACCGCCACTGTATGCCTGCAATCTAACACTGTCGTCATCTTCAATGACATCCAAAACGATGTCCAAGCGCAACATACCAGGCGCTTTTAAGACCAAGCAATCATGCGCAATATCAATAGAGAGCTTGGCCAAGTCAGTAGCCTTTGATCGTTCAAGTTGCTGACACTGATCATCCACCAATAACCACCGGTGGTGATAGGCCAAAGCCTCCGGGTGCTCAGCGGCTGGCGCGTCAACAATCGGGTGGCAGGACATATTTGATTCCTTTCAATTTCAATTAATCAAAACAGGTATTGGCACCGTTTTCGGTGGCGCCATTGGCGATTCGATACCAAGATTATTAAGCGGGCCTGACAACACGAACGAGAGGTCTGATTGACGCGTTCGGATCTGAACGCCTTGGGTTTGCAAACTCAGGTCGCCCTTTAATTTAAGACGTAGCGGCAAATTCGTCTGCCCTGTTCTCAGGTCCACTGATCCAGCGCTTGCCGTCAGGTTACCCCAAGCGCCCGCCGCCATGAGCGAATCCGCACGGGCAAAGCCATCAGACAGTTGCCACCGACTTTGAAATCGCTCAACCACCCACGCCCCGTCAACAGCAAGGCCCACTTGCTCAAGCGCCGCGTGAAATGACTCTGAAGCCTCAGGTGTTACTTTTAGTCCTTCGGCCTGCAAGGTGACTTCGCCGACCGGCACAGGATCAGCCTGTAATCGGGTGCTCAATAACAAACGATCAAGACTCAATAGGGGTTGCTCAACCACAACGCTATCGATGCGAGATCGCTGAACCACGTTTAATTGCTCGATTAAAAACGCCTCAACCTGTAACTCCCACCGCACACCCTCAAGCGCACCAAGCTGCTGCCAGCGCTGCTGATAGGTGCCTACACCCAACAATCCTTGATCACCCATTTGCATCAACAGCGATTGCCATTGCCTGCCTGTGCGCCAGAGGGTGACGTCGCTTAGCTGCGACGCCTTAACCCTTACTTGCCCACTTAGCAAGCCCTGCCACCCAAGGTCAAGACGAAATTGTCCAATGCTGAGCCAAGGCTGCTTGTCTTTCGGATCAAGCACCACCAAATCATCAGCCGAGAGAGCGAGCGTGGGCCAAATAGACAGGTCTATCGGGCCATTCACCACAACGTGTGGGTGCACCCAATGCTTGAGTGCTTGCTTCAAAAAACCGTGACCGAGCGGCGTGTTAAGCACCACCAACAACAAGGCCAATATCAAAGCCAACAGAACCAGGAACCAAGCGCATGCTCTGATCAAAAGTCTCACGACGCAATGCCCCCCTTTGTTCAGTTTTTAGGCAACCACCCAGGCGGTATCGCCAGCGTGTCCTCGTGACCAATCAAACAATCGGTTGTTTGCATCCGAGTCGCTGACCATTGCGCCAATCGCGCGGCACTGACTCGACCCGTTTGCGCCACAGCTTCGACCATACCCTGATGTAGCAGATCTAACAACGCCCTGTGCTGCGTACTTAATTGCCATGCACTGTCACCACGCACCACCGTAAACTGCTCAGTTTGCAAACATTGCGCCAAGACAGCGGCCGCCTGCGGACCAGCAGCCGCCCCAAAACCTTTATCAGTCATCTGGTGTGCATGAAATGCCGTCAACAAATCCTCATCAGCCTCATGCGCCGGAAGCCAAGCCGAACGGCCGTCATAAGTGAGCACTGTGTAAAAAGGCGTTTTGAGCGCGCCACAAAATCGTGTGATCCAAGCCGGGGAAATCAAATCAAACAATGCTGCCGCTGTCACCATATCAGGCTTTGATTCAAGCAGAACGCGCTCAATGTCTTTGTTTAAGTCGGCCCTGAGCCAACGGATCAAAACAGTTTTATCCGCCTTGCGCACTTGCAAGCCATCGGATTGCTCGGACAAGATTTCATCGGCCCATTGGGCTGTCAACTGGCGTGATGCATCAAGTAGGGCTTGGTCGTTGTCAACGAGCGTCCATTCTTGCTTGTCACCAAACAAAGGCACAAGTGCACGCATGTTTGACCCGCTGCCAGAACCCAAGTCAAGTAAGCGCAAGCCAGGCAAATCAGCGCCATGGCGCTGGCGCAAATAATCCAGCATGGCGGCCTGCACCGATGCACTGCGACTGGCATGGTCCACCGGCTCGCGCAAGCCCAGCCAATGGGATGAAAACCCACTCATGCTGACCTCGGCTCAAGAATAAATTGTGATTTCAACATGTCAGAAAAGTAACCCTCTTTGGCGTGTAATTCGTCAAATGACCCCGCTTGCACAATCTTGCCATCAACCACCACCAACACCACATCAGCCCGTTTGATCGTCGAGAGACGATGCGCAATCACCAGCGTCGTTCGTGCTTGGCGAACACGCTCAAAGGCTTGAACCACAGCGGCTTCGGTCTTTGGATCGAGGGCGCTGGTCGCCTCGTCAAGAATCAAAATAGGGGGATCTTTTAATAGCGCCCGCGCAATCGACAGTCGCTGGCGCTCACCACCCGACAAGGAACGGCCCCGTTCGCCCGCCAAAGACTCAAAACCATGCGGCAACTGCTCAATAAATTCAAGCGCACACGCTTGGCTGGCAGCTTGGCGCAACTGCTCCTCAGTGGCCTGCGGATTCCCCACACGCAAGTTTTCTGCCACAGAACGGTTAAAGAGCAATGTCTCCTGAAAAACCACACCAATATTGCGCCTCAGGCCTGAGAGCGTGAACTGCCGGATGTCGATACCATCGATCAATATCGCGCCGTGTTGTGGGTCAAAGAGTCGATAGAGCAACGCTAGGGCTGTTGTCTTACCCGCGCCCGAAGGCCCCACCAATGCCACTGTCTGCCCAGGCATGACTTGAAAGCTCATTGCATCGACCGCTTGGCGACGCTCGTCGTAACCAAACCCTACCGCATCGAAAGTAATCGCCCCTCTCAAGCGACCTGGTTCACGCGCGTTCGGTGCTTCAGGCACTTGCGCATTGACATCCATCACTTCAAAAAACTCACGCAACTTGGGGGCTTCGAGCGACAAGCGATTGGCAAACCCGACCGCTTGCTCCAAACGACCAATGATGAGCCCGGCAAAGCCAATAAAGGTGACGATTTCACCAATTGAAATCTGCCCGTGCGTAAACAACCAAAGACCCAGCAATAACATCGCCAAGACGGCAAGTGTGGTTGCTGAGCGCGACAGCACGGTGATGACAGCCCACCATGACAGTGCTGGAAATTGGGCCCTTAAGACTTGCTCACTTAACGTCTTTAGCGTGCCTACCTCTTGTTGCACCCGAGTAAAGCTTTGCACCAATGCCACATTACCCAGGGTATCGGCCACATGCTCAGCCAAGGCTGAATGGTGATGTTCAACCGTTCTTTGCAGAACATCCGTTTGACGCAACACAAAAGTCGTCATTGCCACAAACAAAACACACAATGCCAGTAATAGGCAAGCCATTTGCCAATTCAAAAAGAAGGCAACTGGTATCAACACCACAATGGCCAAAAAGGCGGCCAAGTGATCCCGAAAGAAACTCAACCAGATTGACCACAAGGCATCAGTGCCTTGCAACATGATCTTCATCAAGCGGCCGGAATGCTTTAAGTCGCGGTGGTGTGTGGGCAACTGCAATACATGCTCAAAATAATCTCGCAACACCACGTGCCGCTGGGCGTGCGCCAAACGGTCTGCAAACAAAGCAACCAGTACCCCGCTCACGATGGCAAACAGCCCAACCAACACCCACGCGGACAACAGCGGTGTGAGTGCCGACCAAAGTACATTTGAATGAATAGTCGCATCACTGGTCTGTCGAATCAAAACATCAATCACTCGCCCAAACAAAATGGGTTCGGCGAACACCGCACAGACTAGGAAAAGGTTAGCCAAAGCCAACCACCAACCGGTGCGCTTTTGTGCACCGAGCAAAGCCAAGACGCGAGCGTAAAGGCGTAGCCAAGGCATGATTTACTGCCCGCTTTCGAACCCAGCCCGAGCAATGCTCGCGACAGGCTGCAAAGGGTTTTGCGCGTGCTGAAGGCTTTGAATAAAAACGCACGGCTGCACCTCATCGGGCACAGCAAGCCATCCCTTTTCGCATAAAAATTCGCCCACTGAGAGTTTTGCGCTCAAGACCGAAAGTGGAATAACCACCCAAAGCCCACCCATGAACAGCGCTAATAATGGCAGCGCTTGAGGATGGGTGAAGACCAACGGCAACGCTAACAACAGGCCAAATACAGTGTGCAAACCAAAGACCTGTGTTGCCGTTGACCAACCCAGCGAAGCATCATCACGATTTTGTGCCGCCCAAGTGGCTCGCTTGCCCAACAATAAGCCCAACACAGCAAGCGTTTGAGAAAACCACAATACGGGGCTGATCACAATCGAGAAGAATGTTTCAAGCAAGACCCCAAAAACAAACCGACCCGCACCACCAAATGCCCTGCGTTGGGCTACTTGTAGCAGTACCACGACAACACTCACTAATTTTGGCGCAAGAATTAGGATCCATAAGCTCGCCAATGCAGCCCACAGGTAACTTAGGTCAAGCGCCGCCGAAACGGTCGGTGTGGTGCTGACCAAAGCCACCATGGCAACAGTACCCAGTAACCAAGCCGGCCCAGCCAGAAACATCAGAATGGCCAAAATCAATTGCACTCGGCTGGTGGTTTTTAAACCGGGTAACGTCAGAAAATGAAGGTATTGCATGTTGCCAGCACACCAGCGCAAGTCGCGCTGAACGAAGTCCAGCAAGTTCAGCGGGTTTTCTTCAAAACTTTCGTCCTCGATTGGTAGCACCCTGACTTCACTGCCTGAGCGACGCATCAATACTGCTTCGAGCTGATCATGACTGAGTACGTGAACCGGTTGACCACGGCGGTCATTCAAGATGGGTAATTGGCAGTGCTCAATAAAGGGCTTGAGTCTGATGGCCGCATTGTGTCCCCAGTAAGGACCACAATCACCTTGCCACCAAGCGCTGCCCAATGTGTATGAACGCATGCCCAATCGCATGCCAAACTGAAAGAACCGGGTAAAGGCGCTTCTCGATGGCAGGCCCACAACCAAGCCTTGCAAGATGCCGATTTCCGGTCGACGGTCCATGGTATCGACCAAGCGGTTTAGCGCTTGGGCACTCATTAAGCTATCGGCATCAAGCACCACGGCCAGTTCGTGATCGCGGCCCCACTGCTGACAAAAGTCTTTGATGTTGCCCGCTTTAAAACCCGTGTTCACGTCACGACGCCTGTAGGTGATTGCCATCTGTTCACGCCAACGCTCGGTCACGATAGCAATCGCCTCGGTCTCTTTGACGATCCAAGTCTCATCGGCTGTATCACTGAGCACATAGAGTTGGAATCGTTGCATTGATTCACTGACCAGCAAGCTGTCCAGCATGAGATTGATGTTTCGCACCAAGCGCGCAGGCGCCTCGTTGCGGATGCACAACAACAATGCTGTTTTGGATGGATTAACAGCGTGCTCAACGCTCTCGAGTCCTGACTCAGCAAAAATGGACGGACTGACTTTTTCTAAGGGATTGGCATAAAAAAGCATGAGCCACAAACCAATCATGCCATTACAAAACCCCACAGCCAACCACGGCATGGTCGTTACGACCGCAAACAAAATAACACCATCAAGCCAACCGAAACCGCTAGGTGACAAGGCTTGCGCCATCAAACCAAGCACGCCAAAAGAACAAATCATGACCAATAAAACGAGCAAGACACGTCTACGCGCCATCATCGCTGCACCATAATAAGCAGGGTTAAAATAAGCATTGGGGTTTGCAACGGCGTTCCGGTGCGGGTTCAGGATATCGTTCAATAATGTCGCCGAACGATGGCCCTTGAATTTGAAAGTCGGCATATTATAAGTGACTCAGGCATATGCCGGCGACAAATCTCCATTTATCACAGGCCATTTTGACGTGAAAATTTCTTCAGTGGCGGCGCGTGCCCTTTGGTACGTCAACCCAAGTCATGCCGAGATATGGGCTGACACCCTTCATGCACAGCCAAACGATGACTGCTTGGTTCGCGCCTTGCACAGCGCCGTGAGTCGCGGCACAGAATCTCTTGTGTTTCACGGCCAAGTACCCGAAAGTGAGTATTCGCGGATGCGGGCGCCAGCCATGGGCGGTCACTTCCCCTTTCCCGTCAAATATGGTTATTGCCACGTGGGTTTGGTTGAGCAAGGTCCCGCTGAGCTTGAGGGTCAGCGTGTGTTTTCTCTTTGGCCTCACCAAACTGCGTTTTTCGCCCCGGCAGCTAGCCTTTGCCGCCTACCGGACGCCTTACCAGGCAACCGAGCTGTGCTGGCCGCCAACATGGAAACAGCCCTAAATGCCGTTTGGACCGCTAAAGTCGGGCCAGCCGATCGTATCGCTGTGGTCGGTGGCGGCGTTGTGGGCCTGTTGGTGGCCTATTTGTGTGGGCAATTACCCGGTGCACAAGTGACCGTCATTGACCTGCACCGAGGACGCGCCACACTTTGCCACACCTTGGGCGTTGAGTACGCTCACCCCGAAGACCTCAGCGATAGCGGTACCGACAGCCCATCAGCCATCAACAATTGCGACGTTGTGTTTCACACCAGCGGTCATCCCGCAGGCCTCGCGACCGCCCTTGGGCTCGCTGGGGAGGAGGCCACGGTGGTAGAACTGAGCTGGTTTGGCACGCGACAAGTCGAGGTGCCCCTAGGGCAAGCTTTTCACAGCCGACAGCTGCGATTGTTATCGTGCCAAGTCGGCCATATTGAGGCCGACCATCGCCCACGCTGGAATTACCGGCGACGTTTACAAGCAGCCCTTGATCTTTTGCTTGACGACCGCCTAGACCACTTATTGGCACCGGCGGTCGATTTCGACCGCGTGCCTGAATGTTTGGGTCAATTACTCGACCCCACACACCCAGCCTTATGCCAGGTGATCGACTATCCAACAAGGAGCTAGTATGTTTGCTATCGAAGTTCGTGACCACATCATGATTGCGCACTCTTTTAAAGGTGAAGTGTTTGGTCCTGCTCAAGCGCTGCACGGCGCCACCTTTGTGGTTGATGCGGCATTTTTTGCCAAGTCGCTTGATGCCAATAGCATCGTGATTGATATTGGTCGCGCCATGGACGTTTTAAAAGCACTTTTGCAACCCTTAAACTATAAAAACCTTGACGACGTACCAGCATTCAAAAACCTCAACACGACCACCGAGTTCTTAACCAAATACGTGTTCGATGGCTTGGCCACCGCCGCCCGACAAAATGAGCTCGGTCGAGCTGGGCAAGAATTACATGCCATTCGCGTCACCATCTCCGAGTCACACGTGGCACGCGCCTACTATGAAGCTGAGCTGTGGCCACAAAAATAACGTTTGCCTACCCTGGTGACATTGACACCTTAACTGGCGGCTATCTTTACGACAAACACGTCATGCTTGGTCTACAAGACCTGGGCTGGGACGTGCAGCGACTGAGTCTGGGCGATGGATTTCCAACGCCCAGTCCAAACACCTTAGACCAAGCCATCAATCAACTGATGGCAGTCGGCACGGATCAACTATTGTTGATCGACGGCTTGGCATTGGGTGGTTTTGGGGAGCGCGCTGAGGCTTTGTCCAAGCGCCACCCTTACATCGCCTTGGTGCACCACCCCTTGGCAAAAGAATCGGGTTTAACGGCTCAACAAGCCAAGGCACTTTTTGAGAGCGAGAAGCCAACACTGGATCATGCCTCATGTGTTGTGGTGACAAGCCCCACCACTGCCGATACGCTGGTGACCGAATACAAGGTCCCCCGTCAAAACATCCATGTTGTGATTCCTGGCCTTGATCGCCCACCTCAGCGCGTTCAATCAACACCATCCATCACATCTAAAAACAGCCCTCTTCAGTTTCTGGCTGTTGGTGCTTTGGTGCCACGCAAAGGCTTTGACGTTTTACTTGAAGCCTTGCACTTTGTGGCAAACCACGCTTGGTCACTCACGATCGTGGGCGATACCAGCCGCTCGCCCCAAACCACCGTAGCAATTAAGACTCAAATCAACGCCTTGGGTTTGACCTCGCGCGTGATGCTGGCAGGCTCGCTTTCTCCCAAAGCTTTGGCTGAGCAATATCACCGTGCTGATGTGTTCGTACTGGCGTCTCATTACGAAGGCTACGGCATGGCTTACGCCGAAGCACTGTCGTGGGGTCTGCCGGTGATCGGCACCACGGGTGGTGCCGTTACACAAACCGTTCCCACCGAGACTGGTCTATTGGTCGCGCCCGGACAGCCCGAGGCTTTCGCCGCTGCCCTGATGCAAGTACTCAAAGACCCCATCAAACGCGAACGCATGAGACTAGCCGCACAACGGCACGGCCAGCAATTACCCACTTGGGCAGACACGGCGCAAGCCTTTTCGCAAGTGCTCTCAAGGGTTTAAGCAGAGGTTTTTAGGTCGCACTCGATGAGTAAGTCTTCATCAAGTTGGTAGGCCTGCATCCGAAATCGCTGGGCTTGGGCCAAGTTACTAAGCGGCGGTCTTATCACGCCTGGCGTACCCGCACCCAACAACATCGCTGCACTCAGAAAATGCAAATAATCGACGCTGTTGGTTGCCATAAAACCCGAAATGGTGGCCGGCCCACCCTCTACCAATACCCGCTTGCAACCGGCTTGTTCTAGCCATTGCAGCACCAGTAAAGGCGACATTTTCCCGTTGTCATCGAGCGCTAGCGTTACCACCGTCACGTGTGCCGGTAATAGCAAGTCCGTCGCCTGTCTAGCGCTCATGACCACAGTCTTGGCGGCTTGGTCGTTCAGTAACTGGGATTGGCTCGGCACTCGGCCTTTCGGGTCAAGGACAACCCGCATGGGATTTGTCCCATCGACCAATCGAACCGTGAGCTTGGGGTCATCAGCGACCACTGAGCCCACGCCAACCACCACCACATCAGCCCAAGCCCGCAGGGCGTGTAAGTGTCTAAGCCCCCCGGCGCCATTGATATATTTGGATTGACCAGAGGCTGTGGCGACCTGTCCGTCAAGCGACTGACCGATCTGGGCGATCACTATTGAACCAGTCGAGCTTGATTTGGGCGCTTTCGGCACCCAAGATTCGCGTTCATGAACACGATTATTTGACAAAGTGTGCATTCCTCAAAAAAAATCTATTTTGCAGGTGTTGCAACTGCGGGTAATCCCGCTATTCGGTGGAAATTCACTGTAAGATCAGAATAAATATTAAACCTTTGTGGCAATCCTTTGTCTTATTTACTTTGCCACCTAATGGCCTCTCACATTGTCACTATTGCCATATAGCCTCTCCTCGATGAACACCGCCATCAATCAGTCATCTTTGAAACCACGCCTCGCATCTGAATGCTTAATTCAAGTGGAGAGGTCGGTCAGCGAACTTCGACGAGGCCGCGCATTGCCCATCACTTCTGATCGCAATGCTCGATTGATTGCGGCCATCGAGACCATTGATCCGGAAGTTCTTGAGCAGTTTCAAGCAGCACCTGCGTCATCGACCTACGTTTTGATTACAGGTCAGCGTGCCAAACGTCTGGGGTTCAATGCGCCAGAGCACGAAACGATCTATCGCCTGTCCTCACCAAATGGCCTACCGATCGACGAGCTGCGCGCCATCACCGATCCCATTTGGTCAAAAGACCGCGCCACGCTGCCAACCGATCTGTCGACGAGGTGGTCATTGAGCGAATGCGACGATGTTGACGCGATGTGCATCAAGCTCATTAAGCACGCTGAGCTCTTGCCGGCCGCCATTGTCACCGATATCAAAGACGCAACCAATGCCAGTCCTTGGTCGGTTGAGTCGAGCCAAATTTTGCAGGGCATTGAGCAACAAGCGCGCTCCTTGCAAGTGGTGAGCGAGGCAAAAGTGCCGCTTGAGGATGCTGAACGGGCTCGGATCGTAGCCTTTCGCCCAACCGATGGGGGCACGGAGCATTTGGCCATTGTGGTTGGCGAGCCAGACTTAACCCAGCCGGTACTGATTCGCATGCACTCTGAGTGCTTTACGGGAGACCTTTTGGGCTCTTTGCGCTGCGACTGTGGACCTCAATTGCGTGGCGCCATTGCTCAAATGGCGCAGGCTGGTAGCGGCATTTTGTTGTACCTCGCTCAAGAAGGCCGAGGCATTGGTCTGATCAACAAGCTGCGTGCCTATCAACTACAAGATGCTGGGCTTGACACGGTTGATGCCAACCTCGCATTGGGGTTTGAAGAAGACGAGAGAGATTACTTGCCCGCTGCACAAATGCTTCAGTTACTCGGGGTTAAGAGTGTTCGCTTGATGACCAATAATCCCAGAAAAGTCCAAGCCTTGAATAATCTAGGCATTGAAGTCGTTGAGCGGGTCGCACACGTGATGGCAGCCAATCAACACAACAGCGGTTATTTGTTCACCAAAGGCACACGCGGTGGCCATCTGTTTAACGTCAGTCAATCGCCCAAGCCCCCAACAACCCGCAACCAAGACTAGCGGTTTTTTAACGCATCATTAACGGCACCAGCACTTGGCCGCCCAAATCTCAGTCGGCTTGACGATTGTTGCCGTGATTGATTGGCACTCTTGCTCATCGATCAAATTTGGGCAGGCTTGAAACAGTCGTTGTGGGTGCAAGCGCCAAGATTGTTATTTTCTGGGGCGAGACAGTACGCGCCCGGGGCGTGCGCCGGTTGCCTTGCCATGATCCCAAACCACAACACCATTCACAATCACAGCATGAATGCCTCGTGCCATCGCAATGGGATTTTCGTATGTCGCCACTTCGTCAACCGTCTCTTCGTCAAACAAAGTGAGGTCTGCATACGCCCCCTCTTTGAGGATGCCACGATCTGTCAGCCCAAAGTTGACAGCCGTCAAACCGGTCATCTTGTGTACCGCCGTCTCGAGTGAAAACAGGCCTAACTCACGTCGATAGTGTCCAAGAACACGAGGAAATGTTGACCAAAGCCTAGGGTGCGGTGACGCATCGTGAGGCAAGCCATCAGAGCCAACCATGGTTGGTGCGAATTGCAGAATTTTTTGTACATCGCCTTCGTCCATACGGAAATAGATCGCACCGGCAGGGAGCAATCGATCAACGGCATCAGCTTGAGATACACCCATTTTCTCAGCAATTTTGTCCAAATCTTGCCCGGCATACTCGGGTAATGATTTAGACCACGTCACGATGACACGCGAAGATGTTTGTGCGCGGCTCATCGAGAGCACAGTAGAGCCCGCCGTGTATGGATAGCAATCCAAACAGATCGGCTGCTTTGCCATGCTTTGGCGGATAAACTCGAGCGTCTCATCCGAGCGACCATGGTTTTTCGCGCCAACTAACTTGTGGTGCGAGATAACCACCGGCACACCCACCTCCCGGCCAATACGGAATGTTTCCTCGAGCGAATCCATGATGCCGTCAGCCTCATCGCGCATGTGCGTGCAGTACAAACCGTTGTAATCCTTGAGGGGCCGACAAATTTCAATCACCTCTTCAGTGGGTGAAGCGACAGCGGGCTCATAAAACAGGCCTGTTGACACACCGATGGCACCAGCCTGCATTGCCTCGACCACGAGTTCGCGCATCGCTTGAATTTGTTCAGTGGTTGCCGGCTTTTCAAAATCATCCATCGTTGCCACGCGCAGCGTTGTGTGACCCACCAACATCGCCCGATTGGTCGTTGAAGGCTCAGCACGCAATGCATCCAAATACGACTTGAAGCTGGGAAATCGGAACCAACCCCCCTCATCATCCAACAAGTTCAAGGGTGGGGTGACGGGGTCAGGAATAGGTCTGGGCATCGGGGCAAGAGACACCCCGCAATTGCCCCCAATGATGGTGGTCACGCCTTGGCTGACCTTTGGCGTCATCTCAGGGTTGGATAACATCATGCGATCGTCATGGGTATGGGCATCAATAAAGCCTGGTGCGGCAACCTGTCCCTTTAGATCAATTTCTTCCTTTGCGGTACATTCAGAGAGATGACCTATTTTGACAATACGATCGCCGTTAATGCCAATATCCGCATGAAACCGATCAGCACCCGTTCCATCAATCACCGTCGCATTTCTAATTAGCAAATCAAACTGTGTGCTCATTGCCTCACTCTCCAAATAGACTGCAAAAATCAAAAAAGGATCAAGCCACAATTTTGCGCCTTTGTCGCCGAATCACAAAAAAGCCTGACAGAGACTGTGGCGACTCGCAAACACTGTACGGGTGTGGCACCCAGAAGCAGCAGATCAACTTTTTAGAGCAGGTTCCGACCATTCGGGCCGGTGATTCGTTTTAAATCGGCGCGAACCAGCCACTGGGGCAATACGAATGACAATGCCGCGCTAGACGTTAAACAGGAAATTCAACACGTCACCATCGAGCACCACATATTCTTTGCCTTCAGCCCTGAGTTTGCCGGCTTCTTTTGCGCCCTGCTCGCCTTTGTGCGCAATGTAATCATCAAACGCCACGGTTTGCGCCCGAATAAAACCGCGCTCAAAATCGGTGTGAATCACACCAGCGGCCTGTGGTGCGGTGGCCCCGATAGGCACCGTCCAAGCGCGAACCTCTTTGACCCCAGCCGTAAAATAAGTTTGTAGCCCTAATAATTTGAAAGCGGCTCGAATCAGTCGATCGAGACCGGGCTCTTCCATACCCATGTCCTGCAGAAAAACCGTTTTGTCTTCATCGGACAAGTCAGCCATTTCAGCTTCCATGGCAGCGCAAATGGCAACCACGGGTGCTTGCTGTTTGGCGGCATAGGCTTGGAGTTTTTCCAGCAGCGGGTTGTCTTTAAAGCCTTGGTCACTGACGTTACCCACGTACATGGCGGGCTTGGCCGTGATGAAGCAAAGGGGTTTTAAAAGCAGCTGATCATCTTTGGCCAGATCCATGGTACGAATGGGTTTGCCTTGATCAAGATGGACCACACAAGCCTGCAACAACACGACCAGTCGCTGCGCATCCTTGTCACCCGCCCGTGCATTTTTATTTTGTCGATGCAGCGATTTCTCAGCCGTTTGCAGGTCGGCCAAGGCCAACTCTGTCTCTATGACTTCGATGTCAGCAATCGGGTCGACACGACCAGAGACGTGAATGACATTGTCATCTTCAAAACAACGCACAACGTTCACGATGGCATCCGTTTCACGGATGTGCGATAGAAACTGGTTACCCAACCCTTCACCTTGACTCGCACCCGCGACCAAGCCAGCAATATCCACAAACTCGACCGTGGCGGCTAGCACTCTTTCAGGGTGCACAATATCAGCAAGCTTTTGCAAACGCGGGTCAGGCACTTCCACCACGCCCACGTTCGGTTCAATCGTACAGAACGGATAGTTTTCAGCGGCGATTTGCGCCTTGGTTAAAGCGTTAAAAAGCGTCGATTTACCGACGTTGGGAAGACCAACGATGCCACACTGCAATGCCATGAGAATTCCATAAAAATGTCAAAGTTGCCTCAGTTTAACCCCGTAGTCTCCTGACCTTGCGGCATGGTATCTTGCCAAAAAGGATTGACGCTTACTCATGATGAAAAAAAATCACTGCACGCCATGAACCAAAGCCCTGCACTGGCCCATCCCGCCTTAGTTGCTCGCCTTCAGCAACCCCTCGCATCCTTACCAGACATGTTGCGTGCGGTCACCAAAGAAAGGCCTGAACACTTGGCCTTGGTTTTGGAGGACGAGTCACTGACGTACGGTGCGTTCGATGCCTTGGTTGATGCGGTAGCCGCTAGCCTACAGCGCGATGGCCTCACCCAAGGACAAGTGGTTGCCATCTGCGCGCAAACATCGCTACGCTATGTTGCACTTTATTACGGCACGCTTCGAGCCGGTGGCGTTGTGGCACCGTTGCCCCCATCAGCCACGGCCGATAACCTTTCAGCCATGCTAGAAAACAGCCAAGCGGGTTGGTTATTCATTGACCAGCCCATCAACGCTCACTGGCCGGTTCAACAAATTGCCACAGCATTGCACCGTCTAGCAATTGATGACAGCGACGCCGCGGTTGCGTGGTCAACTTGGCTTTCGAACACCAGCCCACTGAGTGCTGTCGTGATCGAACCCTCTTCACCCTTTAATCTCATCTACTCTTCAGGCACCACCGGCGCACCCAAAGGCATCATGCAGCCCTGCGGCATGCGCTGGTCACACACGCAGCGCGCTTGGCAGACCGGCTACCGTTCCGAGTCGGTTTTGCTGACAGCAACACCGCTCTACTCCAACACCACGTTAGTGGCCCTATTACCTGCCTTGGCGCTCGGTGCCACTTGCGTCATGATGGCGAAATTCGATCCCCTGGTGTACTTACAATTGGCCCAGCGTTATGCTGTCACCCATACGATCTTGGTGCCGATCCAATACCAGCGCATACTCGATCAGCCTGAGTTTGACGACTTCGATTTATCAAGTTTTCAGTGCAAGTTTTCCACCAGTGCACCTTTCTCTGCGGCACTCAAAGCCGCCGTGCTCAAGCGGTGGCCTGGCAACCTCACCGAAATTTACGGCATGACTGAAGGTGGTGGGCGCTGCGAACTTCGTGCCCACGACGATCAAACCAAGTTACACACTGTCGGACAGCCCGCAAGCGGCTGTGATATTCGAATTATCGATGATCAGGGCATCGAAGTGGCGCGCGGACAGCTCGGCGAAATCGTCGGTCGATCAGCCGCCATGATGGTGGGTTACCATCACCAACCCGACAAAACACGTGAAGTCGAATGGTTTAGCCCCGAAGGGCTGCGCTTTATTCGCACCGGTGATGTGGGGCGCTTTGATGAAGATGGCTTTTTGATTCTCGGTGATCGAAAAAAAGACATGTTGATTTCAGGCGGCTTCAATATTTACCCCACTGACCTAGAAAGTGAGCTGGCACAGCACGTGGCCGTGGCAGATTGTGCGGTGGTTGGTGTGGCTTCAAAACGCTGGGGTGAAACACCAGTGGCGTTTGTGGTGCTAAAAGACAAACAAAGCACAGACGCTCAGACCCTCTTGCAGTGGACCAACACTCGGGTGGGTAAAACGCAGCGCTTGGCACGGTTAGAAATTGTCGATGAACTGCCACGCAATGCAATTGGCAAAGTTCTAAAGCGCGAGCTTCGTGAAGACTTCGCCTCACGCCACGGAGAACTTGACTAGGATTGATTTGACAGGATTGATGCCTGTTAGGTCAGGCCGGCTTCTTTTAACCAACGAAAGGCCAGCCAAGCAATCATCAGTGGGCCAAAGTTAAACAACGCATGCAAAATGATTGCTGCGCCGATACCGCGATTGACTCGAATCCATCCCAAGACCAAACCGGTGAACCACTGCGGCAATACCAAAAGTGGGTACATCCACCACGCCACTGAGGTGAGCGTGAAGTTATAGATGTGTAAGGCCGCAAAAGCAGCCACTGACACGTGAAATACCCATCCAAACCAATGCCGATAAAGCCGCAACCATGGTCGGACAGCGGCTGATGGCACTCGGGCTTGGCGTGTGAGCCGATAGATCAACAAAACAGCAACAACAAACATCATCGACTGGGCAAAGCCGACACCTTGCCAAAGTGCCAGTACCAAAAAGGGTATCAGCCACAAGGCCATAGCCGGCCGACGCAGGCCATATCGAAACAACATTTCTTCGACCAAAGGCGCCCACACCAAAGCCAAAAGCCAGGGCAAGTTCTCTGGGTCGACCCGGTGGGTCGCACCGGCTTGATTGGCCACACTCATCACGATTGGGCCAAATAAGAATAAATTGATCCCCCAAAGGATGCCTGCCCACACCAGCAGCCGACCCAAGCCAATGTTAGGTAACCAGTCAAGCAACCATGCTGGTTGGGGCGAAACTTGGCGGCAACGATATCCCAAACGCGGTCGCAAACAAAAGGCTAGAAAGTCACGCCATTCGTCAAGCCAACGCACAGCTCTAGGGCCTGTGTTGCGAGCCGTTTGGGTGGTGCTATTGGGTATCTGTGGTGGGTTCATCGCGGTGCAATTGCGTCACGGCTTTGCTGATTTGACCTTCGAGTAACAGCGCCATCACCGCGTCAATCCGGTCCAAACTTTTGTCAATAACAGGTTGCTCTTCTTGCCTAGGGGGATGCAGCACAAAGTCGGCCACACCTTGCTGCAGGCCCAAACGACGCGGGTGCCCGATACCTACTCTCAGCCTTAAAAAGTCAGGCGATCCTAGGCAGGCCTGAATGTCCCTCAAACCATTATGTCCCGCATGACCACCCCCGCGTTTACAACGAACTTGGCCCGGCAGTAGGTCAAGCTCATCGTGCACCACCAAAACCTCTTCGACGGGGATTTTGTAGAAGCGCGCCACTGCGGCAACCGATTGGCCCGAGCGATTCATGAAGGTGTTGGGCTTTAACAACCACAATTGGCGACCACCAAATCTTGCCTTGGCGACATCCCCAAAAAATGACTTTTCCGGGGAAAAGCGAGTACTCAATGCCTGCGCCCAGCGATCGACCAACCAAAACCCCACGTTGTGGCGCGTCTTTTCGTACTCGGCACCAGGGTTACCAAGACCAGCAATGAGTGTGATCGGCGTAGTATCCATAAATGCGCACCAGCAAAAAACGAAGAACAAAAAACAAACCCCGTTGACGATATCACCAACGGGGTCATGTGGGTGATATTCACCCACCCAGTAAATAGCAGACTTTAAGCGCTGGGCGCTTCTGCACCTGCATCTTGGGCATCATCGCCTTTCTTGGCAGCGGGGACGTTGACCGAAGCAATCAACGGATTCTCATCACCACCGTGAAACAAGTGTTTGACACCGACGGGCAACTTGATGTCTGCCAAGTGGATGGCATCACCCGCCACGGTAGCGGCCAAGTCAACCTCAATGAATTGTGGCAAATTGGCTGGCAAGCACTCGATCTCAAGCTCTGTCAAAACGTGTGTCACAACCGCGGCCATCAATTTAACCGCTGGTGAAATGTCGGCATTGATGAAATGCAACGGCACTTTGGTGTGAATGATTTTCTTGGCATCCACGCGCTGAAAATCAACGTGCAACACCAATTGCTTGTATGGGTGCCACTGTACTGAGCGCAAAAGCACTGACTGCTTTTGGCCTTCAACTAGCATATCCAACACCGATGCGTGGAACTGCTCTTTACGCAAAGCATGAAAGATTTCATTGTGATCGAGTTCGATGTTCAATGGGGCCTCTGTGCCACCATAAACAATGGCGGGTACGCGACCCGCATGGCGCAGGCGGCGGCTCGCACTCGATCCCTGAACGCTCCGTTTTGTTGCATTAAATTGCATTTTGAAACTCCAAAAGGGGTTATCCCCGTAAAAACCGGCACCGAACGTCGGCATCCGGTATCGACAAGTGGCCGCGACCAGCCACTGATCAGATTCGTAATTTTATAAAACCTAAGTGCTAGTCCACAAAAAGTGAACTGACTGATTCTGCGTGTGAAATACGCAGAATCGTTTCACCCAATAATGGTGCGCAGGACAATTGTCTGATTCGACCCGACGCCCGAGCCTCCTCTGACAGCGGAATCGAGTCCGTTACCACCACTTCATCGAGCGCAGATTCAACAATGCGCTCGACCGCGCCACCTGATAGCACGGCATGCGTACAGTAAGCGTAAACGGCGCCAGCCCCTTGCTCTTTGAGCGCAGTAGCAGCCTTACAGAGCGTGCCAGCGGTATCCACCATGTCATCCATGATGACGCAAGTGCGACCATCAACGTCACCGATGATATTCATCACTTCTGAGACATTGGCGCGTGGGCGACGCTTATCGATAATGGCCAAATCGGCTTCAAGTTGTTTGGCTAGCGCACGGGCCCGTACAACGCCACCAATGTCAGGCGACACCACCACCAAATTCGACAGGTTTCGACGCCAAATATCACCCAACAGAATGGGGCCAGCGTAGATATTGTCGACAGGAATATCAAAAAATCCTTGGATTTGATCCGCGTGCAAATCCATGGTCATGACGCGATTGACGCCAACCACTTGCAACATATTGGCCACCACCTTGGCAGATATCGCCACTCGCGCTGAGCGAGGACGCCGGTCTTGCCGAGCGTAACCAAAATAAGGAATCGCAGCGGTGATTCGACCCGCCGACGCGCGACGAAGCGCGTCGACCATCACCATCACTTCCATAAGATTGTCATTGGTGGGCGCACAGGTTGGCTGCAACACAAAAACGTCTTTGCCTCGCACGTTTTCGTTGACTTCAACCATCACCTCGCCGTCTGAAAAGCGGCCGACCGACATTTTGCCTAAAGACATGTCGAGGTGATTTACCACATCGACTGCCAACCGGGTGTTGGCAGTGCCGGTGAAAATCATGAAATTTTCAGGAGCCATGTTGAACGAATCGCTACAACGAAGAAAAAAAAGCGACTGAAACGAGCCCGATGGACTGTGGCTTGTTCAACAGCTTACGAATATTGGCTGGGGAGGAAGGACTCGAACCCTCGCATGCCGGAATCAAAATCCGGTGCCTTAACCAACTTGGCCACTCCCCAACTTAGTCAACTGCCCAGTTCTGCAAAGGATGAATCGGTAATCCATCACAAGCGTGAACTGTTTTTAAACCGCACTGCTCAAACTGCATTTTAGCCACCAATTGCTCGTAAGCAAAGATGGCCTCTCTCGGGCTATCAAACTCACTAAACAGACAAGCACCAGAACCCGTGAGACGAGACAACACACCTTGCGTTGCCAACCATTGCTGCGTGGTGCTCACCACAGGAAAAAGTTGCTTCACAACGGGCTCGAGATCGTTTCGCCCAAAAGCGTCAGATCCCGTAAATCGAACATTCACTCGATTTAGTCCGGAAAAGTCCGATATTTTGACGGGTTCGGAGTCTCGTGTCAAATCAGCGGCCCCAAATATCGTGGGCGTTGGCACACTGGCGGTGGGCTGAGTCACCACATAACTGTGGTGAGGGATAGATACGGGCTGGAATTGCTCGCCAATGCCCGTCACAAAGGCAGACTGTCCAAACAAAAAGAACGGCACATCCGCCCCTAAAGGCAATCCCAATGCCATCAGTTGTTGGCGCGTGAGGCCTGTACGCCAAAGGCGGTTAAGACCCAACAAAACGGTCGCAGCATCGCTAGAGCCCCCGCCTAGCCCACCGCCAGCTGGAATACGTTTGCGAATTGCAATGTGGGCACCTGTGCGCGTGCCGGTCGCTTGTTGCAACGCTTTAGCCGCACGTATAGCCAGATCGTCGGCTTGCGACCAAGTCATCGCGCTGCAAGGCTCACGCGAAATCACACCATCCGTTCTCAAATCGATTGTCACGGCATCACTGAGTGAAATCAATCGAAACAAAGACTCAAGCAAGTGATAGCCATCAACACGACGCCCCACCACGTGTAAAAACAGGTTTAGCTTGGCTGGGGCAGGTAAGTCATAAAGCATCAAGGCAGACTCATTGTGTCGACTGATTAATCACTAGGCGTAACACCACATCCCTTTGCTGGTGCTGGCTCGATAAGACCATGCGAGTCGGTCCTCTGCTGTCATACCGCTCAAACGAGACCTGCCAATTGGCTTGCGTGAAACGGGTCACTCGACCGACACTGTCGCGTGTGATGTTGGTGATGCCTGTGGCACTACCCAGACGCCCCTGAATCCAGTCTTCTAACGCATCGATGGGGACAGGTTCACCAATGGCTTGTTCCAACAAGGCAGTGGCGCTAGCCGCTCGCTGATCAGGCGCATCGGGTGTCCGTAACCCAGCGCCTGTGCCATCAACAGTCAATTGCGCCAATGTTGCGCCCAAGGGACTGCTCAACGACAAAACCCAACCTGTGTGGGTTTGATACCAACGGAAGTTACCTTGAACCGCTTGGGGTTGCTCATCAGGGCTTTGGGCACGCAGGGCAAACCGCCCTTGGCGCTCGAGCCCAACCCCATCAAGGGCAGGAGGGGTCGGTGTAGCACAAGCAGCCATCAAAAGACAAAGCAGAACGACCGGCAATCGTCTCGCCACAACGCCCTTTAACCCAGTCACGGCTCAACACCAAACCGTTTCAAGGTTTTTACCAGTGAGGCATTGGTGGCATCGATTTTCAGACCTTCAGCCCAAATCTCTCGGGCAGCGGCACGTCGACCGGTTACCCAAAGCAACTCACCAAGGTGCGCAGCGATTTCAGCCTCAGGCTTTAAAGCATAGGCCTGACGTAAGTACTGCTCGGCCATTTCGTTTTCACCCTGACGAAACTTCACCCAACCCAAGCTATCCAAGATGTACGGGTCTTCTGGAAGGATTTGATGCGCTCGCGCAATAAGCTCGTAGGCTTCGCCAAGTCGCAGGCCCCGATCGGCCAAGGAGTAACCCAGCGCGTTGTAAGCATGGGCGTAGCCAAGATCAAGGGCAATAACCGCACGCAGGTAAGTTTCCATTTCGTCGAAGCGAGACTGTTGCTCCAGCAGCATGGCCAATTCGTACTGAATTTCAACCGAGTCTGGCAGTGCTTGATTGGCTTTCTCAAGGCGCTCAATGGCTTGTTCATTTCTTTTGGCTTGGCGCAATATCTGCGACATGGTGAGCACACCAATCAGCTGCTCGTCCTCGTCAGCGGCTTGCAGCGCGTCAATCATTCGAATAGCCTCATCAACACGACCTTGTTCGGCTCGAATGCTGGCCTGACGCAAACGCGCCGAATAACGAGCGCCAGGATCATCGATGCGCCCTAAAAACTCGACTGCCCGATCTGGACTGCCTTGATCTTGTGCGATTCGCGCCAAGAGCGTGAAGGCATCGGCCAACGCAGCTCCTGCATCCGTGGCCCCTGAAGCCATTGATGCCTGGCGCTGAGACTGCACCGACACATACTCTTCAAGTAAACGCTGCGCTTGTTGCAGGCGATTGTCGCGGTAAGCGAGTTGTGCTCGAATAAAGAGGAGATCAAAGTCTTCAGGCGACTGCTCTGACATCAAACTGAGTTCAGTCAATGCTGCCTGAACATCGCCTTGATCGGCCAGCTTACCAGCGAGCATCAGGCGCAACTGCCGAGATTTGGGGTAGGCTCTGGCAAAGACTTGCGCCGTTTTAATGGCTTGGTCTGCGTCCACCGCCACGCCGTAATCAAGTACGCGCAGCGCGGCGTCTTCAGAGCTTGGCTTTAACGCCATGGCCGCCTGGGCTTCTTTTAGGGCGCGTGGATAGTTGCCTGCTGCTTTGGCCACATCCGCCAATGCCATGTGCGCTGGCAGCGTCGACTTGGCTTGACTGCCTGAGACCACTTGCTCAAGAATTTGTAGGGCTTGCGCGGGGTCGGGCATGCGTTTTAAGATGCCAATGGCGCGTGCCATCGCCTCGGTGGTGTCTTGGCTTTTATTAACCTCCACAATGAGTGCCGTGACCAACCCTTCGGTTTGTCCCGCCGCAGCACTAAGAGCCAGCTGAGTCGAGCGAGCCTCTTGGCTTTGAGGTTCACTGTTAACCCAAACCTGTGCGCCTTCTAAGGCACCCGTCACATCGCCCATAGCCGCGTACAACTCAACGGCCCGTTTAGCCAATCGAGGATCTGCTGTCTCTTGTGCGATTTCAAGCGTGGTGTTTGCAGCCGCTGCTATGGCGCCCCGCTGGACGGCGATTTCAGCCGCGAGGATCTTGTAGAGCAAGTCAGCGGTCATGCGCACATGAGGCAACTCACCGGCCCGCAGCGTCACCACTGCAGGGCGGACTTTGGGGGGTTGGGCTGGTTCAGTCGGGGCTTGCGCTCGGTTTTTTTGGGGCGCGATCGGCTGCAGCGGTGCCACCGGTTGCGCGCATGCAACCCCGGTCAACGCCAAAATTAAGGCGGTGGATGCCAGTTTGATCCGGTTTGGCCACATCGAAGCCTTGCTCAACTCTCTTACCCCTAAACGTTTCTGCACACGAGGATATCGCATTGATGGCAAAATAGGCACTGTGAATTTAGACTTCATCTTAGCACCCCAACATGCCTGAGTTACCTGAAGTTGAGACCACGCGAAAGGGTATTGAAAGGCTTGCCTTGGGGCAAGCACTGCTCAGCATGACAGTTCGAGAACGCCGATTGCGTTGGCCGATTTCAAATGCACTGCCTCAGGCCATTGCCAATACGACGCTTGCGAAGTGCGAACGCCGAGGCAAATATTTGTTATTGGGTTTTGACCCAGCCGGTACCCTTTTGGTTCACTTGGGCATGTCTGGTTCAATCCGTGCCGTGCCGGCCAATGCCCTGTGGCTCACCCATGACCACGTGCAATGGGTTTTTAGCGGGGGCATATGCCTACGCTACAACGATCCGCGCCGGTTCGGTTCAATCATGTGGCATCCAACCGAGGCTGGTGACGCGCAATCACACCCGCTATTGTCAAAACTAGGTATCGAGCCATTTGATTCAGCCTTTGACCCGGATTACCTACTGGCTGGGCTCAAGGGCAAAAAAATGTCGATCAAACAGCTCCTGCTGGCCGGTCATGTGGTCGTGGGTGTTGGTAACATTTACGCCTCTGAAAGCTTGTTTCGCGCCCGAATTCACCCGGCTCAATCAGCCGCAGATGTCACGCGAGCACAAGCCGTTCGCTTGGTGGCCGCGATCGTACAAACATTGACCGATGCGCTAGCGAGCGGAGGCAGTACCTTGCGCGACTATGTCGATGCCACCGGCGAACCCGGGGCTTATTTCGAACTTTACGCCGCGGTCTACGAAAAAAACGGTCAGCCCTGTCGTGTTTGTGACACCAAAATCAAACGCATTGTTCAAGGCCAACGGGCAACTTACTTTTGCCCGCGTTGCCAACGGCCACGAAGATCAACCGCAAAACTCAAACGCTCAGCACCTTGCCTGGATTGAGTAGGCCTTTGGGATCTAGTGCGTTCTTAATGTTGCGCATCAGACCGAGTTCAACAGCAGATTTGTAACGCGGCATTTCATCACGCTTGAGTTGCCCAATGCCATGCTCGGCACTAATTGACCCATTGAAGGCGGCCACGCTGTCGTGCACGAGCGCATAGATTTTGTCTTGCAGAGCCAACAATACCTCTTGTGGTTGTCCTTGAGCAGGCGCCACGTTGTAGTGCAAATTACCGTCACCCAAGTGACCAAACACGACATTGTGGACCCCTGGATAATCGGCTTGAATCGCAGCGTTCGTGACTTGTACAAACTCAGCAATGCGCGAGATCGGGATCGACACATCGTGCTTAATGCTTTTACCGAGCTCGGCCTCAGCTAACGGGATACTTTCACGCAAATGCCAAAAAGCTTTGCTTTGCGTGACATTTTGAGCAATCGCGGCGTCTTGCACCAGACCGTCCTCAATGGCTTGACCCAAGACCTCTTCAAACCGTGCCTGGGCGTGCTCAGCGCTTTCGCTGTCTGACAGCTCTAGCAACGCAAACCAAGGCGACTGCGCTGACTCGCCCTCAAACGGAATGCGTTGTTGATCAAACAACCGCACCACAGCCTGCAGCACTGGGCCGGCCATGACTTCAAATCCCGTCAGCGACGCGCCAAATCCTGCGCGCGCTTTTGACAAAAACGTCACGGCATCTTCCAATGAATTCAACGCAAGCATGGCGGTTCGTTGCGCCACGGGCAAGGGATACAACTTTAAGGTCACCGCGGTGATGACGCCCAGTGTGCCCTCACTTCCAATAAAGAGGTCACGCAAGTCGTAACCGGTGTTGTCCTTGCGCAGGCCACGCAAACCATCCCAGATTTCACCCTCGGCGGTCACCACTTCAAGGCCTAAGGCGAGCTCACGGGTATTGCCGTAGCGCAGCACTTGGGTACCACCAGCATTGGTGGCCAAGTTGCCACCAATGGTGCAACTGCCCTCAGCGGCCAGACTCAAAGGAAACAATCGGTCTGCTTTTTGTGCGGCTTCTTGAAGCATTTGTAGTACACAACCCGCCTCGACGGTCATGGTGTCATTATCCGTGTCAATGGCACGAATGCGATTCAATCGGCTCGTCGCCAGTACCACTGCGGTTCCTGAATCATCAGGTGTGGCCCCACCACAGAGTCCGGTGTTACCGCCAACCGTCACAATCGGCACTTGGTGAGCCACGCAACACTTCACCACCGCGGCGACTTCATCGGTTGTCCCCGGGCGCACCACAGCTCGCGCAGCGCCTTTGTAACGGCCACGCCAATCAACGAGGTAGGGCTGAGCTTGTTCACCCGTCAACACATGTGATGCGCCAACAATCTCGATTAACTTCTCTAGCATTTCCCGTCTCCTGTCCCTGTGATGCCCGCGTCTGAAGCAACGCATTATTTAAGCCTTATTCTACGGTGCTGCCTAACCAACAACAAAAAAACCCGCACGGTTCGGGTTGAGCCCTCAAATTTGCGATAATAGTCCCAGTTTTTCTTAGTGCACGCCTTCTTTTACTCGCCCAAACCTTGGAAACAATCATGCCAACCACTGAGCTGCCCTTACATGCCTTCAAAGCGTATGACATCCGTGGTGAGGTACCTGGGGCGCTGAATGCGAACTTCGCCACCTTACTCGGTCGTAGCATGGCCGCAAGAGCGAGCGAGGCAGGCATTTCCGCCTTGGTCATTGGGTATGATGGCCGTCTGAGCAGCCCCGAGTTGTCGCAGGCGCTTGCCGATGGCATCCACGATGGTGGCATCAACACGCTAAACATCGGTATGGTACCCACACCCTTGGTTTATTTCGCAGCGCACACACTGGGCACAGGATCGGGCATTGCCATCACTGGCAGCCATAATCCACCCCAGTACAACGGCTTCAAAATGATGATGGCCGGTAGCGCACTTTACGGCGATGACATCACCTCGCTGCGCACTGAAATGATGCGACCCAAGGCCATTGCCTCCAAACGCGGTGAGGGGCAATCGATCAACGTTGTCGATGATTACATCACTCGAATCACAGCCGATGTTGTCCTTAAACGCCCCATGAAAATCGCCATTGACTGTGGCAATGGCGTGGCTGGTGTCATCGCGCCAGCATTGTTTAAGGCGCTAGGCTGTGAAGTTCATGAGCTCTTTTGTGAGGTGGATGGCCGGTTTCCCAATCACCATCCGGATCCCGCTGACCCCAAAAACTTGCAAGACCTGATTGCCGCTTTAAAAGAAACAGATTGCGAAATCGGCCTAGCCTTTGATGGCGACGGTGACCGCTTAGGCGTGGTGACCCGTTCGGGCGAAATCATCTGGCCCGATCGGCAAATGATTTTGTTTGCCCGCGACATCTTGATGCGTTTACCCAAAAGCCAAATTCTGTTTGACGTGAAGTGTAGTCGCCAACTCAGCCAAGCCATCACGGCAGCCGGTGGTGAACCACTGATGTGCCGCACAGGACACTCGTTGGTCAAAGCAAAACTGGCTGAGACGGGCGCACCCTTAGCGGGCGAAATGAGTGGACACATCTTTTTTAAGGAACGCTGGTTTGGCTTTGACGACGGTCTTTACACCGGCGCACGCTTGCTAGAAATCCTATCGCGTGATGCCAACCCGTCTGCTGTGCTTGAGTCCTTACCAACGGCTTTTTCAACGCCTGAACTCAAAATCGAAATGGCAGAAGGCGAGCCCTTTACTTTGATTGATGCCTTGCAGGAAAAAGGCGTTTTTAAAGGCGCAACCCAAATCAGCACCATTGATGGCGTACGCGTTGAATATGCCGATGGGTTTGGGTTGGCTCGCCCCTCAAACACCACGCCTGTGGTGGTGCTGCGTTTCGAGGGCGACACACCCATGGCACTCGAACGCATCCAAACACAGTTTCGCCAGCAGTTGCTGGCCATAAAAAGTGATATCCGCTTACCGTTTTAATCGAGGTTAACCTTGCATCTAGAAAAATTGGCACCCTGGCGCGACTTTTGTGAAGCGGTGCGCCAAGCCCGGCCGGACCCAGCCGCCATCCGGCTAATCAAAGCCGCGGGATTGTCTATTGATTTGAGTACGCAACGCCACTCGGCTGATTTTGAAGTCAATGCGCAGGCTCTTCTTAAAGTAGCGGGTTTTGAGCGCGCACGCGCCCATTTGTTTGATGGCCACCCTGTTAACGCGAGCGAACAACGCGCCGCGTTGCACACCGCATTGCGGGGCAGTCAGGCCCCAGAGGCTGTGGCACAAACCGTTTCCTCTTCGCTTGCGCGCATGGGTGAGTTCGTTGAGCAAACCAATGCAGCCAACCGCTACCAGAACATTGTCCACCTTGGTATCGGCGGCAGCGACTGGGGTCCACGGATGGTTTGGCAAGCATTGCGTGGTATTGGTACACGGCGTGAATTGCGTTTTGCCGCCAACATCGATGCGCACGCCATCACCAATGCCTTAGAAGGTTTGGATGCCAAGGACACCCTGTTGGTGATCGCTTCAAAATCATTCACCACGATTGAGTCCATCACCAATGCGCAATTTGCCTTAGACTGGATGAAGCGTGGCGGCGTCTTGGACCCTTTGGCACACACGGTGGCCTTGACTGCCAATCCCCAAGCTGCTCAAGCCTTTGGAGTGGCGCCAGAACGGACCTTTGCTTTTTGGGATTGGGTGGGTGGGCGCTACTCTGTTTGGTCTTCTATTGGCTTGACCATCGCGCTTGGGTTGGGCTGGCAAACTTTCATGGCGATGCTCGCCAGCGCACGTGCCATGGATGAGCACTTTTTAACCGCCCCCCCTGAAACAAATGCACCCATTCAGATGGCGTTATCAAGCGTCGCCAACTCCAGCGTGTTGGGGTTTCATTCTGAGGTCATTTGTCCATACGATGCTCGGCTGACTGACTTTGTACCGTGGTTGCAACAACTTCAAATGGAGTCTTTGGGCAAAGGCGTGACGCAAAATGGCGAGCCACTCGGTGTCAACGTGAGTCCTGCCACATGGGGTATGCCAGGCACAGACAGCCAGCACACCTTCTTTCAGTGGTTACATCAAGGGCAAGAAGGCGCACCTGTCGATTTCATCGCATGCCTTGAGCCAGACCATCCAAGCGCCAACCACCACCGACAATTGTTCACCAACTGCTTGGCACAACGGGCTGCGCTATGGCAAGGCAAGAGCAAGAAGCAAGCCTTCGATGCTCTGGTGGCCAAGGGCATGTCGCAGGAGCAAGCCGATGCACTGGCCAATCACTGTGTACATCCAGGGCTTAGGCCTTCGACTTTAATTGTTTTGCCCAGGCTCGATGCCCACCGACTCGGGGCCTTGCTCGCGCTTTACGAGCACAAGGTGTTCACGGCAGCAGTCTTGTGGGGCATCAACCCATTTGACCAGTGGGGGGTAGAGTTTGGCAAAACACTGGCGCGCCAATTGATCACAAACGCATCTGACCTCAGCGAATTTGACGCTTCAACACAGTTCTGGATGTCGACGTTAAACGAGCAACTGCGCTAAACCAAAAAAAAGACCCAAAACCCTGAGGTTTTGGGTCAAATCCACCAAAGGAGGAGGGTGGAGGAGACAATCTTGCCGAGTTGACTTTCGGGCTTGCGATCTTGTTACTGAACTGAAACACCGCACCCGGTTTGTAAGAAATAGACACCGAGGGATTAAAACATCAAGTTTTGCTTGGTAAAAACCCTAGCAAAAAACAGGCTTTTAAAATCGTATTAACAGCAACTGAACAGATAGTCATCACGCGTGAATCAACTATAACCAAAATTATGTTGCAATGCAAGGCAGAATTTTGACAATTTTCTCCTATGGCAGAGAAAATAATTGTTGCATCGCAACACGAATCAAGTCGATTTGAGCCTATCAACCAACGCATCAACCATTAAATTCGATAAGCACTTTTAGTCATAACTTTAGACACAAACGTCATGACGGCGGGTATCGGGGTTGGCAAAGATACAGCGCCATGCTGCTGTGCACTCTTGCGATGCCGGATCTCATCATCACGCATCTGAACCACCACTTGGCGGGAGCGTTCGTCGCTAGCTGGCAAAGTTTTGAGGTGCTGCGCCAGGTGGGCTTCGACTTGCCGCTCGGTTTCAGCCATAAAGCCCAGGTTGTAGCGCTCGCCTGCGCGGCTGGCCAAAGCACCAAGCGTAAACGAACCCAAATACCAGATCGGGTTCAGCAGGCTGGGACGACTGCTGAGCTCTTGTAAGCGTTGCGAACACCAAACCAAATGATCGACCTCTTCGTGTGCCGCTTCGCGCAATAACGCCCGAGTCTCATCTCGAACACCCGCCAAAGCCTGCCCTCTGTAGAGCGCTTGAGCACAAATTTCGCCCACGTGGTTGACACGCATCAGCCCAGCCGCATGCCTTTGCTCGGGCAAGGGCATGGTTTCCTCACCCGGCTCAATCTGCCGTCCTGGCGGATAGGCTCGCGAAGCGGTGGCAACGCCTGACAAGACTCGAACGGCGACCGCGACTTCGCCCACCATACGATCCAGGAGACCTTGTCGACGACGAATGCCAGTGATTGACTTTGTTCTAACGGTCATTGAGGGATCTCCATGATGATCCTGAAAAGGTTAGTACATTTTAGGCGACGGTAACGCTATGATTGGTGATATCGATTAAGTGAAAAAGGATATTTCATGGAATGCACAGTGCAATGGGGTGGTATAGACGGCATGTTGTTTATTGCAAAGACTGGCACTGGTCACATCACGGCCATGGATGGCGCACCTGAAGGCGGTGGGCATAACTTAGCACCCCGCCCCATGGAATTACTACTGGCCGGCACCGGTGGCTGCACCGCTTATGATGTGGTGCTGATACTCAAGCGAGGCCGTCATTCGGTTCAGGGCTGCGATGTGAAGTTGACTGCTGAACGCGCCGAGACCGACCCAAAAGTTTTCACCAACATTCACTTCGCTTTCACCGTGACCGGCAAAAACCTGTCACGTGTTGCCGTTGAACGGGCGGTTGAGTTGTCACACGAAAAATATTGCTCAGCCTCAGCCATGTTTCACCACACCACCAAAATGACATGGTCCGTGGACATTGTGTCGACCGAGCCGGTTGCGAGTGAGTCTTCATGAATCAATACGAAACTTTTTTACGCCACGTTTTTGAGAACGGCGTCGCCAAAAGCGATCGAACTGGCACGGGCACCCGCTCTGTGTTTGGTTACCAAATGCGCTTTGACCTGCAAGCCGGCTTTCCGTTGATCACCACCAAGCGGCTGCACACGCGCAGCATTTTTGTGGAATTGTTATGGTTTCTTAGGGGAGAATCAAACGTCAAATGGTTGCAGGAACGCAACGTCAGCATTTGGGACGAGTGGGCACGCCCTGACGGTGACCTGGGTCCTGTTTATGGCGTTCAGTGGCGTTCATGGCCTGCCCCCGATGGGCAGAAGATTGATCAGATCAGCCAGCTCGTCCACCAAATCAAAACCAACCCTGATTCTCGCCGTTTGATTGTCAGCGCATGGAATGTCGGTGAAATTCCCAACATGGCGCTACCACCCTGCCACGCGCTGTTTCAGTTTTACGTGGCGCAAGGCAAGTTGTCGTGCCAGCTCTACCAGCGCAGTGCCGACATTTTCTTAGGTGTGCCATTCAACATCGCCAGCTATGCCTTGCTGACATACATGGTGGCGCAACAATGTGACTTAGACGTGGGCGATTTCATTTGGACCGGTGGCGATTGTCACCTCTACGACAACCACGTCGAGCAGGCCATCGAGCAACTCGCACGCTCACCCTACCCCTACCCCACGCTCAAACTAGCGCGCAAGCCAGCCAGCCTATTTGAATACGAACTCGAAGACTTCGTCATTGAAGACTACCAATACCACCCTCATATCAAAGCACCGGTCGCTGTATGACATCACTAAGCATCATCGTCGCCTACAGCCGCAACCGTGTGATTGGCAAAGACAATCAATTGCCATGGCGCCTACCGAGCGATTTGGCACATTTCAAGCGCCAAACGAGCGGGCACCCCATCATCATGGGTCGTAAAACGTGGGAGTCACTCGGGCGCCCATTGCCAAACCGGCACAATATCGTGATCAGTCGCCAAGGTGTTGGTGATTTCACGGGCGCCACGTTAGTCGCCTCAGTTGAAGAAGCCATTGCGGCAGCTGGGCCCGTCGAGCAAGCTTTCATCATTGGTGGGGCTCAACTTTATGCACAAGCGTTACCCCTTGTTCACGAAGTGATCGCCACAGAAGTTGATGCCGACGTTCATGGTGATGCCTTCTTTGCACCACTGTCACAAACCGAATGGGTTGAATACTCGCGAGAAGGGCAAACCCCAGAAAATGGCTTGCCCTTCTCTTTTGTGACTTATCGTCGGATTGCTTAGTTCAACATCAAGCGGTTTGCGGTGCAGGCGAAGCCTCAGCGTAATCACTCACCGGCGGGCAAGAACACACCAAATGCCGATCACCCCATGCATTGTCCACCCGAGCCACTGGCGGCCAGTACTTGTTTTGTAGCAAAGAAGGCAAGGGGTAAGCCGCCTGCTCACGGGTGTAGTCATGATGCCACTCGTTTGCCAGAAGCGTACGGGCGGTGTGCGGTGCGTTTTTAAGCACATTGTCTGTCGCATCACATTGACCACTAGCCACTTGATTGATTTCCTGACGGATGGCAATCATCGCATCAACAAATCGATCGAGCTCGGCCAGGCCCTCTGACTCTGTGGGCTCGACCATCAACGTACCAGCCACTGGGAACGACATGGTCGGTGCATGGAACCCGTAGTCAATCAAACGCTTGGCGATATCTTCGGCTGAAATACCGGTGTCGTCCTTGATCCCATGGATATCCAAAATGCACTCGTGCGCAATGCGACCGTTGCGGCCTCGATACAAAATCGGATAGTGCTCACCCAATCGACTGGCCACGTAGTTTGCGCTCAGAATGGCGACTTCCGTTGCCTGGCGCAAGCCTCGCGCGCCCATCAACAAGATGTACACAAATGAGATCGGCAAAATACTGGCCGATCCAAATGGTGCCGCACTGACGGGCCCAACGGGTGCGTCTGCTGCCAGTTGGCCTTTGGCATCCACTGCACCCGGCAAATAGGGTGCCAAATGCGCGCGAACACCCACAGGACCCACGCCTGGTCCTCCACCACCGTGAGGGATGCAAAAGGTTTTGTGCAGGTTCAAGTGCGAGACATCCGAACCAAACTTACCTGGCTGGGCCACGCCAACCATCGCATTCATGTTGGCGCCATCCATGTAGACCTGACCACCAGCGTCATGAACCATCTCACAGATTTCTGAGATCACCTCTTCAAAAACACCGTGTGTGGATGGATAGGTCACCATCAAGGCGGCCAATCGATCACCCGCTTCGGCGATACGCTGCTTCAAATCTTCAATGTCAACGTTACCTTGCGCGTCAGCACCGACCACTACCACATCCATACCCACCATGTTGGCGGAGGCAGGGTTGGTGCCATGTGCAGACGATGGAATCAAGCACACATTGCGCTGATGGTCCCCACGGGCGCGGTGGTAAGCACGGATCGCCAGCAAACCAGCGTACTCACCTTGGGCACCCGAATTGGGCTGCAAGCTGATGGCGTCGTAACCGGTGATCTCGCACAGGTCACGTGACAAACGCTCAATCATGACCTGATAGCCTTCGGTCTGATCACGAGGCGCGAAAGGATGGATGTTGGCAAACTCAGGCCAAGTCACAGGAATCATTTCCACTGTGGCGTTGAGCTTCATGGTGCACGAACCGAGCGGGATCATGGTGCGATCAAGCGCCAAGTCTTTGTCTGACAAGCGACGCAAGTAACGCAACATATCAGTCTCGGACTGGATACTGGAAAACACCTCATGCGTTAGACATGCCGATGTGCGTAACAGTCCTACCGGCACAGCCACAGGTGCCTGAACCCAATGCGCAACAACAGATTTCCCAACGGCCTGACCCAACACGTCTAACAACGCTTGCACGTCAGTGTCGGTGACTGTTTCGTCAAACGAAATCGCCACGTGGTCGTGATCGACCTGACGCAGATTTATACCCGCCTTAACCGTCGCGGCATGGATCGCAGCGGTGTGCGCACCAGTGGCAACCTGCAATGTGTCAAAGAAGGTGTCGTTGGCGACTTTCAACCCAAGTTGCGTGAGTCCATGGCGCAGTGCTTGGGTGTGGGCATGAACCCGCAGGGCCATTTTCTTCAAGCCCTCAGGGCCATGCCAAAGGGCGTACATACTGGCCATCACGGCCAACAAAACCTGAGCCGTGCAAATGTTTGAGGTGGCTTTTTCACGACGAATGTGTTGCTCGCGCGTCTGTAGCGCCAAGCGCAAGGCTTGGTTGCCCATGGCATCGCGTGACACACCAACCAAGCGGCCAGGCATGTGACGCTTGTAGGCGTCTTTGCAACTCATGAAGGCAGCATGCGGGCCGCCATAACCAAACGGCACACCAAAACGCTGGGCCGATCCAATGGCAATGTCGGCACCCCAAGCGCCTGGGGGCTCGATCAGGGTCAATGCCAAGAGGTCTGTGGCGCACGCCACCAAACCACCGTTGTCGTGCACTTGCTGGGTTAATGCGCGATAGTCCACCACCGCACCCAAGCTCTGGGGGTACTGCAACATCACCCCAAAGCAAGCAGGAATGTCTTCAGACTCATCACCTAAAATCAATGCAATCCCCAAGCCTTCAGCGCGTGTCTTGATGACTTCAATGGTTTGAGGATGACAGAACTTTGACACAAAATACGGCTGATCTTTGTCACGTGCGACACGCCAAGACAGCGTCATGGCTTCGGCGGCGGCGGTGCCTTCGTCGAGCAAAGAAGCATTGGCAATGTCCAAGCCCGTGAGGTCAGCAACCATGGTCTGGAAATTTAAGATCGCTTCTAGCCGACCTTGGGCGATCTCAGGTTGGTACGGTGTGTATGCCGTGTACCAAGCGGGGTTCTCCAAAATATTACGCAAAATCACGTTCGGTGTGTGGGTGCCGTAGTAGCCTTGACCAATGTAGCTGCGCAAAACTTGGTTTTGCGCAGCGACGGCTTTCAAGGCCTGAATAACACTGGGCTCATCGAGCGGCTCTGGTAAATCCAACAACCCCGACACATGAATATTGGCAGGGACCACCTCACTCATCAATGCCTGTACGCTGCCAGCCCCGATGCTTTGAAGCATCTGCTGCTGGTCGGACCCGTTGGGGCCGATGTGTCGAGGGATAAAAGCCCCAGCGGTGTCGGTTGTTGTCGTCATGGTTTAGCTCGCGTCCACAATCGCCTGATAGGCAGCTGAATCCAGCAGCGCGTCCAAATCGGTCGCGTTATCGGGCTTTAGTTTGAAAATCCAAGTGCCGTAGGGATCGGAATTGATCTTTTCTGGGCTGTCATTTAAAGCGTCATTGAATGCCACCACTTCGCCAGTAATCGGCGCGTAGATGTCTGAAGCAGCCTTCACTGACTCAACCACACCGGCGGTTTCGCCAGACTTCAACTTCGCGCCAACGCGTACATCACCGACAAACACCAAGTCACCGAGTTGGTCTTGTGCGGGGTTGGTGATGCCAACCACCATCACATCACCGTCGGCTTTGATCCATTCGTGTGAGGCCGCGTATTTACGATCGCTAGGAATACTCATTTAACTCTCCGCTATAGCAGTATTTCGAAAGAAAATTTAGGAAGAAACCACATCGCCCACGGGCTTGCCGTGACGTACAAACGGTAGCGTGCAAACCTTAGCCGGGACTGACTTGCCGCGAATATTCACATGAACTTGCGATCCCACTTCGACAGCATCAGGCAATCGCGCCATGGCAATCGAGACCCCGAGCGAGGGCGACATCGTACCGCTGGTGATTTCACCGTCCCCATGTGGGGTTGAAACCACCATGTGGGCGCGCATCACGCCTTTCTCCAAAAGCCGTAGCCCAATGAGTTGGCCTGAAGCTGGGAACGACACAATTGCGCTACGACCGATAAAGTTACGTGTTTCGTCTTTAAGAGACACTGTCCAAGTCAGGCCCGCTTGGGAAGGCAAAACCAAGGCATCCATGTCTTGACCATAAAGATTCATGCCGGCCTCAAGCCTCAAAGTGTCTCTAGCCCCTAGCCCACAGGGCTTAACGCCCGCTGCCAACAGGTCTGCCCACAAGGTGGGAACCTCTGCAGCAGGAATCATAACTTCGAAGCCGTCCTCACCGGTATAGCCTGTGCGAGCGATCGTGATATCACCGATTTCTACTGCCCTAAAAGGTTTGAGTGCTTGAAGGCTCGCCTGCCAATCGGGGTGCACTTGGCCCAACCGCTCAGCGGCAAGAGGGCCCTGAACAGCCACCATCGCCAGATCCGTCCGCGGGTTGATCGACACATCAAAATGACCGGCCTGTTGAACACGGTGCATCCAAGCAATGTCTTTGTCAGCACAGGCGGCATTGATCACCAAACGCCAGCGATCGGGAGCGAAGAAGTAAACGATCAAATCGTCAATAACACCGCCTTCGGGGTTAAGCATGCAGCTGTAAAGGGCCCGACCGGGTTCGGTTAACTTGTCGACATCGTTGGCCAACAGGCGGCGTAAGAAATCTCTGGCACCAGCACCCGCTAAGTCAACGCTGCGCATGTGTGAGACGTCAAACACGCCCGCGGCTTGCCGCACGGCGTGGTGTTCTTCGATTTGCGAGCCATAGCTCACGGGCATTTCCCAGCCACCAAAATCGACCAAACGCGCACCAGCACTCACGTGAGCATCAAACAACGGGGTTCTGAGCAAAGCAGCTGACATAACAAAGACTCTCCGGACGGCTCGATAAAAAAGCGTCAACCCTGTTGACACCCAACGATCCGCCCCTCTGTCCTTTTGCCTGAGAGTTGCCCGGCTTGATAGCCGGTGTGCACCTTCGGCGCCTGCGCGAGGCAGGTCTCTCCAGAGTGATGTGCCAAACCAATACAAGTTTGATTCAGACCCCAACGCGGTATGGCTTACCTGAGCGATTCTGGGCGAATTGCGCCTTCGGCGGTGCGATAAAAAACGCACTCTCTCCCGCATTAGGAGTTCACAGTCAATATGTAGAATACTCGGAACACAAAATCAGTTCAACCAAAAAATGATCAGGCTTTGGCTGCAATCGTTAGTTGCAATCAACGCTTGTATGGGGATCAGTTGGGTGCCTAATTAATTTCAGGGGAGGTCGTGCCTGACTCGCCGATGTATCGACCACAAGACACGCCTGAAGACCAGGCCCATTGGAAGTTGTAACCGCCGAGCCAACCGGTGACATCGACCACTTCGCCAATGAAATGCAAGCCTGGCACCCGTTTAGACCCCATGCTGCGTTGGTTCAATTCGTTGGTGTCCACACCCCCGCGCATGACTTCGGCTTTCTTGAACCCTTCGGTCCCCGTGGGCACGGCACGCCAGTCTTGGATTTTGGCGGCAAGTTCCTTCAAGCCCTTGTCTGACCACTCGGCTAGCTTTCGTTTGCCGGCCTCTGCCAACCAATTTTCAGCCAGCCGTTTGGGCCAGAAGGCGGTCAGCGCGCTGCTCAGTTGCTGACGCGCCCCCGCTTTAAGATCAATCAGTGTCTGAGCCACGGGCACGCCTGGCATCAGGTCAAAAGACAGTGACTGACCGGGCTGCCAATAGCTCGAGATCTGCAAAACCCCAGGGCCTGAAAGCCCACGGTGGGTAAAAAGAATGTCTTCAACAAAAGGGGGCGCCTGTGGCTGTTCCGCCACACTCACCCGAGCCACCACCGAAACGCCCGCGAGCGGCACAAAGGGCTGCCAGACCTCAGGATCGAATTTCAGTGGCACCAGCGCCGGTCTCGGGTCGACGACCCGCAACCCAAACGATCTGGCCAAGCGCAATCCATAATCGGTGGCACCGACCTGGGGCACGGCTGTGCCACCAGTGGCAATTACCACGCGGCGAGTTTTGAGGGGGCCTTCCGTGGTGTTTAGCGTGAAGCCATTCGGCGTTTTAAGGATCTCAGTGACCTCACAGGGCATGCGCCACTGAACTTGCGCGTGATCGCAAGCGGACTTGAGCATCTGGATGATTTGATCGCTACTGCCATCACAAAACAACTGACCACGGTGTTTTTCATGCCAAGCAATACCGTGACTGTTGACCAGATCGATGAAATCTTGGGCGCTGTAGGCCGCGAGCGCAGCCTTACAAAAGTGCGGGTTACCCGAAATGAAGTTCTCTGCACTCACGTCTCGGTTGGTGAAATTGCAGCGTCCGCCACCCGAGATTCGGATTTTTTCGGCCAGTTTCTGGGCATGATCAATCAAGACGACCTGCTGCCCATACTGACCGGCGGTGGCCGCGCACATCATGCCGGCCGCCCCGGCACCTACCACCACTAAATCAACGGTGTGCATCGCGACAAACTCTATTCATCCCGAATGATGCAATCAACGTAGTAACGCGGCTGGCCATCCGGACCCGTATCCTGTGCCAAACCGTGAATGTAGGTTTCAAACCCTGGAAAAGAAGCATTGAACATACGCGCGAATTGCAAGTACTGCACAATCGTGGCGTTAAATCGTTCGCCAGGAATTAATAACGGGATACCCGGTGGATAGGGTGTCAGCAGCACACCAGTGACTCGTCCCTCAAGTTCATCAATCGACACGCGCTCAACTTCGCCGTGGGCCATGCGAGCAAAAGCATCCGAAGGCTTGAGCTCGGGCACCATATCGCTCAAATACATTTCGGTGGTCAAGCGCGCCACATCGCTGGCTCGGTAAGACTCATGGATTTTTTGACAAAGGTCGCGCAAGCCCATGCGTTCGTAGTGACGGTGATCGCGACAGAACTCAGGCAAGATGCGCCACAGTGGTTGGTTACGATCGTAGTCGTCTTTGAACTGCTGCAGTGCGGTCAACAGCGTGTTCCAACGCCCTTTGGTGATACCAATGGTGAAAAGAATAAAGAAAGAATACAGACCAGTCTTCTCAACCACCACACCATGTTCGGTCAGATAGCGCGAGACCAGTGCCGCGGGAATTCCCGTTTCACCAAAGCTGCCCGACATGTCCAGGCCAGGGGTAACGATGGTCGCCTTGATAGGGTCGAGCATGTTGAAGCCTTCAGCCAAATCACCGAACCCATGCCAGTGATCGCCGCTCTTCAAAACCCAATCGGCTTGTCCGCCAATCCCTTGGCTGACCAAGTGATCTGGCCCCCAGACTTTAAACCACCAATCGGCGTCGCCAAATTCGGCTTCGACTTTACGCATGGCACGCCGAAAATCCATTGCCTCGCGAATGCTTTCTTCAACCAACGCTGTTCCGCCTGGTGCCTCCATCATGGCCGCCGCCACGTCACAAGACGCAATAATGGCGTACTGCGGTGACGTTGAGGTGTGCATGAGGTAGGCCTCATTGAAGATATTGCGATCAAGTTTGCGGGTCTGAGGCTCTTGCACCACGATCTGTGAGGCTTGTGAAATACCGGCCAAGAGCTTGTGGGTTGAGTGAGTCGCAAAGACCATGGCGCGCTCGCTACGCGGGCGCCCGGGACCAATCGCGTGCATATCCTGGTAAATCGGGTGAAACGCCGCGTGTGGTAACCAAGCCTCATCAAAGTGCAAGGTATCAATCATGGTACCGAGCTTTTCTTTGATGGTCTCAACGTTGTAGATCACCCCGTCATAGGTGCTTTGCGTCAAAGTCAGGATGCGCGGCTTGGTATCGCGTGCTTTGCGCGCGAAGGGGTTGGCTGCAATTTTCTTTTCAATACTTTCGGGTTCAAATTCGCTAAGCGGAATTGGACCAATGATACCCATGTGGTTGCGTGTTGGGCGCAAGAAAACCGGAATAGCACCCGTCATGGTGATGGCATGCAAGATTGACTTGTGGCAGTTGCGATCTACCACCACGATATCGTCGTTGGCCACGTTGGCGTGCCAGACGACTTTGTTTGACGTCGAGGTGCCGTTGGTCACAAAAAAACAGTGGTCAGCATGAAAAATACGGGCGGCATTTAGTTCAGACTCAGCAATCGGGCCGGTGTGGTCGAGCAACTGACCGAGCTCGTCGACCGCGTTACACACGTCCGCGCGCAGCATGTTTTCACCAAAAAACTGGTGAAACATTTGCCCTACAGGGCTTTTGAGGAAGGCCACGCCACCCGAATGTCCTGGGCAGTGCCAAGAGTATGAGCCGTCTTGAGCGTATTTAACAAGCTCACGGAAAAACGGTGGTGACAAACCGTCAATGTAGCTGCGCGCTTCACGAATGATGTGACGTGCCACGAACTCTGGCGTGTCTTCGAACATGTGAATGAAGCCATGGAGCTCGCGCAAGATGTCATTCGGAATATGCTCGGAGGTACGCGTCTCACCATACAAGTAAATGGGGATATCGGCGTTACGGAATCTTAATTCGCCGATAAAGGCGCGCAGGTTTTTGATCGCGCTGGTGTGGTCAATGGCAGCGTCAACGTCGAACTCTTCGTCGTCAATTGACAAAATGAAGGCGCTCGCTCGGCTCTGTTGCTGCGCAAACGAACTGAGGTCGCCGTAACTGGTGACGCCAATCACTTCCGTGCCCTCGGCCTCTATTGCCGAGGCTAACGCCCGAACGCCCAGACCTGAAGCGTTATCAGAGCGGTAGTCTTCATCAATGATGAAAATAGGAAAGCGAAATTTCATTGAGACAGCTCCATGTTATCAAGTGCGCGGTAAGGTTACGCCACGTTGGCCCTGATATTTACCACCACGATCGCGATATGAGGTTTCACAAACCTGATCGCCCTCAAAAAACAACATTTGAGCGCAGCCTTCTCCCGCATAAATCTTGGCAGGTAACGGCGTCGTGTTTGAGAATTCAAGTGTCACATGCCCTTCCCATTCGGGTTCAAGCGGTGTGACGTTAACAATGATCCCGCAACGGGCATAAGTACTTTTACCCAAGCAAATCGTCAATACACTACGTGGTATACGGAAGTATTCAACGGTGCGCGCCAGCGCAAAAGAGTTTGGCGGGATGATGCAAACATCACCACTGAAGTCTACGAACGACTTTTCGTCGAAAGCTTTGGGGTCAACAATCGTTGAATTGATGTTGGTGAAGATCTTGAACTCATTGGCACATCGTACGTCATAGCCGTAACTGCTGGTGCCATAACTGACAATACGGCCTTTATCACCCTCGCGCACTTGGCCAGGTTCAAAGGGCTCGATCATTCCTTTCGCGGCTTCGCGGCGAATCCAAGCGTCGCTCATGATGCTCATGGCTTTCGTTCCGATGTAGAGGCAAAGACCGAATTTTACGCCCAAGGCCCGGACTTAACTCAAACACGGGTCCTTGGACAGCCATATTGGCTTATTCGCGACGTTTTTCCACCACCACTTGGGGCATTTTGCTGCGCATGTCTTTGGGTAATGCCGCCACTAGACCAGCCAAACGGCCAGCGATCTCCCGATACAGGCTGGCCTCGGCAGAGTCCGGATTGGCAACAATCGTCGGGTGACCGGCATCGGCGTTTTCTCGAATAGCCAATGTCAAGGGCAGGCGTCCCAAACACGGCACAGAAAACTCTTGGGCCATGCGCTCAGCACCGCCTTGACCAAACAAATGCTCGATATGGCCGCACTCAGCGCAGACATGCACAGACATGTTTTCGATCACCCCCAAAACCGGTACTTCCACTTTTTCGAACATTCGCAAGCCCTTGCGCGCATCGAGTAACGCAATGTCTTGCGGCGTGGTCACAATCACTGCACCGGTCACCGGCACCCTTTGCGCAAGCGTCAATGCGATGTCGCCCGTGCCTGGGGGCATGTCCACAATCAGGTAATCAAGCTCACCCCAGTTGGTTTTTCGCAATAACTGTTCGAGCGCCTGTGTCACCATAGGGCCACGCCAAATGGCGGGTGAATCAGCATTAACCAAAAATCCAATAGAACTCGCTTTCAAGCCATGACCGACCATGGGCTCCATGGTTTTGCCATCGGCGGAGTCTGGGCGACCAGAGACGTTGATTAACAATGGCACGCTGGGACCATAAATATCGGCATCCAGCACGCCGACCAAAGCCCCTTCATCACGCAATGCCAAGGCCAAATTAACCGCCGTGGTGCTTTTGCCCACGCCTCCCTTACCCGAGGCTACCGCAATAATGTTCTTAACCCCAGGGACTCGATCAACACCAGCGCGAACGGCGTGGCTGGCAATTTTGGGGACTACCGTTATTTTGGCGTCACGAACGTCAACGGCGTCGAGCGCCTGCACCAAGGGCGCCAAAATCATGGCTTGGCTGCGGCCTACGGGGTAACCGGGTACAAACGTCAGGCTGACTTGGCCGGTTGCCAAATCAACAGCAACGTCTTTGACGCTCTCTTTGAATGGCCGCCCTGACAAGGGGTCAGTTGTTCTTTCGAGCAGGGCTTGGATCGTTTCAGGTGTAACAGTCATTGGTTATTCCGCTTTAAGGGGCGTAGAATCGAAGTATGACTTTGATTCCAACCCGCTTTAGATTCTTCGTATGATAGATTTTATTGGTCGTCTTTTTCGGTTCGTGGCCCTGGCGCTTGTGGCGCTTATCGGCTTAGGAATGGCATTAATTTTTACATTTTCAACCATTATCGCTGTTGCCATCTTGTTTTTGGTGGCGCGATTGCGTGGCCAACGGTTCTCAGTGCAAGAGTACTGGACAAACCGAAAGGCTCAGCGCAAACCCATCTTTACCAAAGGGAACGCGGCTTCAAGTGAACGGGCTCACGATAGCCGGACTCGCGAGAACGTAACTGACGTCGAAGCCCGCGATATTCGCTAATGCCGCCCAAAACTCACCCCATATCTTGGGGTAGTATGCCCGTGCATTAAAATAGCCCGCTTAAGCTTTCGTCGGGAATCCTATGTCGCGCACGCTGTTTGTCACCACTGCCCTACCTTATGCCAATGGCTCGTTTCATATTGGCCACATCATGGAGTACATCCAAGCCGATATTTGGGTGCGCAGCATGCGAATGGCTGGGCATACCGTGCATTTTGTTGGCGCTGACGACACCCACGGCGCGCCGATCATGCTCAAGGCTGAGTCTGAAGGCATCACACCACAAGCCCTAGTGGCACGTTATGCCGCTGAACGGCCGTCCTACCTCGACGGTTTTCACATCAAATTTGATCATTGGCACTCGACCGACTCGCCTGAAAACGTTGTGTTGTCACAAGACATTTACAGAAAGCTCAAGGCAGCCGATTTAATCGAGACCCGATCCATCGAACAATTCTTTGACCCCGTTAAAGGCATGTTTTTACCGGACCGCTATATCAAAGGTGAGTGTCCCAAGTGTCACGCCAAGGATCAGTATGGTGACGCTTGTGAAAAGTGCGGTGCGGTCTTCGCCCCAACAGATTTGATTGAGCCCTACAGCTCGCTCACTGGCGCCAAGCCCGTCTTGAAATCGTCTGAACATTTCTTTTTTAAGCTTTCAGACGAACGCTGTGTGGCATTTTTACGCGATTGGACCGCCGGTCAAAACGCGCGAGGCGTGTCTCACCTGCAAAGTGAAGTACTCGCCAAAACCTTAGAGTGGCTTGGCGACAATGATGGCACAGCCAAACTCGGGGACTGGGACATTTCTCGCGATGCGCCTTATTTTGGGATTGAAATCCCCGGTGCGCCAGGCAAGTATTTTTATGTTTGGCTCGATGCGCCGGTGGGTTATCTTGCCTCGCTGATGGCCTATTGCCAAAAAATTGGTTTGAATTACGACACCTTACTCGACCCTGAAGGTGATACCGAGCAGATTCACTTCATTGGCAAAGACATCGTCTACTTTCATGCGCTGTTCTGGCCAGCGACCTTGCGGTTCTCTGGACGCAAAACCCCTGACCAACTCAATGTCCACGGTTTTATTACCGTCAACGGCGAGAAGATGTCAAAGAGTCGCGGAACCGGCATTTCACCCCTGCGCTATCTGGAACTGGGTATGGACGCCGAATGGCTGCGCTATTACATTGCCGCCAAGCTCAACAGCCGAGTCGAGGACATTGACTTCAACCCAGACGATTTCTTGGCTCGGGTTAATAGCGACTTGATTGGCAAATACATCAACATCGCCAGCCGCGCGGCCAATTTCATCAGCAAGCACTTTGAAGGGCAACTGCGCTACAACGGCGATGAGGCTGTGTTAGACGCCCAATGGTTGGCCGCGAGCGATGAAATCCGAAATCACTTAGAAGATCGTGAATACGGTCGCGCCATCCGTGAAATCATGGCTCACGCTGACACAATCAACCAAGGGTTCGACACAGCCCAGCCTTGGGTTTTGGCGAAAACCCTTGCTCAAGCCACAGACGCACAACGCGATGAGCTACAAGACATCTGTTCGCGCACTTTGGCTGGCTTCAAAGCGTTATCAGTCATGCTGACCCCGATCTTACCGGCGCTAACCGAGCGGGTCGCCAAAGCACTATTCGGCTTGGATCGTTCTTTTGTCTGGACAGACGCCGGTGTCTTACCAACCCATGTGGCGCCTTTTAAGCACCTGATGCAACGGGTCACTCCTGAGATGATGGGGCAGTTATTCGAGCCACCCGAAGAGGCACAAACCCCGCCCGTGGCTCCTGGCGGCGAAGCCATTGCACCAACCATCACAATTGATGACTTTGCCAAGCTTGACCTGCGGGTAGCCAAGATCGTCGCTTGCGAGGCCGTTGAGGGTTCGCACAAGCTCTTAAAGCTCACATTAGATGTGGGCGAAGGCACACACCGGCAGGTTTTTTCAGGGATCAAGTCGGCGTATAGACCGGAGGATTTGGTCAATCGTTTGACAGTATTGGTGGCTAACCTAGCGCCACGGAAAATGAAATTCGGTATCTCTGAGGGCATGGTGTTAGCCGCCAGCCATGCCAATGAGGACACCGATCCTGGCATTTACTTGCTAGATCCCGCTAGCGGTGCCACACCGGGTATGCGAATCCGTTAAGGCTATTGCGACCTTTCTTGAACTAAGGCATCAACGGCACTGGGCGCAGCGCGGGATCCAATGTCTCGCGCTCGTCGAACACAAAGCACGTGCCCTCGTAGCCTGTGCCACCCGCTTGCTCAAAGTATTTCAAAATACCACCATCAAGCTGATAGACATTATCCAGACCAATTGACCGCATATAGATGGCCGCTTTTTCACAACGGATACCACCGGTACAAAAACTAATGACGGTCTTTTCTTGCAGATCATCGGCATGGGCGCGAACCGCCTCTGGGAACTCGGTAAAGCGGCTCAACTGCCACGACACCGCCCCCTTGAAAGTACCAGCCTGCACTTCAAAATCATTTCGCGTGTCTAACAACACCAGGGGCCGACCCCTATCATCTTGCCCCCGCTCAATCCATCGTTTGGCCGTGAGTGCGTCGACGGCCGGAGCCCGACCGTCTTGCGGTTGTATCGTCGGGTGATTCATCCGGATGATTTCGTTTTTGATTTTGACCTTGAGCCGCTTAAAGGGCACGGCCTGCGATTCGCTGTACTTCACCTGAAGTGCCGCGAATTCGGCGTGCGCCCTTAACCAACTGACAAACCCATCAATAGCCGTTCTATCACCCGCCAAGAAAAGATTGATCCCTTCCGCGGAAAGCAACACAGTGCCTTTTAAGTCATGGTCTTCACATGCTTGCCGAACCGCTTGCTTGAAGCTTTCGAGCTGATGAAGGTTAACAAAGTGGTAGGCAGCAATATTGGTAATGGGCATGGGGCTCGATGCAAGGGTCAAGAAGTGGTTTTGTTGGTGGTGGTGGGGTTGGCCGACGATATGGATTGAGACGTTTGTTCAACGAGGGGCTCATTGGATTCGACCGTTGGCTCAGCAGCGATAGATTTGGCAAAAGACAGCTCATAGAAAATTGAACTGTCGAATTTTTCACCTAACAACGTTCGGGACAAAAGCTCAGCGCCTAACAGTTGCGGTGAAAAAACCATGTCGGCATTCACGCGACGCATTTTCTCTAAGTTTTGGCTGGCATTGACAACAGCCACTGTTTTGGCCGGGCAGTTGTCAAAGGACTTGACCGCCAAAACAATAAAGGCATTGTCCGAGTCATCGTCACGCAGGGCCAACACGACCTTTGCATCCATGACGCCTGCCTCAAGTAATGTTTCTGTACCTGAGGCATCGCCCCAAATAATATCGGTATTAGGCGGGTACTCATGATTCACATTGGTCTTAAGGATCACTGTTATCGCCTCTCCCTTGGCTGTCAAGCTTTTATAAAGGTTTGTCGCCAACGGTGTCGAACCGCATAAGATCAAATGGTTTTTTCTCATGGAATGTCTCGTTTTACGCTGAATCAACTCTCGAAGTTTGCCACCAATCAAGGGCGTGATAACGGCCCCGAGTGCGGTTGCAAAGACCGTGAGGCCCACCACAACCACAGAAATCACGAACAAACGAGAGGTATGGGTGGTGGGCACGATATCCCCAAAACCAACTGTTGACATTGCCACGACCGAAAAATATGCCGCCGTCGCAACGTCTTCAATGGGGGGTGTGAAGTCTCTGCCCAAATACAACGACCCCAACATGGCGTACCAAATAAGCGACACAAAACTGGCCAAAGCAAACAGGGTGCCCGCGGCTAGACTGCTACGACTAAAAATCGACCAGTAACGAATCAAAGCCAATATCAAGGCCACGTTGTACAAGATAACCGGGTCGTATAGGCTAACGGCTTTCAAGGCCGAGATGATGGTTGTGGGGATCAAAAGGATCAGGCTAAAAGCCCAAGCCACGCGAGCTCGAGCCCACAATCCAAAAAACATCAACAACAAGCTCAGTGAGAAAGCAACTGAAGGCAAATCCAACAACCCCACAGCCCGAATGATGTCACGCCAAGATTCCTCGGAAAACCAGGACAAATGCTCGCCATTTAAAACCCTCGCAGCCAGCGGATACCCAATCCAAAACGCATCAAATAAAACCGCCAGCGCCAAAATTTTGGCTAAGTGCCCATTGAGCCACATGGCGTTCCGGCGCAACAACGTGGGCCGAAGTGAGATTGCAGCTGGAAGATCGCTCATGATTTGGTGTCCAACGGTACCACGCAAGGATTAAAAAAATAGCGCAGTGGTGCGCAATAAACCAAATGAAGTTTAGACCATAACCATAAAATGGCTTACCCCAAAGACATGGCGCCTATTACTCGGACTTTGGTGACTCAAGGCTTTTGAGTTCAGCAAACTTTGCCGCCATCGTGGGGTTGCCCCGCGCCAGTTTTTTGATCGTGACGTCTTGCGCCTTATCGTTGGCCAAGCGCAAGTTTCGATCGGTGCCGAGCAAAGCCTCTTTGGTTTTTTGCAAGTGATCAATCGACTTATCGATCTCATCAATCGCCGTCTGAAATCGCTTAGCGGCTAGGTCGTAATTTTTTCCAAAAGCGCTTTTAAAATTTTCGAGTTGCGCCTCGAAGTTGGTGATGTCAATGTTTTGCGCCCTGACTTGGGCCAGTTCGGTTTTGTATTTGAGCGAATTCATGGCCGCGTTACGCAGCAACGTGATGATGGGGATGAAGAACTGAGGGCGTATCACGTACATCTTGGGATAGCGATGAAACACATCCACAATCCCGCCGTTATAGAGCTCGCTGTCGGGCTCTAACAACGACACCAAAACCGCGTACTCGCAACCTTTTTCAGTTCGGTCTTTGTCTAGCTCTCTGAAAAAGTCTTCATTCTTTTTCTTGGTGGTGGTCTCATCACTCTCATTTTTCATCTCGAACATGATCGACACAATTTCGGTATCGCTCTCGTCCCTATCCCGAAAAATGAAATCCCCCTTGCTGCCTGCGCGCGCATCGTTGTCTTTCTCGAAGTAAGCCCGCGGAAAGGCCATGGCGCGCACCCGATTGAACTCGGTTTCACAATGTTGCTCAAGCGTTTCGCCCACCATCTTGGTGGACAGCCGTGCTTTCATGTCGCGCAATCGATCAATGGCGTCATCGCGGTCTTTGAGCTGCGTTTCGTACTTTTCTTTTAATGACTGCTCGGCCAAGTGTTTTTCGAAGACGATTTTTTCAAGACCATTCTTTAATTCATCACGCTCTTTTTCAACCGCAGACACGGCCTCAGTGATGGCGAGTTTTTGTGTCACAGTGCCCGCATCGAGTTTGGCTCTCAAGGCTTGGATCTCGATTTCTTTAGCTGCAGTGGTCTTTTGCAACTCGTTGAGTAAGTTGGCTTGAGCCAACTCGGCCATGGCTTCTCGGTCGCGCTTGGCTTGCGCAAGATCATGGGCTAGCGCATCACGTTCTTTTTCAACAGCACTTAGTGCTTGGGCGACGGCCAGTTGGCGCGTAACCTCCCCGGCATCGAGTCGCGCCCTCAGGTCTTGTATTTCAGCTTCTTTGGCCGCCGCGCTCTTTTGCAACTCACCAGTGATTTTGGCTTGCGCCAATTCGACTGCACTGCGCTTGTCCTGCTCAGCCAATTCAAGCCGTTCATGCAACTGCTTTTCGAAATCACCATCGCGCACTTGTTTCAGGATGTCGGCGTAACCGGTCTCATCGATTTTGAAGGCTTTGTTGCAATGCGGACAAATAATTTCATGCATGATTTTTATTTGCCCTTTGGGCGAATGTTTGATTGATCCGTCAAACTAATGGCTCACCCGACAAATGTCTTTGTGGAGCGGGTGATGGGAATCGAACCCACGCTTGAGGCTTGGGAAGCCGCCGTTCTACCATTGAACCACACCCGCACTTGGTAACCGCTTGATTTTTAATGATTTTTTAGGTTTGCACAGAAAATGTGCAACGACCAATTGCTAAGCCGCAGTTTATCACCACATCAATGATCTTGGGCGCGCTGAAAGCTCAGTCAAAATATCCTATTTTTTGGGGCTTGGCTATACAAATGGGTGGATCTAAAAAAATAGCTGCAGGATCCAACTTGTTAACAAACGAGACCTCAAATAATGAGTTGTCGGATTTTTGCTTGATTAACAGGCTGATTTGTCGATTAATGTCGGAA
>JAFMCG010000203.1 GCA_017857895.1 Burkholderiaceae bacterium | reverse complement strand
GGTGAGTAAAGACGTGGAGCTCAACGTGCGCTACGACATCGACTTCTCAAGCACGAGCTACACCAACCAGATGGTGAGTGCACGGGTCAAGTTCTTGTTCTAAGGCAAAGCTGTTGCGCTGCAGTTGAAGAACTGGATGAGGCTTAAACTCGGGCAAATTCTGTCTAGACTATAGGGTCCGTCTTAATATGCGTGCATCGTAGATAGCAAGCCTGATGGCGTCAGCCTGACCGATCCAAAGCAAATCAAACCAGACATTGAGGCAGGTTAAGAGCGGGCCAAAAAAAGAGTAGCCAGTTTAGCGATTTCTGGGATTAGGCCAACTTAAGGCTGGCAGCTGTTGAACCACTTCTGCGTTCGTGCACACTCCTTCGATCTGGACAGAAAACTTAGATTATCTAGTAATCTGTCCCTTAACGACCAGCAAACCCCACCACCAAAGCACCTTTAAGAGGCGAACTCAAGTGATTGATGCAAATTCAGAGATTATTTTCCATGCTTACCCCCAATCACCTGTTGCAGAAAAGGTCAGGGTGACATTTGGTATCAAGGAGCTTGCTTGGCGAAGCGTAGACATCCCGCGCCTGCCACCAAAGCCAATGCTAACAGCACTGACTGGCGGTTATCGACGCACACCCGTGATGCAAATTGGTGCTGACATTTATTGCGATAGCCAATGCATCATCCGCGAACTAGACCGGCGTTATCCTGCCCCATCACTCATGCCCACAACCGAATTCGGCTTGATGTGGTGTCTCAGTCGATGGACCGATGGCCCATTGTTTGATCAAACGGTGCGACATATTTTGGGCTCTGCGGGCGACAAGTTGGACAAAGCGTTCGCCGAGGACCGTGGCAGACTTTATCTTGGTGAAAACTGGGCTGAGGGTCTAAAGGAAGCGAATGCCAACTTGCCTCACCTCGTGGCCCAAGCCCGCGCACCGCTGTCATGGCTCAACGCCCAAATGGCCGACGGTCGCACCTTCCTTCTAGGCGATCAACCAGGCGCCATCGACGCACAGATCTACCATGTTGTATGGTTCTTGCGAGGACGGTGGAGCGAAGGGCCACCTTTCCTTGCCGAGTTCGCTAGCTTGGTGCGCTGGGAGGACAATGTGCGTGCCTTGGGTCATGGCACACCGAGGGAGATGACGCCTGAAGAGGCCATTGACATCGCCCGTGATGTTGAATCAATTGCAACAACGGGTGTCGCCGACCACGAGCCCCAAGGGTTAGAGGTTGGCATGCATGTGACGGTGGAGCCTGACGTCAATGGTGGTGAGCAGCCGGTGGCCGGTCGCGTTCGATTTGCAGATGCTCAGACGATTGGGATCGAACGCACCACCGATGAAGTCGGCACCGTTTGCGTACACTTTCCAAGAGCAGGGTATCGAGTGACTATTGCGTAACTCACTTCAGAAAAACAAGTGCCATTAGCGTTTAATAACCAATTCAATAAGAACAAGGCAAAAAGATGATTGACCTGTACAGCTGGACCACACCGAATGGTCGCAAAGTCTCCATACTTCTGGAAGAACTTGGTGTTCCTTACACGACACACGCTATTAACATCACAAACGGTGAGCAATTCACACCCGAGTTTCTAAAAATCGCACCAAACAATCGGATTCCAGCGATTGTTGATCATGAGACAGGCATACACCTGATGGAAACGGGCGCCATCATGCTGTACCTTGCTGATAAGTATAAAAAATTTCAATGCCAAGGCAATGAGTATTGGCGGATGATGGAATGGTTGATGTGGCAAATGGGTGGTCTAGGTCCCATGCTGGGGCAGGCACACCACTTCATCAAGTTCAATAAAGGCAAATCAGAATATGCCGAGCAACGATATGGAACTGAAACACGACGTTTGTATGGCGTTCTAGATGCTCGACTGAAAGGCCGGCAGTATCTCGCGGGAGAAGATCAAGGCGAGTATTCGATTGCAGACATGGCCTGTTGGCCATGGGTGTCACGATTTGAGTGGCAAGAAATTGACCTCAATGACTTTCCAAACGTAAAAGGTTGGTACCTGAGAATCGCAGCTCGCCCCGCTGTTCAAGCTGGTTATTCAGTGCCAAAGTTCACCACCGAAGTGCCGATGACCTAACTGGGCGTCTCGCCCCCCCATCCCATATCTCGATGGGGAAGCACGAAAAGAGAAGGGCATCGAAACCGTACAACAGTTTCGATGCCCTTCGTGACGCTAGAGAGATAAGCTCAGTTCTAGCCAGAACCGCGCCCTAGCTTATGTTTACTTAACGCTAGATGTTGCCGCGATACGGTGGATAGAGAGGTCAGCACCCTCGTACTCTTCCTATTGCGTGAGCCTGATGCCACATGTAATCTTTAGCACACCGTAGATCACGGTGGATGCGACCAGGGCAACGATGATGCCGGTAACTGTCATGATCAACTGACTGGCAAACGACACACCACCCAAGCCACCAAACGCCTCGAGACTAAATATACCGGCCGCCAGACCACCCCAAGCACCACACAGTCCATGCAGTGGCCACACACCTAGCACATCATCTATCTTGAGTCGACTCTGGGTCAGGATAAATGCTCAGACGAACAAACCGCAGGCGATCAGTCCGGTAGCCAGTGCGCTGAAAGAATGCATCAAATCTGAGTCCGCACAAACCGCAACTTGCCCCGCCAGTCACCGAGGCAGTCGCTGGCGTGTTTGCCAGCACGCCCCTTGGCGAAGTCGTAGGTGACAGCCTTCAGGCTGTCATGCTTACTCGGGCTGTAAGCCCAGAGGTAAGCCCG
>JAFMCG010000202.1 GCA_017857895.1 Burkholderiaceae bacterium | reverse complement strand
CAGTTTGACCACTTTACAAGGTCCCTGTGCAGGACAGCCCGTCTTGGCGGCTATTCTGCCTAATGGTTACCAACTGCTTGAACTCTTCTATGCCGCTGCCCTTTCGGGCGCTGTGATTTTCCCGGTCAACAATCGACTGGCGGCCTCTGAGTTACAAAGTGTTCTACAACAATCGGGATCAGGCATTCTGATCACATCGCGTGTTTATGCACCCACGCTGTCGCAGCTTGATTGGGATCATCTCCCAGTGCACACGATCGTGTGGACCGATGAATCCACTGAAGTTCCTGTGACAGTCAAACATGCCCACTGGCAGTCGCTCTTAACCGCCCCCCTCACACCAATAGCGCCTGTAGAACCTAACATCCATTCCTTTTTGCAGTGCTTTGGTACCTCTGGCACCACGGGTGAGCCCAAGATCATCTTGCATTCTCATCAAAACGTCAGTGTGCACACTGTTGTGACGATGCAGACACTTGGCCTCTACCCGACCGATGCACATTGTTGGGGACACTTTGGTCCAATGTTTCACGTCGGGGATGCTGCTTTCGTGTGGATCGGCACCATGCTTGGCGCACGCCACGTCTTCAGTCCGAATTCGCTCGACTTCAAGAGCGTGGTGGAACTGATAGCGAGCGCAGGTGTCACCATTTGCAAAATCTCGCCTTCAATGCTCAAACTGATGGTGCTTTCGGGGGCCGCGCAACACAAAACTTTTCCTGATTTACGCTGGATTCTCACCGGGGGTGCTGCGCCAGACTTCACTTTGGTGCGTCAGACTGCTGACCTGTTTGACTGTGATTTCATTCAAGGCTACGGCATGACGGAGGCCACCTGTCACGTGGCCTTTAAGAATGAAACCCAAGCGCCATTGCGTGACGGCATGAATGTCTTACCGGGTCTGGATCTCAAAATTGTCGATGATGACCGCTTGGAAATTCCAGTTGGGCAAATGGGTGATGTCGCCATCAAAGGTGTGACTGTCTTTAACACACAGGTTCTTAGTGGCCAACCCGTCCCAGCACCAGCATCGGCATTTTTGTCCGATGGTTACTACCTGACCGGCGACCTGGGTTACTTAGATCAAGAGGGACGTCTGCATATCGGCGGACGAAGCAAAGACATGATCAACGTGGGCGGCGAGAACGTCTTTGCCGCTGAGGTCGAATTGATTGTCTCTCGCATGGGTGGTGTCAAGCAGTGTGCTGCCTTCTCTATGCCTCACGCCGACCTCGGCGAAGTGGTCGAAATAGCCATTGTCCGGACAGAAGAAGACGTCACCGCACAGCGTGTCATCGCTTGGTGCAAGCAACTACTGGCAAGTTATAAGGTGCCGCGTAAAGTATATTTTATCGAAGAGCTACCGCTGACACCGACGGGCAAAGTGCGTAAAACTCTGCTGTTGGAACAGGTTCGCGCCCTGCCAAACCCAAATCAGTCGATTGAATCACCCAGGCTAAGCAGCACTGACCAAGCGTCCATTAAAGCGCTGATCCTAGAAACCCTAGATGCCCTAGGTGTGGCGCATACCCAAGAAGATCAATCGCTTTTTGAAGCGGGTTTGGACTCCCTTGGGGCGCTCGACCTCATTGAGCAGCTTCAAAATAGGCTTGGGGTTACCGTTGCGCCATCTTTACTTTATGAGCATCCCACCATCGAGGCCTTGATCGCTTATTTCCGCGACAACCCCATCGAACCCCGTCGTGAAGCCACCGTTGTCAACGAACCGCCAATCAATGCATCAATATTACCGGTGCCCGAACCAGTCACCGTTGGTCGCCCCCTCAATAAGACGCTGGCTTTTCTGATTCAGACACTCAGCTTATTGTTGCGCCCTGTAATGCTTGCAGTGGGATTAATCCCCACCTTGATTCTGATCCAGTGGGCGGCCAATCATATTTCGCCTTTCCAGTTGTTTCTATTGGGTCCCGTGTTTCTCAGCATGATGTTGTTAGGCACGATGGGCTGTGCATGGGCCTTTAAATGGCTAATTGTCGGGCGCCAAACGGCAGGGCGATTTGTACTCGGTAGCCTGAGCTATTACCGCTGGCTCGCCGTCAACAATCTTTTCCGTGGCTTGGATTCGACCCTAGGGGTGTTGCGCGGCTCGGCTACCCTGAATCTCTTTTACCAATTGTGTGGTGCAAAATTGGGCAAGGGCGTACGCATAGAAACCCTTGAGCTCCAAGACCCTGATCTCGTCGAAGTGGGTGCGGGGAGTTATATCGGTCGAGACGCCAATCTTCAACCCGCTGTTTTGACTGATGGCGTCTTAGCGCTCGGCCCAATTGCCATTGGTGAAGGCGTCCTGATCGGGCCACAGGCCTCTGTTTTGGGTCCCGCGAAGCGACTTTCTAACAGCTGTGTTCAGGGCTTAGACATCGAACCCAGCCAGGCGCCCCACGCCGGCCAACCCGCCTTACCTGCCATTGGTATTCGAATGCTGGGCTATTTATTGGTGGCTTATGCCGCGACTGCGGCCGTCAGCATTGGCGTGTTTTTTCTGATGACTTTTACAGCGCTTCCCACGCTCTGGTCTGTTTTAAGCGGCAGCGCCACAGCCGCGCCGAGCCTGCTCTTTTTTGCACTACTGGGCGTTGTGACACAAGCGGTCATACCCGCAGCCTACTTTGTCATCGTGGTCGTCTTAAAACGGGTATTTTTGGGCAAGCTAGCGCCGGCGGCAACCCCCGGTGCCGCACATTGGACCTATTCCCGTTTGATCGATGTGCCACTGTTCATGGTCTTTCTTCGCCTAACGGTGATGTCCCACGTGATGAAG
>JAFMCG010000058.1 GCA_017857895.1 Burkholderiaceae bacterium | reverse complement strand
GTCATTGATGCAACGAACCGCAGCCGAGCGTCGCGGTAGTCCCTCGGTTTGGATGGGTTTGTTGCTTGGGCTGGTGACAATGCCAGGCGCGCTCCAATCGAAATCCAGAAAATCGCCATCTGGCGTGTCAATTCGTTCGCGCACAAAACGAACCCGATTGGTTGGGGCGAACAAAGCCCCATAAAGGGTCTGTAGATGGCCGCCTGGTAACCAACGGGGGCTTGGGCAGGGCGAAGAGTCAATTAAGGCCGTCAAGGCGGTGTTCCTGCTCTAGTGTAGGGTGCCGGGGGTGTCGTGCAGGTCGATTGCGCTGGCTTGCTGAGGAGCTGCTGAGGCATGGTGAAGAACCATCTTCCAACCATTGGGGCCTTTGTGAAACACATTTGTGGCATAGCAATAAGCATACTCATCGCCTTTGGGCCCCTGCGCGCTGATTTGTTCAACAAGTGTGTGCGTTGCACCCACCATGGTTTGAAGTTCGATGCCTTTGGATATCTGAATATATAGAGCGCCGTGCCTCAGGATTTGTTCCCAAGATTCACGCACCGCTAAATGACCGATGAGGCGCAACCCGCCAGGGTGCACGCAAACAATTTCCTCATCATCGGCCCAGACTTGCATCAGCTGACCCACATCGCCGCGAGCCAATGCCTCGTAAAAGGCAAACTCAGCTTCTTGAGCGCTAGCAAACATCGGTGCGATTAATGACCATGACCAGGGACGACCGTACCAGGGGCCAAGGTGTAGACCGTCGAGCAGTACGGACACTTCACTGTTCCTGTCTGTGCAATGTCTAGAAAGGCTCGTGGGTGCATGCTCCAAAGCGGCGCTTTGTCGCTAGGGCAATGTAGTGGCAGGTCTTGCGCTGTCACTGTCACGGCTTGTGAGGTCAGGTTAGACCCCTCGGGTGTGGGCGGTACGTTGTTGCCAGAAACAGACTGATTCATGCCGCATATTCCGTATTTAAAAAATGTCTTGTCAATTGTACCAAGGGGGACACTACAATCTTATTAAATATTCTTCAGTGCGTTCGACGCGCACATAAGTGCCCAGGAAGTGCTGTGTCTGATTCACCCAATCTTAGTTTGCAAGCCGAAAGAAAAAAAGCCATACGTGAAGGCCTGATGGCTGTCAGGCCTGCGCTAGTGGCGACGTTCACTTGGGGATTGGTCACGGGAGTGGCGATGGTGAAGTCCGGCCTAACCGAGAACGCAGCCATTGCCATGACGCTTTTGGTGTACGCCGGCTCGGCTCAACTCACGTCTTTGCCGCTCATTGCCTCAGGTGCCCCGCTTTGGCTTATTTTTGCAGCCGGATTGATTGTGAACCTGCGATTCTTGATTTTCAGTGCTGCGCTTCAGCCTTACTTTAGGGACTTGCCTTGGTTTAAACGCTTTTCCTATGGTTACTTCACCACCGACATGTCGTTTGTGTTGTTCATGCCGCGCTTCGGGGATGCCACCCAAAAAGGCACGTACTATCAACGGTGGTTTTTCTTATCCACCATCACGCCCGGATGGCTCGCTTGGCAGAGCTCTTCTTTGCTTGGCATTATGCTTGGCACATTTGTACCCACATCATGGGCGCTCGATTTTGCAGCCGTTCTCGCTTTGATGGCCATCACCATTCCTTTGGCCAATAGTCGGCCGATGTTAGTGGCCATGTTGGCCGCAGGTGTGACTGCTTGGGTGGCGCAGCCTTTGCCATTGCGTCTAGGCCTCTTAGCGGCAGTGGTGGTCGGCATTGTGGCGGGTATTTGGGCAGAAAAATCGTTTAAGAAGGCCAGGCCCTAATGCCCATCGATCTGTTGCAGCCAGACGAATGGTACATATTGGGTGCGATTGCCTTGCTGGTGCTTTGTACGCTTCTGACGCGCACCACCTTCCACCTCTTTGGTCATCGCATCCCACTGGGTGATGGTGTACGCCGGGCCTTGCGTTACGCGCCAGCTGCGGCCTTGACGGCCATTGTCGTGCCGGCCTTGCTGCCTTGGTCAGCGCAAGGCTTTACCGCAACCATCGATGAAAAAATAGTGGCCGCACTCGTGGCTATCTGGATTTATCAGCGCACGCGCAATAACTTGGCAATGATCGTCGGTGGCATGGCCGTGTTTTGGGTGATACGGGCCATTTTTGGGTAGTTTAGGTAAAAACACCACGGGAACGGTGGTAAACCGTCAGTCCTTACTGTAGTTGCAGTACACTTTGGTCTGATTCTTTAGTCTATATCGATGACACCTACACAAAGCACACCCGAAAACACTGGTGCACATGACAGTGCAGTTCCAGAAGCCGCCGAAATCCAGGCCCTGCCATCTTTTGAGACCCTCGGTTTGCATGAAGCAATCCTAAGAGCGGTTAAAGACACCGGATACACCACCGCCACACCGATTCAAGCTCAGGCCCTGCCCGTCGCCATGGCAGGACAGGATGTGATGGGTGCTGCGCAGACGGGAACCGGTAAAACAGCCGCCTTCACGCTACCCATTCTTCACCGTTTGATGCCTTTTGCCAGCGCCAGTGCGTCGCCAGCGCGTCATCCCGTGAGAGCTTTGATACTGACGCCCACCCGAGAGCTTGCTGATCAGGTCTATGAAAGTGTGGCGCGCTACGGCAAGCACACGCCGTTGCGCTCGACTGTGGTTTTTGGGGGTGTGGATATCGCCGCACAAAAAGTGGCGCTGCGCAACGGTTGTGAAGTCCTGATTGCAACACCGGGTCGCTTGCTAGATCACCTGACACAAAAAACGGTCAATTTGTCGCAAGTAGGGATTTTGGTGCTTGACGAGGCCGATCGCATGCTCGACATGGGATTTTTGCCCGATCTCGATCGAATCATTCGTTCGCTGCCTGAGGGCCGGCAAACATTGTTATTTTCTGCCACATTCAGTAACGACATCCGTAAGCTTGCCCGCACCTATATGAAGCACCCCGTTGAGCTTGAAGTTGCTCAGCGTAACGCCACGGCTGACACGGTTACCCAGATCGCTTATCCCGCCCAAGGCGATGAAAAGCGGGCTGCCGTGGTGCATTTGGTGAAGTCGCGCAAATTAAATCAAGTGATTGTGTTTTCAAACACAAAAATTGGTACGGCTAGGCTGGCGCGCCAACTTGAAAAAGATGGCATTCGCGCTGAGTCAATCCATGGTGATAAGACTCAAGCCGAACGCATGAAGGCACTTGAGGCTTTCAAAGCCGGTGAGCTCGAAGTGCTGGTGGCCACTGATGTGGCCGCACGCGGCTTGGACGTGGCTGGTATTCCTTGTGTCATCAATTACGACTTGCCATATAACGCCGAAGATTATGTTCACCGCATAGGGCGTACCGGCCGCGCTGGTGCGTCGGGCGACGCCATTTCGTTGTTTGCGCCAAATGAAGAAAAGTTACTGATCGAAATCGAGAAGCTAACGCGTCAAACAATGGAACGCGGCACGCTCGATCTGCCCCGGCCAGAAGGCGCACGTCGTTCCAGTCACAGCGCTGGCGAGAGTGCAGCAGGCGCAACGTCGCGAGCCCCGGCTCGTTTTGCCGACAATGCTTCAACTGGCATAGCCGCAGCCGCTAACAGCCGTAGTAGCAGCCGTCGGCCACCATCCGGTCGGTCAAAGCCGCCGGTTGACGAGTTTTTCCTTAAGCCATACGAGCCCTCACCAACGGCATCAACCAGTCGTGCCCAACCCAGCAATCCGATCAAAGACAAAAACAAGCCCGCTATTGGTTTGTTGCTCGGTGCCCGCAAGCCACCCACCTCAGAGAGCAATCAGTCTTAGGTTTATCCGGCCAGAGACAGCAAGCGCTTTCGGACGTCGGGCAGTTGGGTGCTGACAGGTGTGGGGTTTTGCTCTTTCGCCAATGTTTCGAGTAAGCGTTCAAGCTGGTTGATGTGCGGCAACATGGTTCCAAAAAACTGCACTTGATTGCTGGCTTCAATCAAAATCGTTGGGAAGTCTTCCACGTCCTCTTCGCCGAGCAGCTCGGGATAGTCTTCGATGTCAGCCCACACAAAAATCGTGTCCTCCAACGTCTCAGCGAGTGCGGCCAGTTTGGTTCGGTAAATACCGCAGGTGTCGCACCAGGCTGCGCAGAAGCACACCACCAGAGGCTGTTCAGTTAAGAGCCGCTCTTTGAGTTGATTGCAGTCGGGCAATAAAAGGGTCATGGGTGTTATACCGTCATTAGTTTGTCTATCATAGCGATGTTTACCACTGAAGCGAATAGTCTCTTCCCCATGATTGCCACACCAAACCAGCCGCACGCCAATCATGTCTCTACGCTTAGCCGCGATATTGGGCTGGCGTTTTGGCGGGCACTCAAATCGCAGTGCCATCCACGGATGATTTTTGCGTTGTTTTTACCGGTCATGGTCACGATTGTGCTGGGCATTGTTTTGTTGTGGTTTGGTTGGACACCATTGACTGATTGGTTGTCCTTGCAGCTCACTGAGTCTGCGGTACCCGGTGCCATAGAGCCCTTAATTAGCACCACTGCTTTTTTGGCGCTGAAAGCGTGGTTGATTCCGATAGCGGCTTTCATTATTTTGATGCCGGTGGTGGGTATTGTGGGATTGGCTGTGGCTGCCATTTGGGTCATGCCCATGGTTTTGGCGCACGTTGGGCGGCGCGACTATCCCGATGTCACCCCAGAGGGTCGTCACGTCGTGTTACTCAGTGTCTGGAATGCCGTCTGGGTCAGCGTGTTTTTTTTGTTTGGCTGGCTCATCACTTTGCCGTTGTGGTTGATTCCCCCTTTGGGTTTGGTTCTGTCATTGTTTTGGTGGTCGTTTGCTTTCTCCCGAATGATGCGAGTCGACGCGTTGGTCGACCATGCCAGCCCGTTAGAGCGCAAGGTGCTGTGGCGTGACCGTAACGGTGGATTTTGGTTGTTGGGATTGGCTTGTGCGGTGTTGAATTTATTTCCACCGGCATGGGTTTTTTTACCCGTCTTTTCTGGTTTGGTTTTTTCTCATTATGGTTTTGAGGCTTTGCGTCAGCTACGGCAAGCGCCCCAACCACCTTTGGACTCGGCCGTCATGCCTGAGGCCATTTCTAACCGTTAAATCGACAAGGTAAAGCAAATGTCAGACAAAATTTCTGCAGTCGAAATGGCGCCTGCGCGATTTGGCATGATCATCGTTGGCGATGAAATATTGTCAGGGCGTCGGCAAGACAAGCACTTTCCCCATATGCTTGAATTGCTGTCAGCGCGTGGATTAAGCTTGTCTTGGTTGCGCGTGTTGCCCGATGATCGCGCACTCTTGACGCAAGCCTTGCGTGAATCGTTTGCCAGCCAAGAGATTGTTTTTTGTTGCGGTGGCATTGGTGCCACGCCAGATGACCATACCCGGCAAGCGGCTGCCGCGGCCTTGGATTTGCCGCTTGCGCTGCACCCCGAAGCCGAGCGTGAGATCACGTTGCGATGTGCTGAGATGGCCGCCACTGGTCAAGGCAGCGCTGACATGGCCCTGCCAGAAAACCAGCGCCGCTTGCAGATGGGCACATTTCCAGTGGGCGCTGAGATCGTGCCTAACCCATACAACCGAATACCTGGGTTTCATATCAATCGACACACCTTCGTGCCTGGCTTTCCTGTCATGGCTTGGCCCATGTTAGCCTGGACGCTAGACAATCGATATGCCGAGTTGCATCACCCCGTGATGCAAGATGAGCAATCGTTCATTGCCTTCGATATTCCTGAGTCACGCATCACACCAACGCTTGAAGAAATCGAGCAGCGTTGGCCCAAGGTCAAGGCCTTTAGCCTGCCATCAATGGGTGAGGACCGTCGAGCCCGTCACATTGAGCTCGGTGTCAAAGGTCCCAACGAATACTTACCTGATGCCGTGGCGTTTTTGCGTCAAGAGGCCCAAGCCCTTGGGGCGACCCTTGAGCCAACCATATCGCGCGCGGGCAACCCTGTGAGTTGACGGACTGGTTTTTGTTGGGTTCGTGAAAGCCTTGTCTTTTTGGTTGGCATTTCATATTATGATTGGGTTTTGTTGCGGTGCCGCAATTGCCATTCTTTTGGTTTGCGTCGCCTGTCGGGATCCCAGACATGCCAAGAATAAAATCGCCAACGACACCAGCACTAGGTTTTGCGGTTGCAGCCAGTCCTGAGAGCCATGCCAGCGGCATGGCTATTCAAGTCATTGATCGGGCCACGCGCCTTTTAGACGCATTGGCAAGTGAGTCTGACCCTGTCACGCTCAAGTCCTTGGCACAAACAACTCAATTGCATCCATCAACGGCGCATCGCATTTTGAATGACTTGGTCTTGGCTCGTTACGTGGAACGTGTGGACAGTGGTCTTTACCAGCTCGGCATGCGTTTGCTTGAGCTCGGTTCGTTGGTGAGGGGACGTCTAAACGTTAGAGAGGCTGCCGTGGACGCCATGCAAGCGTTGCACAAGCTCACGGGACAGACGGTTAACTTGTCGATTCAACAAGGCGACGAGATTGTTTATGTCGACCGGGCTTGGAGTGAACGCTCGGGCATGCAAGTGGTGCGCGCCATTGGCGGGCGAGCGCCGCTGCACCTGACATCCACAGGTAAGTTATTTTTGGCTGCTGCTGACCCACGGCATGTCCGTGCGTATGCCACTCGCACCGGTTTAGCTGGTAACACCCGTAATAGCCTGACGGCATTTGATGCCTTAGAGCGTGAATTGGCCCTGATACGTCGCCATGGTTACGCTCGCGACAATGAGGAGTTGGAACTCGGTGTGCGGTGTATAGCGGCAGGCATTCACGATGACACAGGCCGGTTGGTGGCGGGCTTATCCATTTCCGCGCCTGCTGAGCGCTTGCAAGATGGCTGGGTTCAGCGCTTGGTTGAAACAGCCCAAACCATCTCCGAGGCATTGGGCTTTGAGCCGGGTCGCTCGGGACATTAAGTGTGCATGGTGGCAAATTGAGACATTATTCCAACTTATTTGTGCAACGCACAAAAAAATATTGACACGTCAATTTTAAAGGCTAAAATATAAATTGTGCAGTGCAACATTTTGCGCCAATTGAATAAGCAGTTTGACCTGACAACCGGAGATTACAAATGAATCAGCTACCCAAAGAAATGCTCGAATCACAAAAAGCAACCCTCGAGGCCATGATGGCGTTCCAAGGCACCGTGTTCGGTGGTTTTGAAAAGCTCGTTGACTTGAACTTGAAAGTCATGAAAGCCACGATGGACGAAGCCTCACAAAAGACTCAAGAAGCCATGGGCATCAAAGATGCGCAAGAAGCTGTTGCCATGACATCTGGCTTGATCCAGCCGTCGGCTGACAAAGCTGCTGCTTACAGTAAGCATGTTTATGACATCGTGTCAGGCGTTCAGGCTGACTTGGCCAAGTTGGCTGAGGGTAAAGTCGCTGAAGGTCAGAAACAATTGCACGCTGCTGTTGAGCAGATGACACGCAATGCACCGACTGGTTCTGAAGGCACCATCTCGATGATCAAATCGTCATTGGCCCAAGCAACAGCGGCTTATGACAGCATGAACAAAGCTGCCAAGCAGGCCGCTGAAGTTGCTGAGAAGAATTTGAATGCCGCCACCAGCGCGACATTCAAAGCCGCCAGTGATGCCGCAAGCAATGCGACTAAGACAGCCGGTCGTGCCCGCCGTACCACTGCCTAAGATTGGATCAGGTTCAAATCAAGCGCCAGTCATTGAGCTGGTTGATTGTTTGAATTAAAGTTAAAAGCCCCGTTGATGTTTAACGGGGCTTTTTGTTGGTGCGCGACTGCTTAATGGTTTTGCAGGGCAGCGATGGCTTTCACCGCTTCGGGAATAAGCCCTGGGCCTCGGTAAATCAATCCTGTGTAGATCTGTACCGCGTTGGCACCGGCCTGTATTTTTTCAGCGGCTTGCTGGCCATTGACAACGCCACCCACGCCGATGATCGGGAAAGTGGCCCCCAAAAGCGCACGCAATTGCCGGATCACGAGCAACGACTTTTCATGCACGGGTGTGCCTGACAGACCGCCCGCTTCTTGGGCGTGTGGCTGGCCCTCAACGCCTTGGCGGGAAATGGTGGTGTTGGTGGCGATCACACCATCAATGGCATGTTTGACAAGTGCTTGGGCAATGGCTTGAAGCTGATCAGAATCCACATCTGGGGCGATTTTAACGGTTAAGGGCACCGCCTTTTTGTGTTGTTCTGCGAGCACTTGGCGGCGTGCATTGAGCGCCCCAAGTAGCGCGTCTAAAGCTTCACTGCTTTGCAAGTCTCGTAAGCTCTTGGTGTTTGGCGATGAAATATTGATGGTGATGTAATCGGCGTGCGGATAAACGCCATCTAAGCCGATCAAGTAGTCGTCTGCGGCATTTTCAATGGGGGTGTCGGCGTTCTTGCCAATGTTTAAGCCCAGAATGCCGCCATTACGCCGATATTCACTGCGTGCCACATTACGAAGAAACTGGGTCAAGCCGTGGTTGTTAAAACCCAAGCGATTGATGAGGGCTTCTGACTCAGGCAGACGAAACATACGAGGCTTGGGATTGCCGGGTTGTGGCCTCGGTGTGACAGTACCGACCTCAATGAAGCCAAATCCTAAGTTACCGAGTGCATCAATGTGCGCGCCATCTTTGTCTAAGCCCGCGGCCAGACCAACGGGATTCTTTAAAGACAGCCCCATCAAAACAGTCGGTGCTAAGGGCAACTGATGAGACAAAGCGCGTGTAATGCGGCAGTCATAGGCCTTTTGCAGGGCGCTCATGGTCGCCTCGTGAGCGGCCTCCGGTTCCATCGCAAAAAGCGCGCGACGCACGAGGGGGTAGGCGGTAAAAATCGCGCTCATGGTGTCTTTTTAATTGGCAAGGTGGTTTTGTGTTTGTGCTTGGAAGTTGGCGAGCGCTGACTCGTCTAGCCATCGACCATTTAAGCGAAACTCGCTGGGTTTGAACTTGTCTTTATAGGCCATTTTGGGGCTTTCTTTGATCCAATAACCCAAATAAAGCCAAGCCAAGTTCATGTTTTGGCACTGTTTGATCTGCCAGAGAATGCCGTATGTGCCCAAACTGCCACTGATTGAGGGTTCATAAAACGTGTAAACCGACGACAGCCCAGTCTCAAGAATATCAACAATCGACACCATCTGAAGCTGTCCATTCTCATCACGAAACTCAACCAAGCGAGAGTTCACTCGACTGGCTAACAAGAACTGACTGTATTGAGAACGACTGTCCTCATCCATGCCTCCGCCTGGATGGCGCGATTGTTGATAGCGGCTATAGAGATCGAAGTGCTCAGCAGACCAAGCCAGCTCTGTCACGAAGGCGCGCAAGTGGCCGTGTTTTTTGGCGGCTCGACGTTGACTTCGGCTCGCCACAAAGCGTGAGCAGTCAACGCGCACGGGGATGCAGGCTCGGCAATGATCGCACTGCGGTCGATAGGTAAATAGGCCACTGCGGCGAAACCCTTCTTCAACCAACCCCGAGTAAGCCTCAGCTTGCACCAAATGTCCTGGTGCGGCAACTTGCGAGCGCGCCTGCTGTTGCGGCAAATAGCTGCAACGGTAAGAGGCGGTGGCGTAGAACTGAATCGCCGAGAAAGGGAGTTCTTGGAGTTGGCTCATGACAAATTATCGTAACCGATCGGTTGGCCAAGGTGTGCATACTTAGTGACAACGTGATGGTCTTGTTCGATTTGTCCCGAAGCGGTCAAGCGACCTCGGGGCCACGGCAAGGCTTGTTCAGCGACTGCTCGCCTGACATGGGTCAAAAATGATGTTCGCTTGATTTCATGGGCGCCAAGGCGCGCCAAATGATCGGTTTGCATTTGGCAGTCAATAAGGCTCACGCCATTTGCTTTTAAAAAGCGCACCAAGTAAACCATGGCAATTTTAGAAGTATCAGGGCAGCGGCTAAACATCGACTCACCAAAAAACATACGCCCCAAGCAAACACCGTAAAGGCCGCCCACCAACGTTTGGTTAGACCAGACCTCAATACTGTGTACTGCACCCAAGCGATGCCATTGGCGATAAGCTTGTTGCATCACATCGGTGATCCAAGTGTCTTGTGCGGCATCCGTACCGCGCTGCGCACAGCCTTTCAGGACTGCATCAAAGGCGAGATCGGTGGTAATGGTGATAGTGGGTTGCAATGCGCTTGTTTGGGTGCGCTCGATTTGGCGCAGTCTTTTTTTTAACGAATGCGACAAATGAAGCTCATCGGTATAGAGCACCATCCGGGGATCAGGACTCCACCAAAGTACCGGCTGACCGTCACTAAACCAGGGAAAGATGCCCTTGCGGTAAGCCTCGTCGAGACGATCTGTACTGAGGTCTAAGCCAGCGGCCACCAAGCCTGGTGGGTCTGTTAAAGCCGTAGACGCATCGGGTAGTGGCTCGTCTGCTTTGATCCAGCGCAGCGACTCGTTCATGGCATTGGTTTCAGCCGACTTTTAACGGCTGGGCTCAAGTGAATAATAGCGAGTGTCGAATTGACCGGTTTTGACATCGTTTAGGTAATGTTTGAGCGTAGAACTGACCGAGCGAAACGACAAGTTTTCCCAGGGTATTTCATCAAAACCGTAGTATTTTGCCTCAAGGCTTTCGGGTCCAGGATCAACATTACCGTTGCTGGCGCTGGCTAAGAAGTACACGTGTATCTGATCAACCATTGGAATATCGATGACGGTGTAGAGCTTGCCCAAAGCCACTTCGACACCCGCCTCTTCGCGGGTTTCACGCAAAGCACCTTCGCCAGTGGTTTCAGCCAGCTCCATAAAGCCCGCAGGTAGTGTCCAAGTGTTGGCACGCGGTTCTATGGCGCGCAAGCACAACAGTATTTTGTCTTCCCAGACTGGCAGTGTGCCCACCACTAGGCGAGGGTTTTGATAATTGATGGCCCCGCAGTGTTCACACAAATCGCGTTCACGGTTATCACCCGGCGGCACACGACGGGTGATGGGTGTGCCACACTGGCCGCAATAGTTGCTCGAGCGTGGGGCGGGAAAATAGAAATCTGGGCTTTTATCCATGGTGCCTTATTCTAGACCAAGGCTGATAGCGTGTGATTAGATTACTGGGGCTTGTGGGTTGGCAATGAATCCCAAGCGTGTGGCGGCGGTTTGACCGTCTTTGAGTCGCTCGAGCTTGACCGGTTGCGCACAAGCACTGAAGTGGCCTGTCGGGTCGTGGATGGTGGTAACGGTTTGGCTTGAGTACGACCACCAATCCAAGAGCGAAGTGCCTTGAGTGGTGAATAATGTGTCAACCAATCGTGCCAAGTCTTTGTCCACGATTTGACCGGCGCCGGTGGCTGACTGAATAAATAAGTGACCGTCATCGTCAATCAACCAAAAATCGATTTTTTCAATCAGATGGCCGTTGTGGCTATGTAACAGGCCGCTGGCATCATCAACGGCGATCACCAAAGGTGCTGCGTCAATTCGCACAAAAACACGTTGAGGGCCGTTCTGAAAAAACCAGCGACCCTCTGTGTCGTGGTTGTAATTGCGGTCAATAAAGCGCAAGATTTGTTTGTTTTCTATGGACTCGCCGGCACCACCCAAGATCGCTTGTCCATCGGGGTGAAGACGCCATTGGCCGCGAGCTGAAAGCGACAACCAGCCGTAAACGGCTGGTACATCAGGCCAGCGCGCAAGCGCGTCTAAAACGGCTTTATCCATGTTGGGTATGGCCAGCGGGCAGCAGTTTTTTATAAAAAAACCACCAAAGACTCGCCAACTGAAAAACCAGTAAAACGGCAAATGACAGCCAAAGGCCGGTTTCTCGGTCTGATCCCAGCCCAATAAAACCGTCAGCCAACAGTCCCACGCCCCACTGAACGGCAAAGGCGCCGGTGAACATGACCAGATTAAAGGTGGTCAGCACACGCCCGGCAATGGCCTTGGGAAACATCAAAGCCGTTTGGGTTTGCATCAAAATAACAGCGGGTACGCCAGGCGCCAAAATCAACCAAGCCCACCAAGCCGAATCGGTACGCCAAAGCAAAATCAACGCCATGCAAGACACAAACCAAATAAATCCAAACCGTGTTTGCCGTGCGAGGTTAAAACCCATTTTTTCGAGTTTGGGACTCGCAAAGCTCATCACCAAGTAGGCCACCAGAAGCGCGGCGTTGAAGTAAAGCAGTGCTTGGGCTGCTTGACTCGTGCTCAAGCCAAGAACGTCGGTGAACCAAGGACCAACCCACAGCGACTGCAGCGCCACGAACCCGCCCGAGAAAAAAACCGTCGTGGGGAGAATGCGTAACATCGTGGGGTGCTTGAGCAATTCAAACAAGCGCATTGGTAGGGCGTTTGTTGCTGTGTTTGCGGTAGGTGCCGAAGCGGCTTGTGAGGCGGCAAGGGCTAGGTCAGCGCGGGTTGCTGCCAAATCGGTATCGGGCACAAAGCGCGCAATCGCCAGGGCACTGAGCGCAAAAAGGCCAGCCGATAACCAAAACACCTCTCGCCAACCCATCCATTGCGCGAGCATCAGCGCAGGCTGTGTGGCAGCCAGTGCACCGGCGGTGCCGGCGATCAGCATCCACATGGCCAATTGGGCTTGCTTCTCTGGGGCGAAGCAGCGGCGAAAGTACGAGTAAGGTGCCATTAAGCAACTGGCCACACCAAAGCCAATCAAAATCCGGCCCAATGAAAGACCCAGCAAAGAGTCGCTAGTGGCGACCAGTATGGCGCCGGCCGCCGCTGTGCTGAGTAAGATTGATTCGGTGCGTCGGGCACCGTACTTGTCGAGCCAGGTGCCCAAGTACCATTGGACTGAAGCGAAGGATAAAAAGAAAGCCGATGACAACCAACCCAGCGAGCTGGCTGTGAGTTGTAAGTCATCGGCGAGCAGTGGGGCGATGGTCGCGTTCACGGATCGCAGGGCGTAGGACATGAAGTAGCCAGCCGCAAAACTCAAAAAAACACGTAGGGTGATGTGCCGTGCCGGCGATACCTCGGGTGGTTGAGGAGCAGTGGCGCGAGCGGATGTCATGAGTGATTCACGGGTTAGTCATCATGTGGAGGCGCAACCCGGAATCGAACCGAGGTACACGGATTTGCAATCCGCTGCATAACCACTCTGCCATTGCGCCATCGCAAACTAAAAGGGGAAGCAGCTGCTTCCCCTGAAATGTGGAGCGGGAGAAGAGTCTCGAACTCTCGACCTCAACCTTGGCAAGGTTGCGCTCTACCAACTGAGCTACTCCCGCGTTTCTTGCATTTTTGGCGGCTTGTTCCTGAAATCTGTAAAGACAAACATCAAGTACTATGTCGCGAAGACCGAAATATTAGCACACATTTAAACCTTTGATGTCAAACCGCCAAAAGCACCCAACAAGCCTCAATTTTAAACCTCAAGTGGTCCAAAACACGCTGGCTTTGCCGTGCGTGGCCCAATCGGCTTGGCGATTGGATGATGAGTCAGGTTTGTCATGGCTGCAAGCCCAATGGCAAGCCAAGCAACCCATGAGGATCGTCGGTGGCGCCAGCAACCTGATTTTGCCGCCGATCTTGCCAGGGCAAACGGTATTGATGGCGCTTAAAGGTATCACGGTCATTGAAGAGACCACCCAAAACGTTCTGGTGCGTGTCGCAGCCGGTGAGTCATGGCATGAATGGGTGCAGCAGTCGCTCAATGCGGGTTGGTTCGGCCTAGAAAACTTGGCGTTGATTCCCGGCACCGTGGGGGCCTCGCCCATACAAAATATTGGCGCCTACGGGGTCGAGGTCGGTCAACGGATTGAGTGCGTTACCGTTTGGGATTTTTCGTGTGGCCAGATCAAAGTCTTATCGGCCGACGACTGCCAGTTTGCTTATCGCGACAGTCTTTTTAAAAAACCTGAGGGCCAAGCGCTGCTGATTTTGAGTGTTAGTTTTCGGTTGCTCAAGCAAGCCAGCTGGCGCCCCGTGCTTGACTACCCAGATCTAAAGCCGCTAGCGCAGTCGGCGCTGACAAATGACTTGGTGGTGAGCCCTCAGTCGGTGTTTGATCAAGTGGTGGCAGTTCGTCGCCGTAAGCTACCTGATCCAGCATTAACACCCAATGTGGGCAGTTTTTTTAAAAATCCGCTGTTGAGTGCTGAGCATTTTGACCGATTGCGCCAACAATATCCCGGACTCGTGGCCTACCCCCAAGCTGATGGGCGTGCCAAGCTTGCCGCGGGTTGGATGATTGAGCAGTGCGGCTGGAAAGGTCGACGGGTGGGTGCTGTTGGCGTGCACGAGCGACAAGCACTCGTCTTGGTGAATCTAGGCCAGGCCCAAGTACGGGATTTGCTCGCGCTCGCTCATGCGATTAGCGAAGATGTGCTGGGGAAGTTTGGCGTGGCCCTTGAGATTGAACCCATTTGTTGGGCTTAAGCGCAAGGCCTCATCAAAGCTAATTCAAAGACCGAGCACGTCCTGCATGTCAAAAAGTCCACTGACGTGGTCTTTGAGAAACCGTGTTGCCCTTAGGCTGCCTTGGGCGTAAGTCGCGCGCGAGCTTGAGCGGTGGGTGATTTCAATGCGCTCCCCAGTGCCACAAAAGTAAACCGTGTGGTCGCCCACAATATCGCCACCACGCACCACAGAAAACCCAATGCGGCCGTCTTCGCGTTCGCCAGTGTGACCGTGGCGAGCCCAGTCGGCAATGTCATCAAGAGGCTTGCGCCACGCTTGGGCGACGACTTCACCCATCTTTAAGGCAGTGCCTGAGGGGGCGTCCACTTTGTGGCGATGATGTGCCTCAAATACTTCAACGTCGTAGCCCGAGTTCAGGATCTTGGCAGCGACTTCGAGTAACTTAAGGGTCGCGTTCACACCCACACTCATGTTGGGTGCAAACACAATACTAATGGTCTTGGCGGCTTTTGCGATGGCGCGCTTACCGGCCTCATCAAACCCGGTGGTGCCAATGACCATCTTGGTTTGATGGGCAACACAGGCTGCGAGATGCACAAGTGTGCCTTCAGGACGGGTAAAGTCAATCAAACAATCAGCATTAGCCAGTTGCGCCAAATCATGGGTGATTTTGACACCAGTGTCGATGCCAATGGCCACCCCAGCATCGTGACCAAGCTGTGGGCAAGACGCTTGATCGAGCGCCACCGTCAGCTCAAGATCTGGGGCTTGGGCGATGGCCTCAATTAACATTCGACCCATCTTTCCACTGGCGC
>JAFMCG010000201.1 GCA_017857895.1 Burkholderiaceae bacterium | reverse complement strand
GCTCCTCCTGCTCAGTTTCTGGTTGATCCTCCTTCTGAGTTCCACGCCGACCTTGTTCGCGCGCCTTGATCTGAGTCTTCGCTTGTTTAGTGCTGTGCAAGAAACGATAGTAAGCATCCGGTCTGAACCGTGGTTGCGGGATTTGGCAATTTCGTGCAGTGGGTTTTGCTTTACAGTTTTACGTTCCAAGGCAGCAGTTCAGCGACCTTGTTGACTTTGTGGTCTGCGATGACGCTCAGAACGTGGGTGAGGTATTTCTCGGGGTTCACGCCATTGAGCTTGGCTGTGCCTAGCAAGCTGTAGAGCGTGGCGGCTCTGTCGCCACCGGCGTCTGAGCCCAAGAAGAGGTAATTTTTTCTGCCAATGGCGACGCTTCTTAGAGCGCGTTCGGCCGAATTGTTGTCGATTTCGATGGCGCCATTTTCCAAGAATCGAGTGAGTGCTTGCCATTGGTTCAGGGCATACCGTATGGCATCTGCGGTCACGGCTTTCTTTGAGAGTGTGGGCAATTGGGTCAGCAACCACTGATGGAGGGCTTGCACCTTTGGTTTGGACCTTTCTTCGCGCGTTTGTTTCCGTTCGTCTGGCGGCTTGCCGCGAACTTGGGCCTCAATGTCGTAGAGCTCGCCGATCACCTGCAGAGCGTGGGTGGTGATGGGTGTTGGGCTAGCCACATGAATGTCGTAGAACTTTCTGCGTGTGTGCGCCCAGCATGCGGCCTCAACAATTTTGCCCGTGTCATACAGGGCATTAAACCCCGCGTAAGCGTCGGCCTGCAGAATCCCTTCGTAATCACGCAGGTGCGTTTGCGGATGAATGCCCTGACGGTCAGGCGAATATCGAAACCACACGGCTGGTGGGTTCGGGTCTCCCGCCGGTCGATCGTCTCGGGCGTACACCCAAAGCCTAGCGGTCTTGGTCTTACCCGTGCCAGGGGCCAGTACCTTGATGGGTGTGTCATCAGCATGCAGCTTCTTGGCAGCAAAGACGTGTTCACAAAGCTTGGTCATCAAAGGATCGAGTAAATCGTGTACCCCACCGACCCAGTCCCCAAGGGTGCTGTCGCTAAGCAACACGTCTTGGCGGGCGTAGATTTGGCACTGTCGATAGATGGGCAGGTGATCAAGGTACTTACTAACCATCACGTGGCTAAGCAGTCCGGGCCCAGCGTAGCTTCTGGGAATCGGTCGGCTCGGTGCTGGGGCCTGAACAATGGTATCGCAGCAACGGCAGGTGAGCTTGGGGCGCACGTGGCGGATGACTTTAAAGTGAGCGGGCACCCATTCAAGGGTTTCGCTCACATCCTCACCCAAACGGGCAAAGTCGCTGCCGCAGCTCGGGCACGACTGCTCTTGGGGCATGACCTCTTGTGTTTCACGGGGCAGGTGCTCAGGCAACGGTTGGCGCACGGGTGCCCGGCGCTCATAGCCCTGGATTGACTTGGTCTCGAGTCGGCTTTGACGCTCACCTTGATTGATGTGCAGCTCTTCAAGCTCAAGGCAGAGTTGGTCGATCTGACGCTCAAGCTTCTCAGACTTCTGGCCAAACAACATGCGCTTGAGTTTGTCGATCAATAGACCCAAGCGTACGATCTCGGCTAAGTCATCACGCTTGGATGATTTGAGCGATTGCGCTTCAAATTGGAAGGCGTCGCGCTCAGTCTTTAGCGCATCGACTGCGGCAAATTGCGCCGTCAACAAGGCCTTAAGTTCTTCAATACTATCAGGCAGTTGAGGCGTCTTGTGCATGGGTTTTATTATACCAAACCACCCCAGTAATCACCACCATTAATTGCCTTTAAAGCCAATAAATATGCGGGTCTACAACACAAACGCCATATTAGAAATACTCACTTTTTACGACGCCAATCAGCACTGCTTATCGGTCCACTTTCGTCACCGTCAGCCAACCCATCACGCTCAAACCTGCGTGGGTGAACAGGTGCGTTTGGGTGCTCGCCAATCAATGCCTTCAAGTAGCATCGAGAGCTGCGCAGGGGTCAAATGAACCGAGCCGCTCGCGGCCTGTGGCCACACGAATCGACCCTCGTCTAAACGCTTGGCCAGTAAACACATGCCATCGCCGCTATACCAAAGCAACTTAATGCGATCACCGCGTCGTCCTCGAAAGACAAAGACGTGGCCGCTAAAGGGGTCGCGATCAAGTGTGATCTTTACCAGCGCCGACAAGCCATCAAAGCTCTTTCTCATGTCAGTTACACCTGCGGCCACCCACACCCGGGTGCCCGGTGGTGCTCCAATCATCGCAATGCCTGCAAGATCGCACGCAAGGCATCCGTGCCAACATGACCATGAATGCGCAATCGATGGTCACCGAGCTCAATCTCAACATGCCCGCTCTGAGCACTGGTCTGAGACGCCGGTGCCGGTATCGGCACTGGCCCTGATTTTTTATGCAATGGCACTTCCATCGCCACCCTTACGGGCAGCAACTCCAAGGCATCACCATTAGACTGGTGACGCATCGAACCGAACTCGCCCTTCTTGTACGAGTAGCGCCATTTGTGTAACTGATTGGCATTGATACCGTGCGCCATGGCCACTGATGCGATCGAAACGCCTGGCGCCATCGATTGTTCGACGATGCCAACCTTTTGTGCTCTGGTGTATTGCTTACGGCTAATCGGCAACAAGAGGGAAGATATTTCTGCCATGAATAAGCGTCCGCTTAAGAATAGGTGGACGCCTATTCTGGCAAACAGCTAGGCAGAAAACCAGACGGTTCAGACCGGATGCTTACGTTTATTTTATCCTCCCACGCTGACTTGCCAGCAATTAATGTTTCGATTAGCGTT
>JAFMCG010000057.1 GCA_017857895.1 Burkholderiaceae bacterium | reverse complement strand
AGACGTTGAGCCTTGAGCGCCAATTGGTACCGAGTCGAGAACCCAATCATGACGTCAGCCTCCGGCAAGGCCGTTTGTAGCCGAAACGAAGTTGTCAGCTCGCCACTGGCGTTCGTTGCCAAGCGTCCGGTCGTCACGGCAATATCAGTCAGATCCCAGCGCTGCTGACTTTGTTGATCCACAAAAACAAAACGGCTATTGCTGACGTTTAGCGCTTCGATATCAATCAACAGTGGCCTGTTACCGGAATCCAAGACTTTATCTGCCAGTGGCGGTTGACTTGTTTGTTCACTGGTGCCGTCAGCCGGTGGTTGGGTCGAGTCCATTTTCGGCGTGATGCGATTGAGCAAATCTTCAATATTGAGCGTGCCTTTTGCATGACGAATCAGGCGGATGTTTAAACCCTGAACGTCAATGCCATCGACTAAAACCTCACCCTTTAAAAGGGGCAGTAAGGCCACTGAAAGACGCGTTAAGCGCAACCTTAGAAATGGTTCGGTCCCGACATTTGGTGCGCCGTTAGGTGTCGCGTTTGGTTCAGACAGGCTGGCTTGATTGATCACAGCGCCAAGTCGCGGAAAGACAGTGACCGCAATATCACCCTCTATTTTTAGGGTTCGGCCAGTGTGTTTTAAGACCAGTGATTCAATGTCTGTTTTGTAACGGTTGGCATCAAAGGTCGCAACAAACACAGTGGCACTAATGAGAGCCAGCAGTCCCAAAACCAAAAGGCCGTAAAAGCCGTAGCGCAGAACTTTCATGATCAAAATACCCATTGAACGTTAGGCCAAGCGATGATGGCCACCACGCTTTTCGGTCGACTGGTTACCTCATGATTTGAGCGCTACGTTATTAAGCTTGTTTAACGTTTCAGGCCATTGGCGGGTCTGGGCGCTCTGCAACAAAATCCGTCCCCAAGAAATCCAAGCATCCCAGCCAATGCGTTTGTCCCACGAATTGCCCCAACAGGTCAACAAATGTAATCCTTGAGCGGCAGCCGTTTGCGCTTTGTCATAGGACTGCTCGGTTAAGTGCAGTTGCGCCAACAAAAGATACGGTTCAGCCACCCAAGGGTTGTGTCCGATGGCCTGCTCAAGTGTCATGATGGTCGTCTTACAAGAGACCAAGGGTTGGTTTTGTTGAATCACCGACCAATAAAGGGCGCAAGCTGCAGCCTCGTCGGATTCGCTTAGCGCGTGTTGGCAGTGATTAAAAACGGTGGGTAAGGGCACGAGTTCCTTAAGCGCAGGGTGCTGAAGTACTTGCCCGAGCCTGGCGATTTGGCTGATGCGGTAGGCGGTGGGTCGCATGGGACCTGGCCACAATCCAGCCGCCCAGTGCACAGCCGTGTCGCGTGGCACATGGTTGGGATATCCAGAATAGATGTCATCTTGCCAGCTGTACCATTGTTCGCAGATATCGGCCATGGTGACAACAGTAAAAATCGCCACATCACGCGCTGAAAGCACAATAGATGTACCGTCTACGTTGAGTGTAAGTTGTCCATTACTCTCAGGCCCTGATTCAAGCAGTGCTTTGACAAACGGCGCACGCGGAACGATGCAGTACAAATGAATCAGTCGTTCTATTTCCTCGCCAACCATGGCCTGAACCCTGCCACGCTCAGCGTTGGGGTCGAACTTCACAATATCGACCTGTGCGTTACCGTAGACACTGTGTAAAAGCCCAAGCAACCGCGCATCATCGGGTTGTTGCCACAGTGTTAATGTGCGAGCCACACCGACCAAGTGGTGCCGGAATGTACCCGCTTTATGCCAGTCTTGGCCCACGCCGCGTCCGAGCACCACAGGCATAATGGGCGCTAGTGCGCCATCTTCGCTAAGCCATTCGTCGTCTAACAAGCCGATGGCTCGCGCTAGGGCATCAGGCGATAAGGTGTGCAGGTCTGTTTTCATGGAAAGCGCTATAGTGAATCGTCAATCGTACCCAAAGCGTAGTGAATCTGATGACCCAGCGCAAGCACAAGATTTGTCAGGAAATCCGAGATGTCTAGATGGTCGCAGTGGTTTAAGTCCAGTGCAAACGTCAAGTCTCGCGATGAGTTCGATCGTGCCCGGGCATTGGTTGATGCAATCGACCGTGGCGGTTTACCCCTGATGCCCTCCAAGATTAACGATATTGCCCGTGAATTGGGGCTAGAGGTCTCGCGCAAAGCACCGATGACGGAAACCATTGAGCGCATTCGCGCGGCGGTCGCCAGGCAAAAGCATCAAGATGGCCATTCTGATTAAACAACGGCGCTGTCTCAAGTCACTGTTTTTCCACATGTTGCAGGTGGAAACCCCCACTGTGGAGTACTCTGGCCTATAGTAGCGGCGACACCAAGAAGGCTTTGGTGAAATATGCGCTCAAAACCTTTTTTTAGAACATGCCTAATGGCGGAGTTTCAAATGACAGCACAGGTTCATTCGCGTACCCGAGTATTGGTGGGTGGCGTCGCAGGCAACGTATTGGAATGGTTTGATTTTGCTGTTTATGGATTTTTTGCTGTCACCATCGGTAAACTTTTTTTTCCAGCTGAGGATCCCGTCGCCCAAGTCATATCGGCTTTTGGCATTTTTGCTGTCGGATTTCTAATGCGCCCAGTGGGTGGCATGGTATTTGGTTACATCGGTGACAAATTTGGTCGCCACAATGCGATGCTGATTTCTGTGGCTGCGATGGCCATTCCGACATTTTTGGTAGGCATGCTGCCCACCTACGCCACGCTAGGCATTGCGGCGCCATTTTTGTTGTTGTTACTGCGCATGATCCAGGGCCTGTCGGTTGGTGGTGAGTACACAACATCGGTTGTCTATCTTTACGAGCGAACACCCAAGTCATCACGCGGGTTGGTGGGTTCGCTGTCGGTAAGTGGTGCCGTACTCGGTATTTTGCTTGGCTCGGCTGTCGGTGCGCTTTTGGCGGCCTTGCTTGATCCTGAGCAACTAGCGTCATGGGGTTGGCGCGTGCCGTTTTTGAGTGGTTTGGTTTTGGGATTGGCCGGTTTTTGGTTGCGCCAGGGTGGCGAGAGCATTAGTGCTGAGCGCCCAATGGTAGACAATCCATTGAAAGATGCCTGGAACAATCACCGAAAAATCATGTTGCAGGTCAGTGGTCTGTCCATGGTGAACGCTGTTGTTTTTTACCTCGTTTTTGTTTATGTGGTGAGTTGGTTGGAAATGGTCGATGGCATTGCGCCGGCGACGTCCCTTGAAATAAACAGTGCAAGCCTGGTGTTGTTAATCGCCGTAATGATATTGGCCGGTTGGTTGTCCGACAAAATCGGCGCCCGAATCATCCTAATGACTTCTGTGATCGCTGTGTTTGTGTTGGCCTGGCCACTATTTTGGTTGATGCACAGTCAGCATGACTTGACGATTCTTGCAGGCCAATTTGGCTATGCCGTTATTATCGGTGGCTATCTGGGTGTGTTGCCCGCCTACATGGTGAGTATTATCCCTGCCGCTGTTCGGTGCACGGCAGCCGGCTTAAGTTACAACATCACGCTCGGCGTCGCGGGTGGTTTAAGCCCAATGTTGGCCACTTACTTGGTTCACCGCACGCAAGATGATTTGAGTCCAGCCTATATGATTATGCTTGCCGCTGCGATCAGCGGTGTAGCGCTTTTATCCATCGGTAAAGACGACCACAAGCGAGACGCATAAAGGGTGGTCCGAAGGTAAATTGGGCACCCCCTAGGTTGACAACATTCTTTCAGAAGTGATCCATGACAGATTTGGCACCAAGGTCTACTGAAGCCATTTTGCAACCTGGCGTTAAGCGCCGAGAAGTTTTTGGTTGGGCGCTGTATGACTTTGCCAACTCGGGCTACACCACCGTTGTTTTGACGGCGGTGTTTTCTGCCTATTTTGTTAGCGGCGTGGTGGGTGATGCCACGCTTGGCACCTTATGGTGGACATTCACACTTAGTGCGTCTCACTTTCTGGTGATGCTCACCATACCATTCATGGGTGCTTGGGCCGATCAGCACCAAGCACGCAGACGGCTTCTTTGGGTAACCACTGTGGGGTGCGTGGTGAGCACAGCAGCACTCGCTTTGGCTGGGCCAGGTACGGTTTTGTTGGCCGTGGTTTTGGTGATTGTCTCTAACGTGTTTTTCAGTTGGGGCGAATCGTTGATCTCCTCCTTTTTACCGTCATTGGCGCAGCCTCATGCCATGGGTCGCGTGAGCGGATGGGGATGGGGTTTTGGTTATGTGGGTGGGATGCTGACGCTTGGCCTGTGTTTGGCATATGTCCTTAATGCGCAAGCGAAAGGACAAAGCGCTGATGCCTTTGTGCCAGTGACTTTGCTGATCACAGCGGCAATTTTTGGGTTGGCCGCTTTCATTTCTCTGTCGCTAATCAAAGAAAGAGCACCACTGTCTGGGCAAAACTGTCAGACACTGAGTTCTTGGCGACGCGTCTATCAAACATGGCAGCACGCCCGCCAATACCGAGATTTTCTCTGGTTGTTGGCCTGTACAGTGCTGTACATGGGGGGTGTCGCAGTCGCGATAGCGTTAGCGGCCATTTATGCTCAACAGGTCATCGGTTTTGACGCAACCGAAACCATGGTGCTGATTTTTGTGTTGAATCTGGCCGCCGTGGTGGGCGCCTTGTTACTGGGTTATGGACAGGACTGGTTGGGGCATAAGTTGGCATTAGCGCTCACTTTGATAGGGTGGCTCGTGACTTGTCTGCTGGCAGCATGGGTCACCACCGAAGGCGGCTTTTGGGTCGCTGCTTCAATAGCGGGACTGTGTATGGGCGCCAGCCAATCGGTTGGCCGCGCCATGGTCGGGTTGTTGGCCCCTGCCAATCGTTTGGCGCAGTTTTATGGCCTGTGGACATTGGCCACGCGCGTGGCCAGCATCATCGGTCCGTTGATGTATGGACTGGTGACTTGGCTTAGCGATGGAAATCAACGCCTGGCAATCGCCGCAACGGGTCTGTTGTTTGTGGCAGGCTTGTTGCTATTGATACCAATGCGGCTTGTTCGCGGTCGGGCAGCTGCGCAAGCAGCTGATGCCTTGGCGATGTCGAGTTAAGTGAATAGCGGCTGGGTTAGCGTAGCGCTGACAATTGACTGATAGGCAATTTCATGCGGGTTGGTTTGTGTAGCAACTCAATCAAAATCATGGCCCGACTTTCGCCGTCATCCATCTCGTAGATCGCCTGCACGCCTTTGAATGGCCCCTCTTTAATCTCAACGGCTTCGCCAGGTAGGAAGAGACTTTTGGGTGATTGTGTCAGCTTGTTTTCTTGGTCGCGCAATAAAGCGATGAGTTCATGATCAACCCGCGCGGGCTCCATACCAAAACTCACCAATTTACTCACGCCGAGCGTTGAGCGAATGGGTGACCAACTTTTGCCCGAAAGATGGGTGTCGAGTTCAATGAATAGATATCGAGAAAACAGCGGTTCTCTCACCACTTCAAGCGCCTGCTTGGTGAGTTTTTCTTTCGCAAAGGTTGGCAGGAAACAAGTAAATCCTTGACGTTCAAGGTTTAATTGAGCCCGCGCTTCTTGCCGAGGTTTTGTGTGTACGGCATACCAATTCATAGCATCAGTGTAAGCTTAAATTTATTATTTTTTCAAATCGCCATTTTATTAAACAGTCATTTTTATGGTGTTATTTCTTGCTACGCTCATTATTAATTAATAATCACCGCTAACACTGCCTGTCGTTATCAAAAACGCTTTAAAAAAGAGAGGTGCCAAATGTTGCTCTATGACATGCGTACGGCCATGAACCCCCGCCGGGTGCGTATTTTTCTGGCTGAAAAAGGCCTACAAATCCCGATCCAAGCCGTTGACGGCAGCAAAAATGAAAACCGCACAGCGGCATTTCTGGCGATCAATCCGCTTGGTAAGCTACCAGTGCTGCAACTCGATGATGGCTCGTATATCAGTGAATCAATTGCCATCTGTCGTTATTTGGAAGCCCTACATCCGCAAAACCCTTTGTTTGGTGAAGATCCCAAAACCCAAGCGATCATCGAAATGTGGACCCGCCGACTCGAATCGGAAATGGTGCTCCCATTAACCAGTGCCTTCAGACACACTGGCGCGTATTGGCAAGGTAAGCTTGTACAGAACCCAGCGCTTGGCCATTGGTGGCGTGAGCAAGCGCTTGAGGCCTATGCTTGGCTTGACCAAGTGTTGGCCGATCGAGCCTTTGTTGCCACTGACCGATACAGCATGGCAGACATTGTTTTGCAATGCGCTTTGATTATGGCCAAACCGACGGGAATGCCAATTCCACCAGACTGCACCCATATCAGTCGTTGGTATGCTGATGTGAGTGCGCGCCCGACAGCCCGTGCTTAAAGAGGACTCAAACATGTTGTCGCAATCTGAGCGGAATCTAGGCGTTTGTTTGATAGTGGGTGCTGGGAATGGATTGGGTGCTGGCTTGGCTCGAACCTTCGCCGATGCTGGTTTTACGGTCTGTTTGGTTCGGCGTCACTTAGAGCCCCTGCAACCACTGCTCGATGACATCAGATCGAAAGGCGCTGATGCGCACGGTTTTGCGGTTGATGCACGTGACCCTGCGGTGCTTGGCGCGCTGTTTGATCATGTCGAGCAAACGGTTGGGCCAATTGAAGTGACGATTTTCAATGTTGGCGGTAATTTGCGCTCAGGCGTACTAGAGACATCGGCTGAAACGTACTTGAGGACTTGGCAAACCAGCGCGCTGGCTGGATTTTTGACTGGACAACAGGCGGCTCGTGTGATGCAACCGCGTGCCCGAGGGACGATTTTGTTCACGGGAGCAACGGCAAGCCTGCGCGGTGGCGTCGGCTTTTCTGCGTTTGCTGCCGCCAAAACAGCCCTGCGAGCCTTCGCGCAGAGTTTGGCGCGTGAATTCGGCCCGCAAGGCATTCATGTCGCACATGTCGTGGTGGACGGTGGGATAGACTCGCCACGGATTCGAGAGCAGCAACCTGAGCGGGTTGCGGCTGCTGGCGAGGATGGGTTACTTCTGCCAGATCATTTGGCAAAAAGCTATTTGATGCTGCATGAGCAGCCAAAAGACGCGTGGACATTTGAATTGGATCTGCGACCCTGGCGTGAGCGTTGGTAGGGTAAGCACATGACAATCATTGACGCTTTGGGCGTATCGGCCTACGCAAATCCTGAAGCGCTACTCGCTTCTGATCGCTACTCGGCCATCCCTGGCGCTGCTTTAAGCGATCATGGGTTTGACGCCGCGCTGCAAGAAATCAGTCATTGGCCAGGCTATCAACCCACACCCTTATATCGCTTGACTCACTTAGCGGCTCGTTTGGGTGTGCATTCGATTGACTATAAAGACGAGAGCCAACGCTTTGCCCTTAAAAGTTTTAAGGCCTTGGGTGGTGCCTATGCGGTGTTTCGGTTGATCCAAAAGTCGATTGCGCTGCAGTTTCCTGGCGTTCAGGCCACCGTGGCAGACGTTCTCTCAGGCCGTTTTAAAAGAGCCGTTGCGGCGCTCACGGTGACTTGCGCCACCGATGGCAACCACGGTCGATCGGTTGCTTGGGGGGCTCAGACCTTTGGTTGTCGATGTGTCATCTATGTGCATCAAACCGTCAGTCAAGGTCGGGCCGATGCCATTGCCGCCTTTGGTGCCGAAGTGGTTCGAGTGCCGGGCAACTATGACGATTCGGTGCGCCATGCTGATCAACAAGCACAGGTCCATGGTTGGACAGTGGTTTCTGACACGACCTATGAGGGGTATCGCGAAATCCCTGTCGATGTCATGCACGGCTATGGTGTCATGGCCCGTGAAGTGGTGAATCAAATGCCCACCGCGCCAACGCACGTGATTGTGCAGGCTGGCGTAGGGGCCTTTGCGGCGGCGGTCTGCGCGACTTTTTGGTTGGCATGGGGGGGCCAACGGCCACGGTTTATTTTGGTGGAACCACAAAATGCGGCCTGTTTTTTTGAGAGCGGCTTGGCGGGCCAGCCCGTGGCCGTTGCCGGTGAGCTCGACACGGTCATGGCTGGCTTGGCTTGTGGCGAAGTCTCACCTGTGGCGTGGGATATTTTAAGGTTCGGTGTTCAGGCCTACGCCACCCTGGCTGACGACTTTGCCCTGCAAGCCATGAGCCTGTTAGCAAAACCGAGCGCACCGGATCCAGCCATCGTTGCCGGTGAAACCGGCAGCGTCGGTCTTGGCTTGCTACTGGCTATTGAAAAATCACCTGAGCTCAAGCAGCTGTTGGGGCTTAATGCGCACTCTCGCGTTTTAATCCTGGGAAGCGAAGGCGACACAGATCCAGCGATTTATCAGTCGGTTGTGGGCCGCTCGGCCGAGCAGGTGACGGCATGAATCAGGTGCGCTTGGAGATCAATGCGCAACGCATGATGCAGCGCTTGCACGCGTTAGCCGCTGTGGGCCAAACCGCTGATGGGTCGTGTTGTCGTGTGGCGTTGACTGACGAAGACCGTGCCGGGCGCGACTTGGTGGTGCAGTGGATGACGGACTTGGGTTTACAAGTTTCAGTCGATCCAATCGGCAATATTTTTGGCTATCGGCCAGGTCAGCGCGAGGATTTGGCGCCTGTGATGACGGGGTCACACATCGACACGGTGCGCACCGGTGGTATCTATGACGGCAACTACGGTGTTTTGGCGGGCTTAGAGATTATTGAGTGTTTAAACGAGGCCAGTCAGCAAACGCAGCGAGGTCTGGTGGTGGCGATCTTTACCAACGAAGAGGGCGTGCGTTTTACGCCCGATATGTTGGGTTCTTTGGTGTATGCCGATGGCATGGCGTTGCTGCAAGCACTGGCTTTGACCGATAAGCAAGGCGTCACGCTAGGGGCTGCCCTTGAAAAAATCGGCTATGCAGGCACGGCACCATTGGGCGTTCACCGTCCCCATGCGTTTGTCGAGCTTCATATCGAGCAAGGCCCGATACTTGACGCAGAGCAGCGACAAATTGGGGTGGTTGAACACCTACAGGGTATCTCATGGCAAGAAATCACCATTGGTGGCCAGGCCAATCATGCGGGCACCACCCCGATGGCCTTGCGTCATGATGCCGGCTATGCGGCAGCAGCGGTCATGACCTTCGTTCGGGATTTGGCCCGTGAGATGGGCGGCCATCAAGTCGCCACCGTCGGGCAGGTCAAGCTCACCCCCAATGTGGCCAACGTGATTGCCGCGCAAGCCGTGTTGACCGTGGACTTGCGTAATACGAATGAATCTTTGCTGAACGTTGCGCGGGATCGCTTGGCGGGGTTTCTAGCGCACTTGGCGCAAGCCGAGGGTGTGTCGATCGAGATATCGGACAAAGTGCGGTTTGCACCGGTGAGTTTTGATGTGGGGTTGACGGATTTGGTTGAGCAACAGGCTGAGAGTCTGGGCTACACCAATCGGCGTCTGAATTCAGGCGCCGGCCATGATGCCCAGATGCTCAGTCGTATTTGTCCCTCAGCCATGATTTTTGTGCCTAGCGTGGCGGGCATCAGCCATAACCCTGCCGAGCACACCGAGGCCTGCGACTTGGCAGCGGGCTGTCAGGTGCTTTGCCAAACGCTTTTGGTGTTATCCAATTAAAATGGGATAGGCGACCAACGGCGTTCAGTGCTAGTCTAAGGGTTGATTATGGCACTCACATTTATTGGATATTTTGACGGATGAAGATGCAAATACGACGTAAACAATTGACTGGCTTGTCTGTGGCAATGATTTTTGGGGTGGCGTGCGTGAGCGCCTTCGCTCAAACAGCGGCGTTACCAGCTGGCGTCTTTGCCACCGTTAACGGCCAGCCGTTAAGCGATGCCTTGCTTGAGGTCAATGTCGCGGCCAATGTCACCCAAGGTCGTGCTGACACGCCACAGTTGCGTGAAGTGATCAAAAACGAACTGGTGGGCCGTGAGGTGCTGGCGCAAGAAGCACAGAAACTAAAGCTCGATCAGACCGGTCAGGCGCAAGCGCAAATGGCACAGCTGCAACAAAACTTTTTGGCCAATCTCTTGCTTAATCATTACAACACAACCAATCCAGTCACCGATGCTGCGATTAAGGCTGAGTACGATGCCTTTCTTAAGAATGTCAAAGGTGCCAAGCAATACCAACTCGGTTTGATTGTGGTGCCAACAGAAGCCCGTGCCAAGGAAATCATTGCTGAGATCGGCAAAACCAAGGACAAAGGTCTTTTTGCCAAACTGGCTGCAGATGAATCCATTGACGCGAGCCGGGCTGATCAAGGCAAACTCGATTGGCTCTTGCCTGAGCAGATGTTGCCAGCCGTGGGTAATGTGGTGGCCAACCTCAGTGAAGGTCGTGTCAGTGCGGTGCCGATTCAGACCCGTGCGGGTTGGAATGTGATTCGCGTGGACGGCATTCGTGATTTTGCACCGCCACCAATGGCTGACATTGAAAGCCAGCTGCGTCAGGCTGCGACACAAAAACAGCTTTCAACTTATATCCAGAAGTTGCAGTCTGAGGCCAAAATCACTCAATAAAAATGATTAGAACGTCATTGAACCGTTCGGTGACGTTCTAACGCCCCATGCTGTAGAACTCGGCATTGGGTTTCATTTCGGTGGCACTTGCTAGCCGATTGCTCATCGCAAAAAATGCCGCGATGCTGGCGATATCCCACAAGTCTTCTCCAGTGAGTCCCGCTTGCCGTGCGGTTTGTCGATCGCTGCCGCTCAAGTTCGCAGCATCGCGGGAGACCTTCATGGCGAAATCAAGCATGGCGCGTTGCCGCTCAGTTAGATCAGCTTGCCGATAGTTGGTTGCCACTTGATCGGCAATGGTTGTGTTTTTAGCGCGAATACGCAAAATGGCACCGTGTGCCACCACACAATACAAGCAATGATTGGCGCCTGACGTAGCGACCACAATCATCTCGCGTTCGGCTTTGCTCAACCCGCTCTCGCCATCCATCAAGGCATCGTGATAAGCCATGAAGGCGCGAAACTCCGCGGGTCGGCGCGCCAAGACACGCATCACATTGGGAATAAAACCGGCTTTGGTTTGTGTTGCCAGCAAACGTTCGCGGATGTCTTCAGGCAAGTCCGTCAGTGCTGGCACGTCAAAACAAGCAATGGCTTCGTTGGGGGCTAAGGATGTGTTCATAGGGGGTTGTTCCGAAAAAAAATTTTGGATGATCGATTTCAAGCAAGAGTCTCCTTTGCGGTCAGATAAGTTCAGACATCGGGTAAATGCGGGGTCGCACATACCCAAACTCTGTGTTCACCTATCTAAAAGATGAGAAAGACTTCAACCATCATAAATCAGTAAATGATATTCGGATTCAATGCGTTAGCTAAAAAAGGTTGGTCTGTGGCAATGACGACCTTTCCCTCAACCATTTGAATCCCACTTGGATTGGCACTCTTGACGGATGGTTTGCGGCGGCGCATCTTATGTTTCATAAAAAAGTAAATAGACAGCAGGTTGGAACGACGTTACCAACACCGAGTTGGTAACACTTTGATTGATACCTTCAAGGGAGACAGAAAATGAAAAAAATACTTTTAGGATTGGCCGTGTGCCAAGCCATGGCGGGCATCGCTGTGGCGCAAGACATAAAAATCGGTGCGGTGTTTCCGTTAAGTGGTGCCAATGCAGAGTACGGTGAAATATTTGCCAGTGGTGCTAACTTAGCGATCGAACACGTTAATGCTGACAAGATGCTCAAGGGTAATTTGGTTCTTGTTTACGAGGACAGCCAAGCACTTCCAACCGCTGGTGTGGTAGCGGCCAACAAGCTCATTAACGTTGAAAAGACACCTTACGTACTCTCGGCTTTTACCGGGGTTTCTAAAGCGGTCGCACCCCTAGGAACGCGTAACCAAGTGGTGATGGTTAATGGTGGTGGTGTCGGTCCAGACTTGGCGACATTGAGCCCGTACTTTTGGAATGTGATTCCATTGGCTAACTTTGAAGTCAAAGCCATGGCGCCCTACCTGGTCAAGGAAAAGGGTCTAAAGCGTATCGCCATGATTTACGTTGATGATCCGCTTGGTGATGCAGCGCTTCAAGAGATGAAAACCGAATTAAAAGCCAATGGTGGGGAGTTGGTTGGTTCGTTTTCTATTCCTGCCGCGGCACAACAGTTTTCAGGGGTCGCAGCACGCGTTCGCGACACAAAGCCTGACGCGGTTTACATCGCCACTTATGGTAATCAGCAGGTGCAGTTGGTTAAACAACTGCGTGATAACGGCGTGAGTCAACCCTTGGCGAGCTACTCGGCTTTTTCAACGCCTTCGATGTTGAAGCTGCCCGAGGCTGAAGGCACCATTTTCACCAGCCAGCAGATCAACGTTAACAACCCAGACCCTAGGACCAAGCGCATGGTTGCTGATTACCGAGCCAAATTCGGTAAGGATCCCAACATGTATGCGATCAACTACTACAACGCCGTCTTGACCTTTGCGGACTTGGCTGCTGCTTTGCAAAAGGAAGGAAAGCCATTGACGGGTGCGAACTTATTAGAGATGCGCAAAAAAACGCCTTCGTTCGATTTCGTGGGCGCTAAAGTTTCGTTCGCCGATGATGGCACCGTCAAAGCGCCGATTCAAATTAACGAAATCACTGGTGGCGCTTCAAAAGTAATCAAGTCAGCTCAATAGTTATTGGTCTTATTGCACTTTTAGAAGGAATCGTCGTCCCATGTTGTACTTGCAACTGTTGGTTAATGGCATTCAAACGGGTGCGTTATACGCGCTGATTGCCGCGGGTTTCTCTTTGATTTTTGGCATGACCCGAATCTTCCATGCAGCACACGGGGCGACGTTCACGATTGCTGGCTTTGTCTTTTACGAGTTTTATGCCGTTTTAGAATGGGGACTGATTCCTTCAGTTTTGGCATGTGCGGCTGCCGCTGCATTATTTGGGGTGCTCCTGAATCGCTGGGTGTATGTGGTTATTCAGCGCCATGAGGGATCATTCTTTACTGTCTTCGCGGCCTCGTTTGGTGCTGCAATTGTGGTGCAAAATCTGATCGCTATCTTTTTCGGTAAAGGTATGGTCACCGTCTCGACACCTTTGAGCCGAAGTATTGAATTAATGCCTGGCCTATACATAGCCCCCATGGCATTTATTGCTGTCATCACAGCCATCATATGTTTTGCGTTACTTCACTACCTGTTTACGCACACCAACATGGGTGTTGCGTTGCGCGCGCTTGGTGAAAATCCTGTCTTGGTTGATGTTTTTGGCCTAAACCCGAAAAGTTTGGGCAAGTATGCTTTCCTCATCGGCTCTGTTTTGGTTGTTCCTGCGGCAATCTTGACCGCAGCCACATCAGGGCTTAATCCAGCCATGGGTCATCACGTCATGATGATCAGTATTGCAGCCACCATTGTTGGTGGCGTTGGCAGTTTGAGAGGCGCAGCCATGGCTGGGCTGTTATTTGGCTTGGCAGAAAACTTGTCACTGGCCTTTTTTGACCCTCAGTGGAGCGAGGCTGTGACATTTGTCATCTTGTTCCTGTTCATCATCTTTCGTCCGGGCGGTTTCTACGGGCGAGCCATTGTGTCGTAATCGCCATGCTTGCTTACTTACAAAACATAGTGGTTCTGTTTTCGATTAATGCCATCTTGGCATTAACGCTTAATTTCATCATGGGGTATGCGGGGATTTTCTCCTTAGCGCATGCGGTCTTTTTTGGAATAGGTGCCTACACAGCCGCCTTTGTGGCTTTGAACTACACCGACTCTTTGGTTCTGTGCATGCTTGCCGCCATGGGGCTTTCAGCGGTCATTTCCATGGCTTTGGCGCTACCCGCCTTGCGCGTCAGGGGAGAATATTTTGTAGCCGCTTCTTTGGGTCTGCAGATGATTGGCGTCACCATCTTTTCTGAGTGGAAGTCAGTGACTGGTGGCTTGGGTGGGATGGTCGGTATCCCATCGCCGGTCTTCCTTGGATACACGTTCAGATCAACCACAGATTTTTTGATTTTGGCTGGCGTGATTTTGATTGGTATTTTGGTCATTACGTCGTTGCTTGTGAGGGGTAGTTTTGGACGCAGTTTGATGGCTATCCGAGACAGTGAGTCTGCGGCGCAGGCCTACGGTAAGTCGGTTAACACTGTCAAAACGTTGTCAGTGGCTATTTCGGCTGGATTGGCGGCATTGGGTGGCGTGCTATATGCGTTCTATATGAGCTTTGTGAACGTTGAGGTCTTTACATTGGATATGTCGATCCTGCTCATGGCCATGGTCATCATTGGCGGCACGGGCACTTTAATTGGCCCAGTGGTGGGCGCTGCGATTGTCATGGCACTGCCAGCGGCGCTGACTTATCTGCCCTTTATTCCGCCTAGTGAACTTGGCACAATCCAACAGATCATCTATGGATCTGCCATGGTCATTCTAATGATGTATCGACCGGGTGGCGTGGTTGGCGCGCGTGCAAAGGGAAATTCGACATGACTGCGGCTCAAAACTTAACCGATCCCGCCAAGATCCTTCTCCAGGTCCGAGGCTTAAACAAGAATTTCGGTGGTTTACAGGCGATAACCGACGTTAATCTTGACTTGCCATCGGGTGTCATCACAACATTGGTTGGTCCCAATGGCGCTGGTAAAACCACGCTTTTTAATATGATAACGGGGCATTTGGTGCCCTCTAGCGGCACAGTGCATTGGCTCGGTGAGTCTTTAAATGGGATTGCACCTTGGCGAATCGCCAGAAAGGGTATCGCGCGTACCTTTCAGGACCTTCGCCTTTTTAACCACATGACGGTTCAAGAAAATATTGAAACGGTTATGGAACGCAGCAGTTGGTTATGGCAACGTCGCTCGGTTGCCATGAAGCAAAAAATTGAACAGGTGCTTGACGAGACAGAGCTCGCCAGTAAACGTCACGAGCGTGCTGTTGATTTGGCTTATGCTGAGCGAAAATTCTTGAGTTTGGCTCGAATCATGGCGGGTGACGCCACGCTTTGGCTCCTAGACGAGCCTGCTTCTGGTCTTGACCCGCGTTCCTTTGATCGTTTTGTGGCGTTGCTCAAAAGCTATGCCCAACGCGGTGTGACGATTTGCATCATTGAGCACAATCTAGACATTGTGATCAGATTGTCCGATACCGTTGCCTTCTTGGATCAAGGCAAGCTCTTGGCGCAAGGGTCATCAGAAGATATTTTGAAGGATCCCCATTTGGCTGCTATCTATTTTGGAGATCGCTAAAGATGACGAGCGCTTCGTGGTTTCTCGAGGGTCAAGGATTGCAAGTGGGTTACGGGGGGCGCCCAGTCTTGGATGAGATCGACGTGCGGCTCGGCCATAACGAGGTTCTGTGTCTGATCGGACATAATGGTGCCGGTAAGTCAACACTGTTAAAAGCGCTATTTGGGTTGATCCCTGCT
>JAFMCG010000200.1 GCA_017857895.1 Burkholderiaceae bacterium | reverse complement strand
ATCAAAAGACACGGTACAAAGGATTGATCAAAAACACCGCGCAAATCGTGACGCTATTTGCGTTGAGTAACGTGTGGTTGGTGAGAAATAAATTGAGGCCGATAGGATAGATGCGCCCAAAAAGGGCGCAGCATGCCGGCGTTGGACAATACTTGTCGGCGACTTTTAACGTACCAGTTAAAGGACGGTTCAGTTGGCCAAATTTGGCGCACCCATTCTGGCGCATGGGCATAAAACTCACGTTTGCGTTGCCAGTTTGAAAGATCATCAGACATAAAAAACTCCCTTTAAAAGCACCGCTTCCGGCGGTTAAAGGAAGAATAGGGCTGGTAGCGAGGGGGAGCAATTGCACTCGGCAGTGCGCTTACTCTGTGCTAGCAAACTGGTGGTTTATTTGTCAGTTTTCTTTTAACCAGCTTTCAGTAATGGTGCGAACCGATACCGACAATTTGTGTTTTTCAATCATCTTTTTTGCGAAATCGGTTTTCGTAAACCCCGATTCTTTGGCCTTTAGCCATGTTTGATATTCCTATAAAACCTTTGCCTTTGGCTGCTCAAAGGACTTGGCTCTGGCCTTGGCGCCCTTGCTCGCAGTCTCAAGGCGAGAAAGTTGTTTACTCTTGTCCAATAATTCATCTGAAGCCTTAAGAATCGCCTTCAAACCGTCGAGTATTGGCGTGTCGATTGCTGTCACGATCTGGCGTATTGCTCCATTGGGTTGCCCCAGAAGGGCTGGAATGAGGTGATGCAATTGATGTTGCAGTTCCTGAAGCATGGCCTCTACTTCACGGCCTTGAATTATGAGCGAGGCTGCAAGAACCGTTAGTTCAACTTCACTCATATCAAATGCAGCGATTCGGCGGCATTCACGCCATAGCTGATGCTGTTGTGCCGAAATGTTTGAATCCTCGTGCAGCATTTGATCAAGCGCATCTGACAAGGCGTGTTGCATAGGTCTATGAGGCACATCAAACGGCTCAGTGAGCAGCATCGGCTCGCCCCCCTCCTCCACGATGGGGTAAAGCGCCATCACTTGTTCAATATTGTTTGGTGATTTTTTCTTTCTCATGCCCATGCCCTCGTCAGTCCGTCGCGCAAGGTCTGCGTTTTTAAGTGGCTATAACGTAGCGCCATGCTCGGTGATTTGTGGTTTAGCAGTCCCAAGATAGCGGGTACCGATGCGCCGGATTGTGCCAAGACACTTGCGGCAATATGTCGGCAATGGTGAAAAGTCCAATCGGTGGGCAGGTTAGCCAATGCCAATGCTGTTTGCCACGTTTTGCGAAAATCTTTTTTCCCGAATACCAGATCGTCGCGGTTGGGCGGCGCAGGCTCAATGCGCTTTAGCTCATCGAGTACCCAAGGCAACAAAACGGCTCGGTGGGGGGTGCCGTTTTTTGTGCGCTGCGTGTCCGCGAAGCCCGCGCTTAAATCTAGGTCGCGCCAGCGTAATGCTTGGAGGCTGCCTAAGCGCCACCCAGTGGTGCAGGCCATGGCAACAATGGCGGCGAGTTTTCTGTTGCGCGACAACCGACACGCAGCCAACAAGTGCTGCACATCTTTGACGCTTACTTGAACCGTGCGATGGGTGTCGCCTTGGCTGCGCTCGACCCCACGGGTGGGCGACACGAAGCCTCTAGGCGTTACCCGCAATCGTCGCAGGTCTCGATACATGGTGCCCGAGGGCATTAAGGTATCTGTTAAGCGTGGCTGGGCTGAGTGGCTTGTCTGCTGGCACCATTTGGATGCCTTGGCTTGTGGTCTTGACTTTGAGCTTACCGCGCTTGACCAGACACTCTAGTGCGTCCTCAATGTCATCGGGCTTGGTGGTGGTGATACAACGTTGGCCAAAAAAATCAGCGAAAAAAGACAGTCGGCTGACGTAGCAAGGGTTTCCGCCGTGGTTGTTGGCAATGGCTACTTGAACCGCTTCATAAAAGGGCTAAGACATATAAGTCTCTCCAAATGACACCTCAAAAAGAACCGACGCCTTTAGCTATCGGCACTTCCCGCCGGAAACGGTGTTTTCTAAAGAAACATCAACGACTTACAAGATCGTGGTGGGTGCTGAGGGGCTCGAACCCCCGACCTACGCCGTGTAAAGGCGCCGCTCTACCAACTGAGCTAAGCACCCACGATCAAAAGAGAATAAACAGCGGAGAATAAAAAAACAATTTGTCATGCCGCGCAGCGAGTCACGCCAAATAGATGACAACCGCTTAAATGATTAACGGTTCGCATTATAGCGAACCGTTAGAAGACGGCAAACGTGAACTGAAATCAGTTGACGGCGTCCTTCAATGCTTTACCTGGACGGAACTTAGGCACTTTGGCTTTTTTGATCTTAATGGCTTCGCCAGTGCGTGGGTTACGGCCAGTGCGCGCAGCACGTGCGGTCACTGCAAACGTTCCAAAACCAACCAAAGTCACCGTGCCGCCCTTTTTGAGGGTGGTCTTAACACCGCCGATTAACGCATCTAATGCACGACCTGCCGCTGCTTTTGAAATATCAGCCTTTCCGGCGATGAGTTCGATCAATTCGGTTTTGTTCATGTTAGAGGTTCCCTTTCGTATCTTTAGTTAAAGTTCTGCACACATTTATGATTGATGCGTGCGTGTGGTTACAATGTTTATTCTTTTCAGCCATCGCGTGTTTATATTTAACCTTTAGTTGTTTGGACTGTCAAACAAAAAAACGTTGAAAACCGCATAGACATTGATTTTCATTACTTAAAGTACTTTATAACCGTTCCAGAGTTTAAGATATTTCCACACTCAAAGCGAGAGGCTAAGGCACAGGTTTCAATATTTTTTTTGGTGCGGTGCAAGGATAGC
>JAFMCG010000199.1 GCA_017857895.1 Burkholderiaceae bacterium | reverse complement strand
TCTTGAAGCGACAAATCGTGTGGGGGGAAGAAATTTAACGGTTCGCCATGGCGACCACTACCAAGAAACCGACTGGCACTCACCAACAATCGTCAACTTTAAGCAGGTCGGCGGTATGTCGCCAAACGACACAAACAATTACTTCAACATGGGGCCCGGCAGAATTCCACAACACCATGCTCGGGTACTTGACTACTGCAAAGAACTCCAAGTTGAGCTTCAACCTTATACCTTCCAAGGTGGTGCCAACTTGATGCAAAATGACAAATGGAATGCTGGTCGCCCCGTTCAGGTTAGGCGCCTCACCAACGATTTGCGCGGACACCTTGCCGAGTTGTTGGCTAAAGTACAAAATCAGGGGAAACTCGATTCGTTACTCGACCCTTCAGAGGTTGACGACTTTTTAGGCATGCTTGAACATTTTGGTCAATTAACAGCTGAAGGTGCCCAGTTGGTTTATCAGGGTGCTTCGATGGCAGACACCAATCCCAGATCGGGTTACGCCATGAACCCTAAGACGGGTAATCTACTAAATCCAGGCGACATAGGTCACCCAGGCACGCCTTGGCCAACCATCTCTCTACATGACGTGTTGCAGTCAAATTTGTGGAATGACGAGATGTTTCTTAACTTAAGATACTACTGGCAATCAACTTTGCTACAGCCCGTCGGCGGCATGGATCAGATCATCAAAGGTTTTGAGCGAGCGCAATTGCCTAATGGTGTCGCGCTTCGGGACCTCGTCATCTACAACATGCCTGTCAAAGCCATCAGCGTACAAAATGGCATGGCCTCTGTTGTGACACAATCAGGCCAAACCATGCTAGCAGACTATGTGGTGGCCACACTCTCGGCGCCCCTGCTAGCGAAGATCGGCGGCAATTTCACAGACGACACCACTCGTCAGACGATGGCTAGTGTGCACATGAGCAATGCTTGTAAAGTGGGCTGGCAAAGCAAATACCGCTTCTGGGAAGAGGAAAACCGTATCTACGGTGGTATCAGTTGGACTAAAGATATCATCACCCAAATTTGGTATCCGTCCTTCGGTTTTAATCGTGAAAGTGGCGTTTTAATTGGTGCCTACAACGAGGGCGAAAAAGCAAATGAGTTTCAAACATACTCTCGTGAAAAGCGAATCGCTGTCGCGCTGCTAGGCGGTGAAAAATTGCATCCCGGTTTTAAAGAAAAAGTGTTTTCCCAAAATGGCGTCTCCATCGCTTGGGGGAAGATGCCGTACCAAGCTGGTGGCTGGGCATCTGATACCGCGTTTACACAACCCACCATATTCGAACATTTAAAAAAGGCAGATGAGATGAGTCAGGTTGTCTACCCAGCAGGTGATTGGTATAGCTACTGGCCAGGTTGGCAAGAGGGTGCCCTAGATAGTGCCCATTACGCCACCGACAAAATTCAACTTGCAGCAGCAAAAACTCGAAGCCGTTAATCCGTAAGCTTAGCCTGACTACTGTAAGCGGCCGGTAAACCCATCTTGTTGATGGTGTTGCGATGCCCTATTGTGACGGGCATGGAAACTGATACAACCCCAATTCCTGCGGCGGCGGTGCCCAAGCGGCCCGCTTTGGGGAAGCGCCGATTCACGCCCCAGCTCAAGGCTCGCATCGTCAAGCGTTGGGTGCGAGAGCATCACATGCGAGGCCTGCCCAAGGGGTTCGTGCCCGTTGAGGCGCTCGCCCCGGCTGCGCCAATCGGCGATATTCGAATTGAGTGCGCTCGCGGGCAACAACGGGGCGTAGTGGCTTGGCCCGCGTCATCAGCCAAAGAATGCGCACAGTGGTTGCGCGAGTGGCTGGCAGGCAACACCCATTGATCAATTTATTCAGATCGTTAATTCATATATTCATTTGTACAACGAAAAACGAATCAAGATATCCCTTGGATCATGCAGTCCTTTAGAGAGTCGAGAAAGTGTAAGCGACCGGTAAACCCATCTTGTTGACGGTGTAGCGATGCCCGATAGTGACGGGCATGGAAACTGATACAACCCCAACTCCCGCTTCGGTGGTGCCCAAGCGGCCCGCTATAAAGAAGCGTCGGTTTACGCCCCAGTTCAAGGCTCGCATCGTCAAGCTTTGTGTGCAGCCGGGTGCTGTGGTCCCTCAGATTGCCCGCGATCACGATTTGGGCCCTAACCTGGTCAAGCGTTGGGTGCGAGAGCATCACATGCGAGGCCTGTCCAAGGGGTTCGTGCCCGTTGAGGTGGTTGCCCCGGCGGCGCCAGTCGGCGATATTCGAATTGAGTGCACTCGCGGGCAGCAACGGATCGTGGTGGCTTGGCCCACGTCATCGGCCAAAGCGTGCGCACAGTGGTTGCGCGAGTGGTTGGCGTGATTAAGATCGAGCAGTACTGGATGGCTATTGAGCCCATCGACATGCGAGCGGGTATGGAAACGGTGCTGGGCAAAGTGGTGTCAGTGTTTGGTTCTGCCCAAGCCCATCACGCCTACTTTTTTACCAACCGCCGAGCCAACCGGATCAAGGTACTGGTCACTGATAGCTTTGGGGTGTGGCTTGCGGTACGTCGGCTGCATGAGGGTCACTTTATTCGGACTCAAATCGAGTCGGGTTCGAAGGTGGAAATGACGCAAAGTCAGGTTGAAGCGCTGCTACTCGGGCTGCCTTGGCAACGCCTTGGAAAGGCCCGCCAGATAACGGTTTAGTGAGTGCGGAATAGGGTAAATTCTGACCCAATTTGAGTGTAAAAATCAATTGGGGAATGTGATCATTTCGCACGGCTTGGGCCTGTGTCACCATACGTTTCATGATGACCGAACAACAACTGCAAGGCATGAACGAGACAGCGCTCAGAAGCCTGGCCCGGCAGT
>JAFMCG010000056.1 GCA_017857895.1 Burkholderiaceae bacterium | reverse complement strand
CAGGTATTGCTCAACCGCGTGCACGGGTACGCCAGCCATGGGAATAGGGGCACCGTTTGATGTGCCACGTTTGGTCAGCGTCAGGCCGAGCAGGCGAGCACCGCGCTCGGCATCGTCGTAAAAGAGTTCATAGAAGTCCCCCATCCGGTAAAAGAGCAGCAACTCGCCTGCCTCTTCTTTCAATCGAAAGAACTGTTGCATCATCGGGGTGTGTGCTTGCGCTTCGGAGGTGGGTTTAGCCAAAATGTAAGTGCCGTAATCGCGGTTGTCGTGAGACTAAAAAAGCTAAGAAATACTTTTAATTTGATGTCATTTTTAAGCATTTCCAGACGAATCAAGAAAGGCTTTTCTAAATCAAAAGTCCAGAATCCAGTTTACTTTTGATTTGGCCTTTTTGCGCACCCACAGACGAGGGCGACAAGGTAGACTTTGATCTTTGCTTTTGGTGACAGCTGACATGATCAACAAAATCGTTCCAACGTTGCAAGACGCAGTGGCTGGCATTGCTGACGGATCCGTCGTTTTGGTGGGCGGATTCGGGGGCGCAGGTCAGCCTCTGGATCTTATTGATGCCCTGATTGAGCAAGGTGCCAAAGACCTGACTATTGTGAATAACAATGCGGGCAATGGCGACACCGGTTTGGCGGCACTACTCAAATCTGGTCAAGTTCGCAAAATCATTTGTTCGTTTCCCCGTCAGGCCGACTCGCACGTTTTTGATGGGCTCTATCGGGCTGGCAAACTTGAGCTTGAGTTGGTGCCCCAGGGCACATTGGCCGAACGGGTCCGTGCCGGTGGCGCCGGCATTGGTGGTTTCTACACCCGAACAGCCTTGGGTACGATGCTGGCCGAAGGCAAAGAGGTGCGCAATATCAATGGTGTGGACTTTGTCTTTGAACTGCCTATCGTGGCTGACGTGGCGCTCATCAAGGCCAAGCTAGGCGACCGGTGGGGCAACCTGACCTACAACAAGACAGCGAGAAACTTTGGCCCTGTTCACGCCACGGCTGCCAAACTCACTATCGCTGAGGTTGATGATGTGGTTGAGTTAGGTGAGCTTGACCCAGAATCGGTGGTGACACCGGGTATTTATGTCAAGCGCATCGTGCGTGTTCAGGCCTAGGAGATCAGAAGATGAAGCGTTTATCCAGAGATGAGATCGCCCAACGGCTGGCTCGCGATATCCCGGAAGGGGCCTTTGTGAACCTCGGTATTGGTTTGCCAACGAAGGTGGCCAATTACTTGCCAGATGACAAAGAAATCTTTTTGCAAAGTGAAAACGGCGTGCTCGGTATGGGCCCAGCACCGGCCAAGGGCGAAGAAGATTGGAATTTGATTAATGCGGGCAAGCAGCCTGTCACGCTATTAAAAGGTGGGAGCTATTTCCATCATGCGGACTCATTTGCCATGATGCGTGGCGGTCATCTTGACATCTGCGTGCTGGGGGCTTTTCAAGTCTCGTGCGACGGTGATTTGGCCAACTGGCACACTGGTGAACCTGATGCTATTCCGGCCGTGGGTGGTGCCATGGATTTGGCAATTGGCGCTCGATCGGTCTACATCATGATGGAGCTTTTGACCAAAGAAGGTCAGTCAAAATTGGTGGCGCAATGTACCTATCCCTTGACGGGACTCAAGTGTGTCTCGCGGGTCTATACCGATTACGCTGTGTTTGAGATTCAGCCAGGCGGTGTGGTGAAGGTTATTGAAGATTGCGCTGGGGTGGGGCAAGCAGAGCTGCTCAAACTCACCGGCTTGCCATTGGCCTTCTAATTAGTCTACGAGTTTATTTAAGCGGTCAGCATCGAGCAATCCATCACTGGTGGATTGCTCGACTTTTTTCCCCATCGACTCAACGGCTCGGCAGAGCTCTGCGATGCGTGCATCTTGGCGCGCGGTGTGGTCAATCAGTTCGTGTAACACTTTGACCAATGGGTCCGTGTCATCTGCTTCAACGCCATACGCGGAGAACTCACTGCCTGGGTGCGTGTCCGCTTTTTGCCCGTCTTGCGCAGACAGCATGTCTTGCAACGGTTTGGGATCTAGTTGGCCCTCATCACAACAGTCAGCGTCAACCCCGGGTGGGAAATCAACCACGGGCTGATCTTCTTGCGCTGGATTAATCAAGCGCGCGGGGTTACCCACGGCTGTCGCGCCGGCAGGCACGGGTTTGATAACCACGGCATTTGAACCAATGCGAGCACCATCGCCGACAGTAAAACCGCCCAAAATTTGGGCGCCAGCGCCCACCACAACGCCTTGCCCAAGTGTTGGGTGTCGTTTTTGGCCTTTGTATAGGCGTGTGCCTCCCAGTGTGACGCCCTGGTAGATGGTGCAGTCGTCACCAACAACGGCTGTCTCGCCGATCACAACGCCAAAGCCGTGATCAATAAAGACCCGCCGACCAATCTTCGCGCCGGGGTGGATTTCGACGCCGGTCAATAAGCGACCAAGATGCGAAATAAAGCGCCCAAGCCAAAACCAACCGCTCGACCAAAAGCGGTGGGCTATCCGGTGCACTAAAATCGCATGTAAGCCGGGGTAGCACGTCAAGATTTCTACGCGACTTCTGGCAGCTGGGTCGCGCTGCAAAATGCAGTCGACATCTTCTCTGATCTTATTGAACATGATTGAATCGTAACTGATTGGCTGCCTGGTATTTCAGGAATTTCTGTTAAGTACTAGGGTTTAAACAGGTCTTTTTGGTTTTGTGCTGACCGAATCATCGCGGTACATACGCCTCTGAGCATATCAACCTCATCTTGCGTTAAGTCGCTTTTTTGCCACAAATGTTGCATGCGAGCGATGAGTTTTTTGGGATGCTCAGGGTCTAAGAATTGAACGGCAATCAGGGCTTGTTCCCAATGTTTGGCCAATGCTTGGATCGACTCAGTACGGGCGAGCTGTTTGCCCATGTCTGGCGCCAAGTCAGGGGTGGTTGGCAACCGCTCTTCAGGGGTGATCAAGGCGTAGCGAACCTCCCATGCCGCAAGCTGCAGGGCTTGAGCCACGTTCAGCGAGCTGTAACTTGGATTAGCGGGTATGTGACAAATGCGGTGACAAAGACTGATCTGAGTATTGGTCAGGCCAGCCCGCTCGCTACCCAAGACAATGGCAACGCGGTGCGATGCGTGCTTGCAGAGGTGTTCGCGGGCGAGCTGGGCTGCCTCGCGGATGTCGCATGGCGGGGGTCCCAAGTCGCGCGCACGGGCTGTCAGTGCAAAGGAGAGCGTGATCGGCGCGAGCGCTTGTTCCAGCGTTGGAGTACTCTGAGTGTTCTCGAGTATGTCGGTTGCGCCACTAGCCAATGCGATGGCTTGTTCATCGCTGGCCATGTTTGCCGTTTTTGGGGCGACGAGCCACAAATCTTCGAACCCCATGTTCTTTACGGCGCGGGCCGAAGAGCCGACGTTTCCGGGATGGCTGGGTTCGGTTAGGATGAACCGAACCCTTGAAAACTCAAGAGTCATTTAAAATCCAATACTTTAAGCGCCAAGGACAGCAATTTCCATGCACCCGATGTTGAACACCGCCATTAAGGCAGCCCGCCGTGCAGGCAATATTATTACCCGTGCCAGCATAGACGCTGAACGTTTGCAGATTACTCGAAAGGGCGCAAGAGATTTTGTGACTGATGTTGATGTCGCGTGTGAAGCAGCCATTATTGATATCTTGCACACGGCTTATCCAGAACATGCTTTCACGGGTGAAGAATCAGGTCGAGTACATTGGCCTGCCGATGATCGTGTGCCTGAATTTGAATGGCTGATTGATCCACTCGATGGCACGACCAATTTTATTCATGGTATGCCGATTTATGCTGTTTCGGTGGCTGTCAAACAGCGTGGACAGATCGCGCATGCGGTCATTTATGATCCAACGCGCAATGAATTGTTCACAGCCAGCCGAGGCGCTGGTGCATTTTTGAATGATCGGCGTATCAGGGTGTCGGGTTGTTTGCGATTGCCAGAAGCGCTTTTGGGGGCTCGTTGGCCGGGTTCGGCTGGGCCAGATGGACATGCCTCAACCCGCTTTAAAGCCCTAAGTTCAGATAGCGGTGGCGTCAGGCGCACGGGCTCTTCAGTGCTCGACATTGCCTACGTGGCCGCGGGTCGCTTAGACGGGTTCTGTGGCGTTAACCTTAAACCGTGGGACTTAGCGGCCGCTTGCTTGATGGTGACTGAGGCCGGCGGTTTGGTTGGTGATTTGTCGGGCGAGCAAGGTTGGCTGGACTCCGGTGATGTGATTGCAGCGAGTCCTAAGCTGTTTCCACAGTTGCTCAATCATTTGAAATAGGACCTCACTGTTTTGTGTTTGCTGTGGCCCTGTTGCTCATCATTTCGCTCGAGGTCCTAGATGGAGGGATTCCTTAATCCGGTCATCTGGCTTGGATTTTTGGCCCTAGTGGCCTTAGAGCTTGTGCTCGCTGTCGGGCATGTGGCGCATGCGGTCAAACTCAGTGAGTCCTTGGCGCCACAAGCGCGCGCCAGGGCACCAGCTTTGGGACTGCTGTCGGCTCTCTTGATCAGGCTCGCGCTACTGGCAAGTGGGGTTTGGCTGACCCAGTTCACCACACCATTGCTGAATTTGGGTGCCTTTGGTCTTTCACTTAAAGACGCCATTTTTATTGTGGGTGGGTTTTACTTACTGTTTAGGGCAACTTTGTCCATCTATGAGCGCACCGAAGCGGCGCTCCCACGTAGCCAAGAAGAGCGCCAGCCGAGTCGACCCAGCATTGTGGTGTTACATATTGCCCTTCTGAGCATATTCTTTACCATCGACATGGCGACTGTTGCCATTGGGCTGGTTGAGAGTTTGGCTGTGATGATCAGCGCCGCAGTCGCCGCTTCTTTGCTGTCTTTGTTGCTCCAAGCGCGTCTGATTCGCTGGGTGAGCGCATATCCGGCGGTGATACTGCTTTGTTTTGGGTTTCTGTTGATTCTCGGATTTTCAATGGTGATTCGAGGATTCGGTGTGGCAATGCCTGGCGGTTTGCTCTTGTTGGTGTTGTTGTTCCTAGTGCTGGTGGCCTGGTTTCTTCACGTCGGCGATCCTCGAGCCGCAGTGGCGCAAAGCCGACTGCCTATCCGCGAGAGAACAGTGCAAGCCATCGCGCGCCTTTTGGGCAAGAGTTACAACCTGAGTCCAGTATCCGGGCTCACACCATCGGCTGATTCAACCGAAGACCGGTCATTTGAGGTTGAAGAGCGCAACATGGTCAGTGGCGTGTTGACCTTGGCAGAGCGCTCTGTTCACTCGATCATGACGCCGCGCACCGAGATCTCTTGGGTCAATCTTGATGATGATCCAGAAAACATCAAAATGCAGTTAGAAGAGGAGCCGCACAGCTATTTTCCGGTCTGTCGAGGCTCGCTTGATGAAGTGGTTGGCATTGGCCGTGCCAAACGCATGGTGGCTGATATTTTGACGCATGGCCACATTCGTCAAAAGCGCCTTCGAGAGCCGATAATCATTCACGACACGATTACCATCAGTCGCTTGCTAGACACCTTAAAGCGTGCCAAGGGCCAGTTGGTGCTGGTGGCTGATGAGTTTGGCACTTTACAGGGCCTAGTGACACCGATCGATGTCTTTGAAGCGATTGCCGGTGAATTCCCCGATGAGGACGAGACACCGGACATTGTTTCGGATGGTGAAAATCGTTGGCGCATGGATGGTGCGACTGATCTTCACCAACTCGAACAAGTGCTCGACACCACTGGTTTTGTTAACGAAGACGACGACTACACCACACTGGCGGGTTACTTACTCAATTATTTTGGGCATTTGCCTAAGCTTGGTGACATCTGCGAATACAAAAGACCTGAAGCTATTTTTACGTTTGAGGTGGTTCGAATTGATGGTCGCCGTATTGCGTTAGTCAATGTCACCAAGCAGTCGATAGCCGCTGATCAGGAACAGGGAGAGTGACATTGAGTGAGACCAATCTGCATTTATTCAAAGCTTTTGTGCTGGGGATTGTCGAGGGTTTGACTGAGTTCTTGCCCGTATCAAGCACCGGTCACCTGATTTTGGTGGGTGAGTGGATTAATTTTCAGTCAACCGAAAGTAAGGTTTTTGAGGTTGTGATTCAGTTAGGTGCTGTGTTGGCCGTGGTGTGGGTCTTTAGGGCACGAATCATACAGTTGCTTGTTGGCGCAGCCCGTAAAGATCCGGTTGAGCTGTCATTTGTGCGTAACTTGGCCGTTGCGTTTTTTCCAGCCGCTGTCATTGGTGCTATTTTTATTTCACAAATTAAAGCGCTCTTCTTTCATCCGGGCGTGGTGGTGGTTACGCTGGTTTTGGGTGGTGTCATTATGCTGTGGGTCGAGCGCCCGAGCGCGATCAAAAAGGCACCACGAGCGATGTCGCTTGAGACGATTTCATGGCGCCAGGCCTTGGCTGTGGGGTGTGCCCAGTGCGTGGCGATGATCCCTGGCACATCCCGCTCTGGTGCGACCATTATCGGGGGGATGCTTGCCGGGATTGAGCGCAAGACGGCCACAGAATTTTCTTTCTTTTTGGCAATTCCGACCATGTTTGGGGCCGCCGCGTACGATACCTACCGTCATGCCGCTGAATTATCGCAAGCCGACACGATGGCTATTGTGATGGGATTTGTGATGGCATTCTTGAGTGGCTTGGTGGTTATTCGGGCGCTGTTGCGGTTTATTGTGCGTCACACCTACCGGTTGTTTGGTTGGTATCGGATCGTGCTTGGGCTGATCGTTGGCGTATTTATTTTTTAGGCGGTCTGTTAAAGGCGGTGACTTTTGCGCCATCCACCACAAGCCAACCGCCTCTTTCGGGCTGCTCTGCACTCAAGTGATCGCTTTCCCAATCAGGCAGAACCCAGCGGTCGAATGGGCAGACTTGTGTGGGCTGATGATGATTGGGTCGGTGGGTGTGCCCATGGATGATGGCGGTCAATTGTTCTTGGGCCAGTACCCTTGCGATTGTTGTTTCGCAAACGTCTAAATTTGATTGATTGGCGTTCGTTTGGGTTTGCATGCTCTGTTGTCGCGCTTTCTGTGCGATCTTGGCCCGGGTATTTAAGCTCAAGGATAGATAGGCTTTTTGTACCCAGCGGTTTCGCACGATTCGTCGAAACCGTTGGTAAGCGCGGTCGTTGATGCAAAACTCGTCGCCGTGAGCAAGCAGATAGCGGCTGCCAGCGACATCGAGCACAACCTGTGGCTCGAGTAATTTCGCACCGATGGTCTCGGCGAGTTGATGGCCAATCAGAAAATCTCGATTACCCCGTCCAATCCAAAGCGGGCATCGCGTACTGACGCGTTTTAAATGGATCAGCGCCTCAGACAACCATTGGGGTGGTTGTTCAGTCCAGTCGTCACCGATCCAAACATCAAAAATATCACCGAGCAAAAGCAAAGCGCCCGCTTGGGCGCTTGCTTGGTCTAGAAACTGAAAAAAGCGTTGGGCGGTGGCAGGGTTGTCAGCGCCCAAGTGAATGTCCGAAGCGAGCCAAACTGGCCCGTTAAGCGACAGTTTATTCAACAATGACTGCCTTTTCGATCAGCACGTCTTCTGTTGGCACGTTTTGATGGAAACCAGAATTACCCGTTTTCACGCCGCGAATCGCATCAACCACGTCTTGGCCTTCAACCACTTTGCCAAACACCGCGTAGCCCCAGCCTTGAGCGGTGGGGGCGGTGTGATTCAAGAAGTCGTTATTGGCCACATTGATAAAAAACTGACCCGTTGCTGAGTGTGGGTCATTGGTGCGTGCCATGGCCAGTGTGTACTTGTCGTTTTTAAGGCTATTGTTGGCTTCGTTTTCGATCGGTGCCTTGGTGGTTTTTTGCTTCATGCCGGGCTCGAACCCACCGCCTTGAAGCATAAATCCGTCGATCACACGATGAAAAATGGTGTTGTCATAAAAGCCATCACGCGTGTAGGCGAGAAAGTTTTCAGTGGTTTTTGGTGCGTTAACGGCATCGAGTTCGATGACGATGTCGCCAGCTGTGGTGGTTAGTTTGACGCGAGGGGATGTGCTCATGGATGAGTTGCCTATGTTAGGTTGTGAAGCGGTCTGTGCCCCTGCTGGGGTGACCATGACGATGGCAGCCGTCATTACAAACAGCGAAGCCAAGGAACGGTTAAAAAAAGTGTGAAGTGATGACATGTTTAGTTCAGACTCCCAATAAAAGCTTCAAGGTCCTGCGCCCGCTTGCGAGCCTTGGCAGAGCCAAGTTTGGCGGCATCCTGGTATTCACGAAGCGCTAACAATAGTTGAAGATCGGCTAAGTTGCTTCTCGCAGCAGGGTAGGCAGGATTGTTATTAATTGCCGTTTCAAACGCTTGTCGAGCCAAATCCAGTGACCCCTGGCTGATGTAGAGCACGCCAAGGTTGTTCCACGGTTCTGCTAACTCAGGAAAACGAATGGTCATTTCGTTGTAAACCGATCGTGCATCGTTGAACTGACCAAGCTGAGCCAAGGCCCTTGCCTTTTGAAACATCAATTGGACGTCAGCACCAGGCGCGCCGCTGCTGGCAAGTTGCGCCTCGCGCGCAGTGATCTCAACAAGCGCTTTTTGAGCTTGACTGCGATTCAGAAGCCCAGAGATGCGATCATTGATCTCGGTACCCGAAGGCGGGTCTAACGTGTCAACAGATGGCGTGATCATATCAAGCACGCGAGCCAAGCCCTCCCACCCGCGGTTTGGCGTGGGCTCATTGTCGCCGTTGCTGGCGCCTTGACTCCAAGCACTGGTCGACGGAAAAGCCAGAGCGCTAAGTAGCACCACGGCGCATAAATAAAATCGGTTCAATCGGGTCGCTCTACGTTGTTATACTGATTTCATACATTGTAGCCACGCTTTGACCAAAAGCCAGTCAGTCGTGTGTTGCCACCCACTGTCATTTACTTTCCTTGAATTTGCCAATGCTCCAGATTTACGATTCTTTGTCGCGTCAAAAGCGTCCATTTAAGCCAGTGCGTGAGGGTCAAGTGCGCCTGTACGTGTGCGGCATGACGGTTTATGACTTTTGTCATTTAGGGCATGCGAGGATGCTGGTGAGTTTTGACATTGTTCAGCGCTGGTTGAGAATCAGTGGTTACGACGTCCAGTACGTGAGAAACATCACTGATATTGACGACAAGATTATCCGGCGGGCGGTTCAAACAGGTCAAAGCATATCCGAGGTTACCGCCTTTTTTATCGAGGCGATGCATGCTGATGAGCACGTCTTAAACGTGCAATCGCCCGACGATCAGCCGCGAGCCACCGCTTTTGTGCCACAAATGCTCGACATCATCGAGCAACTACAAACCAAAGGGCTCGCCTACCAAGCTGACGATGGCGACGTGAACTTTTCAGTGCGCAGTTTTCCGGGCTACGGCAAGTTATCCGGCAAGACGCTTGATCAGTTGCGCGCCGGTGAGCGTGTGGCGGTGTCTAGCGCCAAGCGCGACCCATTGGACTTTGTGCTGTGGAAGTCGGCCAAGACCGATGAGCCAGAAGAATCGAAATGGTCTTCGCCTTTTGGGCAAGGTCGGCCAGGCTGGCATATTGAGTGCTCGGCGATGAGCCGGTCGGTGCTTGGTCTGCCACTGGACATTCACGGTGGGGGTCCTGATCTTAAGTTCCCACATCATGAAAACGAAATTGCCCAGTCAGAAGGCGCTTTTGGTGGCACGTTGGCTAACACATGGATGCATTGCGGCCCGTTGATGGTTGACGCTGAAAAAATGTCGAAGTCACTGGGCAACTTCATGACAATCCGTCAAACCGTTTGCGCGAACGCCGGTATAGATCAGGTGCAATATCAAGCCAATCTGCGTGAAGCCGAGATGTTGCGGTTTTTTATTGTTCGCAATCATTACCGCAGCATCCAGAATTACGCACCGGATAACTTGGCTGATGCACAGAGTGCGCTTGATCGTTTGTATCAGACCTTGCAAGCCGTGCCACCAGCCTTGAACTTTGATGGTTCAAGCATTGATTGGTCGCAAGGTGCGCCCGCTGGTTTTAAGCAGGCCATGGATGACGACTTCAACACCGCTGGTGCGGTGTCGGTATTGTTTGAGTTGGCGTCATCTGCCAACCGTGATCAAGACGGCCAAGCCAGTGCTTTGATGCGGGTTTTGGGTGAGATGATTGGATTGCTGCAACAAGTGCCCAGTGAGTACTTTAAAGCCTCCACCCGGTACACCAAGCGTGCGCTTGAGGCCGCGGCTGCGGCTCAAGCGCTTCATGCGGAGCAAGAAACGGTTGCGCAACCGATTGTCGTACTGGCTGATGAAGTGGTCGATCAGCTGATTGCTGAGCGTAAAGCGGCTAAGCTTGCTCGGGATTTTGCGACAGCTGACCGAATCAGGCAAGAACTGGCGGCTTCAGGGGTGTTGCTTGATGATAAGCCGGGTGGTTTGACCGAATGGCGCAGGGGCTAGTGGTGATGGCAATTATTCAGTCTGTTGATATGCCAAACGGTAAGCCGCAATATTGGGATGCGGCGACCGCGCAATTGATGCGCCGCGATCGCATCATGCGTCGCCTGATTCCTGCCTACCCTGAGATTTGGCTTGAGTCGCGGGGTAATCCGTTTGTCACGCTGGCGCGCTCAGTGGTGGGTCAGCAGATTTCCGTCAAAGCCGCCGAGTCGGTTTGGCAAAGGGTGTTGACGCGCTGTGGGCGCCGCCTGACGCCAACGGGTGTGATTCGAGCCGGCTTACCGGCCTTGCGAGAGTCCGGTTTGTCGCAAAGAAAAGCGGAGTACATCTTGGACTTGGCAGGACACTTTAAGGATCGCTTGGTTAGCCCCCAACGCTGGGCCAGTATGGAAGATGAGGCCGTCATCAAAGAGTTGAGTGCTATCCGTGGCATCGGGCGCTGGACGGCCGAAATGTTTTTGATCTTTAACCTTCAGCGCCCCGATATATTGCCGCTTGATGATGCGGGCCTGCTGAAGGCCATTTCATTGCTCTACTACAGCGGCGAGCCTGTGTCGCGTTTTGAAGCGCGTGAAGTGGCCCAAGCTTGGGAGCCATGGCGCACGGTGGCGACCTGGTACTTGTGGCGTAGTTTGGATCCTGCGCCGGTTGCTTACTAAAGCGGTAAACTAAGCACTGATTTCAGCGCTCATTCCAAGGATGATAATACCGAGATGCGCAATACTTTTCTCGAATTCGAACAGCCACTTGCCGAATTAGAAAGCAAGATAGAGCAGCTGCGCTTTGTTCAGGTTGACTCTGCAGTCGACATTTCAGAAGAAATCAGTCGCCTGCAACAAAAGAGCCAGACACTTGCCAAAGACATATACGGTAAGTTAACGGCTTGGCAGACTGCGTTGGTTGCCCGCCACCCTCAGCGTCCTTACACGATGGATTACGTGCGGGAAATCTTCACTGATTTTCATGAGCTTCATGGCGATCGTATGTACGCCGATGACCAATCAATCGTTGGTGGCTTGGCGCGGTTCAATGGTTTGCCTTGTATGGTCTTGGGCCATCAAAAGGGCCGTGACACCAAAGAGCGGACAGCTCGAAACTTTGGCATGCCCAAGCCTGAGGGTTATCGCAAGGCCTTGCGTTTGATGCGCTTGGCAGAAAAGTTCCGTTTGCCAGTATTCACGTTTGTTGACACCCCTGGTGCTTATCCTGGTATCGGTGCCGAAGAGCGTGGGCAGTCAGAGGCAATCGGCCGAAATATTTTCTCCATGGCTGAGCTCAAAGTGCCAATCATCACGACGATTATTGGCGAGGGTGGTTCGGGTGGTGCCCTAGCGATTGCCGTGGCCAACACCGTGTTGATGCTTCAGTACGCGACTTATTCTGTGATTTCGCCTGAAGGATGTGCATCAATTCTATGGCGTAGCCAAGACAAAGCGCCGGATGCCGCACAGGCATTGGCTATCACGGCTGATCGCCTAAAAAATCTGGGGTTAATTGATCGTGTGGTCAATGAGCCTGTGGGTGGCGCTCATCGGGATCCTCGGGTTATGGCGCGCTTGTTGCGGCGGGCTTTGATTGATGCCCTGCGGCAATTAACGGGCCTTAGTGCCGAAGAATTGGTTGAGCACCGACTCAAACGACTGTTGGCCTATGGCGAGTTCCAGGAATCCAAGGGATAGTCATCAATTGACTGACTTTCAGCCGCCCCAACACTTGGTTGTGGCCATTGCTGAATGTTTGGATGCGCAGCCCGGGCTTGACTGTTTTGCGGTTGGGTTAAGTGGCGGTCCCGATTCAGCGGCATTGGCTATTTGTTGTGCCAAACTGGCCCAGCAAAACCAGCTCGAACTACACCTCTTTCATGTGCATCATGGCTTGCACCCGCAGGCTGATCAATGGCTGGCGTCAGCGGCTGACTTGGCCCAACGCTTGGGCTTGGACCTAACAACACAAAAGGTCGTCGTCGATTTGAGCGCCGGCTTGGGGCTTGAGGCGGCGGCTCGCCAAGCACGGTATGCTGCTTTGCTTGAAATGAGTCACGCCCACGGTGTTAACGCCTTGTTGTTGGCCCACCACATGCAAGATCAAGCCGAAACCGTGCTGTTGCGCCTGTTACGCGGTGCTGGGGTGATGGGATTGGGGGCGATGAGATCAGTGACGCCGCAAGGCAATGTGTTGTGGCTACGTCCATGGTTGGATGTCGAGCATGAAGAAATTTTGGCAGTTGTCAACGCGTTTTCGGCATCAACAGGCTGGCAGCCTGTGGATGATCCGAGCAACCGTGACGAGGCGCTCGGACGTGGGGCTTTGCGTGAGCGGGTAATACCGGCGCTCAAGGGGCGCTGGCCAGCTTGGCACCGAACACTGTCGCGGCACGCCCAACAAGCCGCTGAGGCTGAGCAATTGCTGTCTGAGTTTGGCCAGCAGTTGTTGCAAACTGTGGTTGCGCCTGCGTTGCCAAAGGAAAAAAGTTGTGTCATTGATTTGTTGTCTTGGCGCGGTTTGAGTCAGGCGCAACAGGCACTTGTGCTTCGCACGTGGCTCGCGCAAGCGGGTGTGCCAATGCCCACACAAGCCAGACTTGGCGATTTGATGCGTCAATTGCGGCAACTTCATGCCTTGGGGCATGACAGAGCCCTGCAATGGCAGCACGGGGCGTCAGCCATTTACTGCGTTCGTGGCCGGATCGAACTTCACGCTAAAATCTAAGATTCTAGTTACCACGCTGGCACCAAAAATATGGTGCTCAGGTTGTTTCCCCATTGGTTTGCGGCTGGGCACCCCACGTGTCAGTCGCTTTTAAGGTTTGTCATGGCATTAATTGTTCACAAATATGGTGGTACCTCGATGGGTAGTACCGAGCGCATTCGTAATGTGGCCAAACGGGTAGCCAAATGGCACGCGGCCGGTCATCAAGTGGTGGTTGTGCCTTCAGCGATGTCGGGTGAAACCAATCGCTTGTTGGGTCTGGCGCTTGAAATCACGGCCACGCCTGATGGTCGCGAACTCGATGTGATTGCAGCGACTGGCGAGCAGGCCTCGAGTGGTTTGTTGGCTTTGGCTTTGCAGGCCGAAGGCATCAATGCCCGCAGCTACGCGGGCTGGCAAGTGCCAGTGCAAACCGACTCGGCGCACACCAAGGCCAGAATCACCGCCATTGATGACAAAAGAATTCTGGCTGAGCTCGATGCGGGCAGGGTGGTTATTGTCACGGGTTTCCAAGGGGTTGATCCCGGTGGCAACATCACAACGCTTGGCCGAGGTGGGTCTGATACTTCCGCTGTGGCGATTGCTGCGGCCATCAAAGCCGATGAGTGTTTGATTTACACCGATGTTGATGGCGTTTACACAACCGACCCGCGCGTGGTGCCCACGGCTCGGCGCATGAATGTGATTTCGTTCGAGGAGATGCTCGAGATGGCTTCTCTGGGATCCAAGGTCCTGCAGATCCGCTCGGTTGAGTTTGCCGGTAAATACCGCGTGCCGCTCAGAGTCTTGTCATCACTGACACCACCCGATATGCCGCTTGAGCAAGAAATGCGCTCAGGCACGCTGATTACTTTTGAGGAAGATGCCCAAATGGAAGCCGCTGTTGTTTCAGGTATCGCTTTTACGCGCGATGAAGCCAAAATTATGTTGTTGGGGGTACCCGATAAGCCCGGTGTTGCTTACGCCATCTTAGGCAAAGTGGCCGACGCCAATATCGACATCGACATGATCGTACAAAATCAATCTGTTGATGGCACGACTGATTTTTCATTTACCGTGCATCGCAACGACTTTCAAAAGGTTGTGCAGATCATGCAAACCGATATTGTGCCAGCGGTTGGCGCACGTCAGATGATCCCAGACGAGAATGTCGCCAAAGTCTCTATCGTGGGCATTGGCATGCGCTCGCACGCGGGTATTGCGAGCTTGATGTTCAAAACGCTCGCCGATGAAAACATCAACATCCAGATGATTAGCACCAGTGAAATCAAGACATCCGTGTTGATCCAAGACAAGTACCTTGAGCTCGCTGTGCGGGCGTTGCACAAGGCTTTTGACTTGGAAACAAAGCCAGAAGCTGAGTAAACGAACAGAAATATCAACCTCGCCACACTCGCTCGCCCTACGAACGAGTGTGGCGTGATAAACTTCGACTCGTTGTAAATAGTTGGTTCCGGAGGCGTGCCCGAGTGGCTGAAGGGGCTCCCCTGCTAAGGGAGTATGTGGGTTAAACTGCATCCAGGGTTCGAATCCCTGCGCCTCCGCCAGTACAAAGACCTCAAACCTGCTTAGCAGGCCTTGAGGCGGCCTGAGGCCCCGCACCACGCGGGGCTTTTTGCTTTGGGCTCCTGACTGCGACCTACGTTAGCGACCCTGGTAAGGCGTCTCAAACCCCGTTTGTCTCAAAACCTCATGACTTTTTAGGACTTGGTTCTGAGCCGTGTCTTTGCAGATTTCGGCAATGCAGGCTGTGAACCGTAAGCGCCCGCTCTGCACCGCCTAGTTTTTCACCGTAAATTTATCCACAATAGGTGTCCATCTAATTTTTAAGTGGACATCTATTATGGATAATCTTTCACCCGCTTCTCAACCCCATTTGCGCCAAAGTTACACAGCGGCTCAGAAGATTCGAATCGTTCAAGAATCAATGCGACCTGACGCCTCAATTGCTGCTGTGGCGATGTCGCATCGCATTAATGCCAACCAATTGCACCGATGGCGTTGGATGTACAAGAACGACCAGTTAGGCTCTCGGGCTGATCGACTTGAGTTGGGTTCAGTGACCGGCTTTTTACCTGTTCAGTTGGCACCGAAGTCGCGGGTGCTCAAGCCAGTGCCCAAGACTACACACAGCCCAGCTTTGTCTGCACACGCCCAAACTGCTGGACATATTGAACTCTTTGTTGGTGAGTGCCGTATTTGCCTTCACGGTGATGTTCAGGTGAATAACCTGCTTGCAGTCTTAGCGGCACTGAATTCAGCCCCACTTCGCCCATGATGGGCATGCCGCCAGGCACCCAGGTTTGGTTAGCCGCTGGGGTG
>JAFMCG010000198.1 GCA_017857895.1 Burkholderiaceae bacterium | reverse complement strand
CGCACAGGTGCGAAACCCAGCGATAATGTCATTACGCTCCGGTGGGAAAAAATTACGCGTATTGTTGTTTAAGTAACGACTGCGCGTGGCCCAAGAGCCGCCGCGAAGCACCATGCGCCCGTCGGCAAACCAAGGTTCGGAGTACTCGGCATAGAGGTCAGCGTTAAAGCCAGGATAGGGTATGAATAGGCTTGAGGTCCATTGCCAAACATTTCCTAGCATTTGACGGCAACCCAGGGCGCTGTCACCATCTGGGTAAGCGACCACATCGACACAACCGACTCGATAACCATCGGTGTTGGCCATTAATGCACCTTTGGGTTCATTGCCCCATGGGTAGAGTGTTTTGTGCGGGCTGAGTGTCTGCCCCACGGCTTGGCGGCTTGCAGCCACCTCCCATTCGAGTTCAGTCGGTAAACGACGACCTGCCCATTGGCAATACGCTTGGGCTTCGTGTTGGCTGACATGGCTAACGGGCGCATGGGGAGGCAAAGATTGCCAGCGGTCAAAAACACGGACTTGCCAACTGACACCACCATGGCGCCAGTAACATGGTGCGCTAAGCGCTTGAGTATCGCGCCAGGCCCAACCAGCAGGTGACCAATAGGTGGGGTTTTCATAACCACCGGCCTCTACAAAACGCGCATAGGCGGCGTTAGTAATCGGGGCGACATCAATGGTGAATGGCTCAAAAGTTTGGGTGACAGTGGGTTTTTCATTGTCAAACCGAAAGCCAACGGTCTCATCTGCCCCAAGCGTGTGTTCGCCGCCAGGAACAAACACCTCGCCATCCAGAGCGCCCACGTCTAGAGAGGCCAAGCCACCGGTTGGTGGGGCGATCACGGGTCTTGTGTCGGCCAAGGTTTGACGGGTGTAGGCAAAGGCCTCGCCATGCATATCTTCATGAAACGTGGCCAGCTGCCAAACGTAACTGGTGGCTGAATCGGTTAAGCCCTCTGGCAACCGGCTAACCATGGCGTTGCGAACCGTGCGCAAGTAGCCAAACGTATCGTCCATGCTCGGTAAGTCAAGCGTCCAGCGTTTATCGTGTGCCACCCCCATTGAGTCGTAGAGCGCTTGGGCATTGGGGATTTGATAGTTCGGCAAGCCATAGAACTTGTGAAGCACAAAATAATCATGAAAAAAACCGATATGGCCGATCTCCCACTGAGGGGGGTTTACGGTGCTAAGCTTAGGTCCTAAGTGGCGTTCAGCTGGCAAATCCTGTGTGAGTTCAAGTGTGCGTTGTCGGGCATTGTCAAGCATGGCAATCAGCATCTCGGAGGTCAGGCGATGAGTGGGTGGTGTGGTTATCATTGTGCTCTCCCGCACGGTGATTGGTCATGAAAATTGCTTTGGTGACACCAGCGCCTCCGCGCTCGCGTGCCGGCAACCGTGCGACCGCCGCGCGGTGGTCGAGATTGTTGCGGGCGGCTGGGCATCAGGTCAATGTGCTCGAACAATGGGGCGCTGACGACCGACCGTATGATTTGATGATTGCCCTGCATGCTTGGCGCAGTGCAAGCAGTATCGCTGCGTTTGCGCAGCGCTTTCCTGATCGAGCCTTGATTGTGGTGCTCACGGGTACTGATATTTATCGTTTTCAGCACAGTCACCCTGAGCTCACGCTTGCGAGCTTGGATCATGCCAGCGCGTTGATTGGGTTGCATAATCATGTGGCCCATGACATCCCCGCCAAATTTCACGCCATTTTGCACACCGTTCATCAATCGGCGCTGCCTTTGCCCAAAAGTTACCCCAGGCCTTCGGTCCGAGCGGTCACGGTATGTGTGGTGGGGCATTTGCGTGAAGAGAAAGACAGTTTGCGCGCCGCTGAAGCAGCGCGGTTGTTGCCGGCAGCGTCGCGCATACGGATTATTCAAGCGGGGCGTGCGCACACCGCGGATTGGGCGCTTGCCGCACAAGCGCAGATGCAAGACAACCCGCGTTACAGCTGGTTGGGTGAAGTCTCGCAAACGGCGATTCGTCGCTTGTACGCCCAAAGCCATGTCATGGTGATCAGCTCGGTGATGGAAGGTGGCGCCAACGTCGTTTCTGAGGCTTGCGTGGCAGGCTTGCCGGTCATTGCCAGCGATATTACGGGCAACACTGGGTTGCTCGGGCAAGACTATCCCGGTCTTTTTCCAGCCGGCGATTCGGCTGGATTGGCGATGTTGATGGCACGGTTTGAATCTGACTCGGCATATCGAGCCGTGTTGACTGATAGGTGTCGGGCACTGGCGCTGCGCCACACGCCAGAGGCTGAGCAAGCGGCTTTGTTGGCAGTGATCCAAGGGCTTAACCTTTGAGCGAAATCGGTTCTAGGGCATCGCCCTGTAGGTGGATGGCGCCAATGATGCCCGTGCGCGGGTAACCGAGCGCGATGAGTTCGCGCACACAAGCATCGGCTTGGTCGGCAGGGATACTGGCCAACAAGCCGCCTGCGGTTTGTGGGTCAAATATCAAAGGGTAACGGGGATGGTTCATCGTGGCTTGAGGGTTGCGAATCGCTCGGCGTAGACGCACGTTGGCGGGTTGTAAAGAACTCAAGATGCCAGCGGCCACGGTTTCTTCGGCCCCGGCTAAGACCGGTAGTGCGGACAGATAGATGGTGGCGTCCACTTCAGAGGGTCGTGTCATTTCGACCAAGTGCCCCAGCAACCCAAAACCGGTCAAATCGGTGCAAGCGGTGACCCCAAACCGACGCAGGCATTCGGCCGCCAAGCGATTGGAGTGGCGCATTGATTGCAAGGCATCATCAATCCAGTGCCCCTTGGCTTGCAAGCGCGCGTGAGCAGCAAACAATGTGCCTGTGCCAATGGGCTTTGTCAGGATTAAGACATCACCAGAGCGCATGCCCCCTTTACGCATGA